>NZ_JBDZDJ010000004.1:0-377215 GCF_040049135.1 Gordonia sp. VNK1 | reverse complement strand
CCACCCGGTTACACGGGTCGATCGGCCTGGTCCCGCCCAACGAGTACGAGGCAACCTACTACGCTGGGGTCACTACCAGCAGGTAGCCCACCAACGAGGTGGCACGAAACCTGGGGTGCTTCAACCTGCCGGTCGTCGACGTCGCCCGCGCACGCGCGTTCTTCGGCCGGCTGGGTTTCTCCTTCGATGCTGTGTTCTGTGATCAGAACACAGCATGTATGCGGGTGAATCGGCAGACGATGGTGGTGCTGCACGCGCGGAGCCGCTTCGCAGGCTATGCCGCGACCCCGATCTGCGATCCCGGCCAGGCCCGCGAGACGGTGGTCGCGTTCTCCGCATCGACGCGTCAGGACGTCGACGTCTGCGTCGACGGGGCACTGGCCGGTGGGGCCACCGTACTGCGAGAACCCGAGGATCTCGGATTCATGTACTCACGCAGCTTCTGCGACCTCGACGGGCATGCCTGGGAGGTCGTCTGGATGGACGGATCGCGGATTTCTGCAGGGTGAGGCGGTTTCGAGACGTGGGCTTTCAGTCCCGTCCCACCTGGTGATACGCGCTGGGGCCGTCGGCGGGCGGGGCGTCATACGGTGCCGGTGGGAGCCCGAACCGGGCGAAGTCCTCGACCATGGTGTCACTGAAGAAGGCGACGACGTGGGCGAGAGTCGCGGACCCCGGATCGAGTTCGAGGACCTGGAGTTGGAAGGGGCGGTGGATGCCGTCGGGTTCGCGCATGTAGAGACCGAATGCGGGTTGACCGTTGGCGATGGTCGGCAGCAGAATCTGATCCCCGGCCTTCTCCGCCGGACAATTGCCGCGGATGAGTGTTCCGATGGCCTCGGCGCCCAGATACCACCCGGTGAACGGCGGCATCTCCCAGATGGACGAATCGGTGAAGAGGTCGACGATGGCGTCGACGTCGTACCGCTCGAAGGCCGACACGTACTTCGCCAGCAACTCGCGTTGCGCGGCGTCGTCCAGCTGCGCGGGCGAATCCTGTTCGGGGTGGGCATTTTTCAGCTGTACGCGAGCACGTTGCAGCAGGCTGTTGACGGTTGCGGTGCTCACCCCGATGGTGTCGGCGACCTCGGCGGCCTTCCACTGCAGGACGTCGCGCAGGATCAGCACCGCTCGCTGACGCTCCGGCAGATGCTGGAGGGCGGCGATGAAGGCCAGCCGGATGGATTCGCGCGCCCCGACGACGTAGGCGGGGTCGGCGTCGTCGCCGGGCGTGATCTCGTCGACGGTTCCCGCGTACGGCTCGAGCCAGGGCACTTCGTGATCCTGGGCGAGGGTGTCGGTCGGGTCGTACGCGTCGCCGCCGAGACCCGACGGCAGCGGCCTGCGCTGCCGACTCTGCAGGGCCGTGAGGCAGGTGTTGGTGGCAATCTTGTGCAACCAGGTGCGGACCGACGAGCGACCGTCGAACTTGTCGTAGGCGCGCCAGGCCCGCAGGAACGTGTCCTGGGCGAGGTCCTCGGCGTCGTGATGGGAACCCATCATGCGATAGCAGTGCGCGATGATCTCGCGTCGAAGCGGCTCGATGGCCTGCAGAAACTCCGCATCGGAGGTGGCCGAGGGCGTGGGGGTCGCGGTGGGGCCGGACATGTGATCAAGGCTACGTCGTGCCACCGACAGCTTCTACCGACGAGTTTTGCGCGCTGTGCGTCTAACCGGGGTGGAGTTCGCCGAACGGGCCTATTGTCGCCGGTGAACGCGTATGTGCGCAGGTCAGGATGCCGAAACGGTGGTGTGACGAACCCCCGTGAGGGTTGCCTCGCAGCGTCTGCCGTTGCTAGCTTTTCTCTCATGGCTTCGAGCGAGCAGACCCGTATCCCGGAGGTGACCTACATGATCACCGCCCTGGGATGTCGTCTGCCGTTTGCTCGTGTCCTGTGTTGTTGTCGCCGAATGCCCTGAATCGCCCTCTGACGCGCGTCTGCTCAGAATCCGACGCCCGGCTTGATTCCCCTTCCCATATGCGACAACTTCCATCCCACCGCCCTGATTGCGCGCGTTCCGGTGTGGTCCACGCCGACCACCGTTCGTTGGACGCCCATCGGCGCCTGTGGCACATTCACGAGGACACAAATCTGATGACCGCAACGATCGACCACCGCACCCGCACCGCGACGGCCCCCATCCGCACCACCAGGCCGCGGCCGGTTCCGGGTCCGGCGCCGGAGCGGGCGCACCGTAGAGGGGGTCGGGCCATTCACGTTGCGACTCCGCAGCTCGAGCTCTCCAACAAGCCCGCCGCCTTGGTGCTGCGTACCGCCCGGCTGTCCGGGCCGGTGTTCCGCGACGAGGCCGCCGAACTGACCGGCCTCTCGATCTCGACGGTGAACCGGCAGGTCGGGGCCCTACTGAAGGCCGGGCTGCTACGCGAACGCGCCGACCTCGCACCGGCCGGGGCCATCGGACGGCCGCGGCTGCCGTTCGAGCTCAATGTCGCGACCTACCTCACCCTCGGTATCCACATCGGCTACAAGGTCACCTCCATCACCACCCACGATCTGCTGCATCGGGTGGTCGGCGCGATCCAGATCCCCACCCCGGTCGCCGAATCACCCGAGCAGACGCTGTCGGCCATCGGCGACAGCGCCCGACGGTTCCTCGGTCGCTGGACCAATCGCCGCATCCTGTGGGCCGGCGTGGCCATCGGTGGTCGTGTATCGCCGGGCGGGTTCGTCGACCATCCGCGACTCGGCTGGGATCAGGCGCCCGTGGGGCGTGTCATCGCCGAATCGGTGGGACTGCCGGTATCGGTGGCCTCGCATGTGGAGGCGATGGCGGCCGCCGAACTCGTCGTCAATCCGTCCGAGGCCGACACCGACCAGCGGTCGAGTTTCCTCTATTTCTACGCCCGCGAAATGGTCGGCATCGCGTTCAGCGTCGACGGCACCGTGCACACGCCCGCGGGCGGTCCGCCGGTGATCGGCCACTTCCCGGCCGCGGGCACGACGCTGCTCGACCCCAACCGCACGGGACGACTCGAGCCGACGGTGAGCGACACCGGCGTCGTCGAGGCGGCGCAGTCACTGAACCTTCCCGTCGAGGACATCGAGGGTATCCTCGCGCTGGCGCGCGGCGGTGACGCCACCGCGCGCGCCCTGCTCGATGAGCGTGCGCAGGTGCTCGGTCGGACTGTGGCACTGATCGCCGACATCTTCAATCCCGATCACGTCATCCTCGGCGGTCAGGCCTTCACCGACTACCCGACCACCCTGCCGGCCGTTGCCGCGGCACTCCGGGAAACCTCGGTGATTCCGAACCGGGATGTGCGCGTATCGCATTCGGGTGCGACCGTGCAGCAGCAGGCGGCCGGCGCGGTGGCCCTGGACGCGATCTACAGTGATCCGCTCGCGGCATTGGCAGCGACGGAGTAGTAGCGGGCGCTGTCAGTGGAGAACCGGGCGCTGTCAACGAGATTCCGGGCGCTGTCAGTGGAGAATTGAGCGCTGTCAATGGAGAACCGGGCGCTGTCAACGGGATTCCGGGCGCTGTCAACGGGTTTCGAGCGCTGCCGACACCGGGCCGGGGTCCCGCCGTGGACTCAGTCCGCGGTCCGCTTGGCGTAGTTCCGTAGAGCGAACGGGGCAAACGCCGCGGTCAGGATCACCGCCCAGATGAGGGTGGCGAGCTCGGGATGACGCAGCGGCCACGCGGCGTCGGCGGGGGCGTCGGGGCCGTTGCCCCACAGCACCCGCATGCCCTGGACCATGGCCGACATCGGGTTCCACTCGGCGATCGCCCGCAGCCACGGTTGCATGTTCTGCGTCGGGACGAAGGCGTTGGAGACGAAGGTCAGCGGGAACAGCACCGAGAACATGAAACCGTTGACGGCCTCGACGCTGCGCAGCCACGATCCGATGAGGATGCCGAACCAGATCATCCCGAACCCGAACAGCAGCACCAGGGCGAATCCGAGGATGCCCTCGCCGACCGATGTGGTGATGCGCCAGCCGATGATGAGGCCGGTGATCGCCATCACCACAATGCCGATGGACGAGTGGATGAGGCTGGCGACGCTGCGCCCGACGAGCACCGACGACCGTCGGATGGGGAGCGAACGGAAGCGGTCGACGATGCCCTTCTCGAGGTCGGCGGTGATGCCGGTGGCGACGATGAACGCGGTGAATACGATGGTCTGCCCCATGATGCCGGGCAGCAGATACTCCTTGTAGCTGACGCCCGGTACGCCGAGGCTGATCGCCGGGCCGAAGACGTAGGCGAACAGCACCACGAACATGATCGGCTGGATCGTCACGTCCGACAGCATCTCCGGCATGCGTCGAGTGTGGATCAGATTGCGGCGCACCATGATCCATGACTGCTGTGCGAGATTGGTCTGGTGCACGGCCGGTCGGTCGACGGTGGCCGACGGCGCGGTGGATGAGGTGGAGGCGGTGGTGGTCATGCTGCTCCTTCGGTTTCCGACGCGTCGTCGGCGGTGTCTTCGGCACGGTGGCCGGTCAGGGTCAGGAAGACGTCGTCGAGGCTGGGGCGGACCAGGCCGAGGTCGTCGACGGCGATCTGCGACTCGTCGAACCAGCCGGCGATGCGGGTCAGATCCGACAGCCCCGACGCGGCGGTGGTGACGGTGCGTGCGCCGGCGTCGACGAACACCTCGTTGCCGGTGCGGGCCAGCAACTCTCGGGCCTGCGGGAGGGCGTCCTCGTCGGACAGGGTGATGACGACGCTGGCGGCGCCGGCCTGCTCCTTGAGCTGCATCGGCGTGCCGTGCGCGATCACCGAACCGCGGTCGATGACGACGATGTCGTCGGCGAGCTGGTCGGCCTCCTCCAGGTACTGCGTGGTCAACAACAGGGTGGTGCCCGCATCGACCAACTCGCGCAACACATCCCACAGCTCGTTGCGACTGCGGGGATCGAGCCCGGTGGTGGGTTCGTCGAGGAACAGCACCGGGGGTGCGGCCAGCAGTGAGACGGCGAGGTCGAGGCGGCGGCGCATACCGCCGGAATACGACCGCACCTGCTTGTCGCCGGCCTCGGTGAGTGAGAACTGCTCGAGGAGTCGCTCACTGCGCCGCGTCAGGTCACGCCGACCGATGCCGTACAGACCACCGATCATCTTGAGGTTCTCACGGCCGGTGAGGATCTCGTCGACCGTGGCGGCCTGCCCGGTGAGGCCCATGTTGCGCCGCACCGCTTCTGGCGAGTCGACGACGTCGTACCCGGCGATCCGGGCGGTGCCGCTGGTGGGCAGCGACAGCGTCGTCATCATCCGGACGATGGTGGTCTTGCCGGCGCCGTTGGGGCCGAGCAGGCCCAGGACCGTGCCGGTGGGCACCGAGAATGACACCCCGTCGACGGCCGTGAAATCACCGAACGTCTTGACGAGATCGATCGCCTCGATCGCGGGCGAGGCGGAAGGTGTGGGGTGTGCGCTCATGAGTCTCCACGCTAATCGACGGTAGGGGTGGTTTGGCCAGTGAATTTTTCGGTTGTCGTGCAATCCGCAGAGACCGACTCGGGCCGGTGCCCGAACTCATCGGTGACGGCGCGAATCGAGTCATCTAACCGCATCTGCGTGCCGTGGGCGCCACTTATCTCTCAGTTGCGGATAGGGTGAGCTCATGTCCTCCATTCGGGTCCGTGACGCCGCCGCATTGCTCGGGGTCAGTGATGACACCGTGCGTCGATGGATTGCGGCCGGAACGTTACCGACGACCACCGACAAGTCCTCCGCCGACGGTGCGGTGACGACGGTCGACGGGGCACGCCTCGCCGAGCTCGCCGTGGAGCGCGCGCGGGCGGCCGCCGACGACTCGCCGGTGCTGCGATCGGCCCGCAACCGCTTCACCGGACTGGTCACCGATGTCGAGATGGACGGCGTGATGGCCAAGGTCGGCATGCAATGCGGTCCGTTCTCGGTGACCTCGCTGATGAGTGCCGAGGCCGCCCGCGAACTCGGACTCGAGCCCGGGGTGGTGGCGACCGCCGTCGTCAAGGCCACCACGGTCATCGTCGAACGCAACGCGGCCGACCTCTGAGGAGGTGGTCGGCAATCATGACAGGAGAGTGCATGTCCAGGTTCGGAGAAATGCGTCGAGTCATCGGTGTACTGGTCGCGATTGCCGCGGTCACCGTCGCGGCCGCCGGATGCTCGTCGGATGACGACAGCAGTTCGACGACAATCCTGAATGTGTACGCGGCGGCGTCGCTCAAACAGACCTTCACCGCGATCGAGAAGGCCTTTGAGCAGCAGCATCCCGACGTCGACGTGAAGCCGAGCTTCGCCGGGTCGTCGGCCCTGGTCAACCAGATCAATCAGGGGGCCGACGCCGACGTGATCGCCACCGCCGACGAGGCCACCATGACCAAACTCGGCGACAAGGTGAACACTCCGCAGATCTTCGCCCGCAACACCCTGACCATCGTCACCGCCCCCGGTAATCCCAAAGGCGTGGAAAGCTTTGCGAGCCTGACCAATCCGGGCATCAAGACGGTGGTGTGCGCGGTCGAGGTGCCCTGTGGCGCCGCGACCGCCCAGGTGGAACGGGACTCCGGGATCGACATCACCCCGGTCAGCGAGGAGTCATCGGTCACCGCGGTACTGACCAAGGTGACCTCCGGTGAGGCCGACGCGGGTCTGGTGTACGTTACCGACGCCAAGGCCGCGGGCGCCAAGGTGACCGCGGTCGGCGATCCCGCATTCACCAACGTGGTCAACAACTATCCGATCGCCACACTGAAGGCGAGCACCCATCAGCAGTTGGCCGAGGAGTTCGTCCAGTTGGTGCTCGGCGACACCGGGCAGAAGGTCCTCACCGACGCCGGCTTCGCCCCGCCGGTCTGAGTCGGCACCGGTCGTTCGTGCGTCGCGTTCCCGTCTGGATTCACCTTCCGGCACTCCTCGGTGTCGGACTGATCCTCATCGGACCGATCGCGATCATCGTGCGGATGCCATGGGGAATCTTCTGGGAGTCGGTCACCTCGCCGGATTCGCTTGCGGCGCTGCGGCTCGGCGTCGTCACCGCGGTGATCAGCACGATCATCTGTGTCTGCCTCGGGGTGCCGATGGCCATCGTGTTCGCCCGGTATGACTCGATGGTGGTGCGCATCGTCCGCGCCCTGGTGTTGCTGCCGTTGGTGTTACCGCCGGTCGTCGGTGGTATCGCGCTGCTCTATGCGCTGGGCCGATACGGACTCGTCGGGCAGTACCTCGACCGGGCCGGGATCACCATCGCCTTCACCACACCCGCCGTCGTCATCGCCCAGACCTTCGTCTCGCTGCCCTTCCTGGTGATCAGTGTGGAGGGCGCATTACGCAGTGCCGGCGACGATTTCGAGAAGGTCGCCGCCACGCTGGGGGCCTCGCCGACGAGAACCCTGTGGCGGGTGACGTTGCCCTTGGTGGTGCCGGCGCTGATCGCCGGCGGTGTGCTCGCCTTCGCCCGTGCCCTCGGCGAGTTCGGGGCCACCATCACCTTCGCGGGCAACCTGCCGGGAACCACGCAGACCGCGCCGTTGAAGATCTACCTCGACTCGATCAACGACCCGCTCGAGGCGCTGCCGCTGGCGCTGGTGTTGATGGTGGTGGCGTTGCTTGTGGTGATCGGGGTTCACCTGCGACGCGGATCGGGGCGATTCGCGTGAGCGAGAAGGATTTCAGCTCAGATGATCCCGATGGTACCGGGCCGGTTCTTCGGGCCCGAGTGCGCTGCGATATCCCGCATCTGACCGCCGACATCGAGGTGGCTCCCGGAACCACGCTCGGTGTCCTCGGACCGAATGGCGCCGGGAAATCGACGTTGCTGTCGGTGCTGGCCGGATTGCGCCGCACCCCCGGCTCCACGGTGTCCTTCGGCGATCGCATCCTGCAGGGCGACGGTGTGTTTGTCGCGCCGCATCGCCGTAACGTGGTGCTGCTGGAGCAGAAGGCCCGGTTGTTCCCGCACCTGTCGGTGTGTCGTAACGTCGAATTCGGTCCGGCGGCACGGGGATTACCGAAACCGGCCGTGCGGGAGCGGGCACGGCGGTGGATGACGGCGGTCGGCGTCGCCGACCTGGCCGACCGCATGCCCGCCGGATTGTCCGGGGGACAGGCACAACGCGTCGCGATCGCGCGGGCACTGGCCACCGAACCCGACGTGCTCCTCCTCGACGAGCCGTTCGCCGCATTGGATGTCGATGTGGCCCAACAGATGCGATCACTCATGCGAGGGCTGCTCGCCGAACGGGCGGGAGCGACGCTGCTGGTCACCCATGATCTCGTCGATGCCGTCGGTCTGGCCGATCGGCTGGCGGTCATCGATCACGGCGCGATCGTGCAATCCGGGCCGACGACGACGGTCCTCGCTCATCCCGAAACACATTTCGCCGCAACCCTGTCCGGCGTCAACCTGGTGACCGGACGGTTCACCGAGCCGGCCACCGTCGTCGGCGCAGAGGGTTTGCGAGTGGTCGGCACCGCGATCGATGACCTCGACGCCGGTTCTCCCGCGGCCGCCGCGTTCTCCCCCCGCGCGGTGGCGCTGTATCCGCACGAACCACACGGGAGTCCGCGCAACACCTGGCGCGCGGAGATCGACGAGGTCGCACCGCGCGGTGATCGGGCGGTGGTCCGTGCACGGTGCGACGGGCACGTCATCGCCGCGGAGGTCACCTGGGAGTCGGTTGCCGAACTGGGCCTCGGGCCCGGCGCGCCGGTGTACCTGACGGTGAAGGCGACCGAGGTGCGGGTCTACGGCGCGGTGGGTGCGTCACCGGCGACCGGGCCGGGCTTCGCGGAACCGTCCGGTGAGTAATACTTGTTGGCCTCCAACACATATGCCTTGAGGCGACGGTATCCGCGGACCGACAGCGACGACATCGATTTCAGATAGAACGGCTCGGCGTCGACGAGGTGCCCGGCGAGTGCCTCGTCGACCAGCACGGTACCGGGGCGGGCCGAACCGCACAGCCGCGCAGCGATGTTCACCGGCTCGCCGAACAGATCGCCGAGACGGGTCAGGACGGCCCCCTTGGCCAACCCGACCCGCAACGGGGGAATGGGGTCGTGGTCGCTGAGCTTCTGGATCTCCAGCGCGGCGTCGGCGGCGTCGACGCCGCCGGAGAAGCTGAACATCACCGCGTCCCCGAGGGTCTTGATGACGTGACCGTCACGATCGGTGACGATGTCGAACACTCGGGACTCGAAGGTCTCGAGGAGCTTCTCGAGCTCACTCATCCCGATGCGGCGGGACAGGCTGGTGTAGCCGACGATGTCGACGAAGCCGACGACGAGGTCGAGTTCCTCGTCGGACTCGCGTGCGATGTCGGCCTCGAGCGCGAGCTTCAGATGGCGTCGCCAGATGAGGCGCTGGATCGCGTCCATCGCCGTGATCATCTGCTCCTGCGACCACGGGACATCGGGGTTGCGGTCGAGCTCGAGGAGTTGATCGGCCTGCCAATCGGTCAGGCGTGCCATCGTCTGGCCGATCGCCCGCGCGGTGGCGATCTGGGCGCCCTCGGGCAGGGTCTCCTCGGAGCTCGCGAACAGCCGTAGCGCCGCGGCCTCGTTCTCGGTGAAGATCTTGTCGTCGGTGTGACGATGAGCGAAACCGAAAGCGTTCCACAGTTTTTGTGCGTACTCGGGGGAGACGCCGAGGTAGTCGATCAGCTCGTCGCGGGAGTAGCGGGGCTCGTCGTCCGCGGTACTCATCGTGGGCGGTCTCCCGTCGTCGTGGTCGCGGGTGAGTTTAGCAAGCCCACGGGGACGGCATGCGGGACTCGCGCCGAGCCTCAGATCCCCAACACGCCCTTCGTCAGATACGCCATCCGGCCCGGGAATTCGGGCCGCGACGTCCCGCGACGCACACGGACCGCGTCGTTGACGATCGACAGCGCGGCATGCACGGCGACCGTGGCCTGTTCGCGGGGGATGTCGGGATGGGTTTGGGTCATCAGTTCCACCCAGCGCGCGACGTAGCGGCGTTGCACATCGAGGAGGTCGTTGGCGCTCGACTGGCCGGCGAGGACGGCGGAGTTGTTGAACGCGACCGACAGATCCGGGCTGGAGGTGATCACGCCGACGTACGAATCCACCAGCAGTGCAAGAATTTTCGCCGGATCGGAGGTGGTGCCGTAGGCCGCCATCGCACCGGCCTCCAGCCGGGTGGCGCTGCGCTGACCGATGCCGAGCAGGATGGCGAGTTTGGAGCTGAAATGCCGGTACACGCTCGGGCCGGTGATCCCCACGGCCGCGCCGATGTCGTCGACGCCGACTCCGGTGTACCCCCGCCGGGCGAACAGATCGGCCGCGGCGTCGAGGATCTCGTCGCGTCGGGTGCGCTCGCCGATGCCCATCGAGGGTGGCGCTGCCAGCGGTGGTGCGGTGTCCGGGCGCAGGGTGATCAGTTGGTGCACAAGGGATTCGATGCTCGCCAGGGCGCGGGCGGTGGACAGCCGGGTGCTGTGCACACCGAGGCTGCCCACGATCGACAGCGTCGCCCAGCAGACCTCGACGGCGTCGCGTTCGGGTATCGCGGTGGTGGTGGCGAGGACACCGGCCCATCGGTGCACCACGCCGCGGATGCGCAGCACCACCTCACGGTTCTCGTCGTCGCGCAGATGCTGGCTTGCCGAACGCCACAGCGACGTCGAGGCGGGATTGCGGACGCCGAGGGCGCAGACCGTCGAGATCAGATCGTCGAGGGTGGCAGTGTCGTCGGCCAGGACGCGGTCGGTGCAGGATTCGAGTTCGTCGACGCCGCCCATCACCGCGGCCGCGAGCAACGCGTGTTTGTCGGCGAAGTGCCGGTACACGCTCGGGGCGGTCACCCCGGCCGCGCGCGCGATGTCGGCCAGCGAGACCTGGGCGTAGCCGCGCTCGGCGAACAGCGTCGCCGCGTGGTCGACCAGCTGCTGCTTACGGTCGGCCGGGCGGGCGCGTCGGGGTGATCTGGAGGGTGACATGGTGAATCGACCATAGCGCACGTTCCCCGGATCAGATCAAGTCTTGACCTCGGGGTATGGTCAAACAAGTTATTCCGCGTTAGCCTGTCTGGGTAACCGTCTGATGGTTCATGTGAAAGGAACACACTCGTGGCCGATCAAGCATTCATCTACGAGGCGCTGCGTACGCCCCGTGGCAAGCAGCGCGGTGGAGCGCTGCACAGCGTCAAGCCGGTCGACTTGGCCAGCGGCATCATCAACGAGGTCCTGGCCCGTCACGGCAGCCTCGATCCCGCCGACGTCAACGACGTGATCCTCGGCGTCGTGTCCCCGGTCGGCGAGCAGGGTGGCGTCATCGCCCGTACCGCCGCGCTCAACAGCGGGCTGCCCGAGACCGTCCCGGGAACTCAGATCGATCGCTTCTGCGCCTCGGGTCTGGAGGCCACCAACCTGGCCGCCGCCAAGGTCGCCTCGGGCTTCGACGACCTGGTGATGGCCGGCGGTGTCGAGTCGATGTCGCGCGTGCCGATGGGCAGCGACGGCGGCGCCCTGTTCATGGACCCGGCCACCGCCTACGACAACTACATCACCCCGCAGGGCATCGGTGCCGACACCATCGCCACCATCGAGGGATTCTCCCGTGAGGACGTCGACGCCTTCGCCGTGGAGTCGCAGAATCGTGCCGAGAAGGCATGGACCAGTGGGTTCTTCGCCAAGTCGGTCGTTCCGGTACGTGACATCAACGGTGTCATCGTGCTCGACCACGACGAGCACCGCCGCCCGGGCACCACTGTCGAGTCACTCGGCAAGCTCAAGCCTGCCTTCGCCGCTCTCGCCGAGATGGCCGGGTTCGACGACGTCATCATGCAGCGTTACCCCGACCTGGAGAAGATCAACCACGTCCACACCGGCGGCAACAGCTCCGGCATCGTCGACGGCGCCGCGATCGTGCTGGTCGGCAGCGAGGCCGCGGGTAAGCGCAACGGTCTGACCCCGCGCGGCCGTATCGTCTCCTTCGCCGAGGTCGGCTCGGAGCCGTCGATCATGCTCACCGGCCCCACCCCGGCGACCGAGCTGGCTCTGAAGAAGGCCGGCCTGACCGTGGACGACATCGACGTCTTCGAGCTGAACGAGGCGTTCGCGTCGGTCGTGATGAAGTGGATGAAGGACCTCAAGATCCCGCACGAGAAGGTCAACGTCAACGGCGGCGCGATCGCCATGGGCCACCCGCTCGGCGCGACCGGCGCGATGATCCTGGGTACCTGCCTCGACGAGCTCGAGCGCACCGGCGGCCGTTACGGCCTGGTCACCCTGTGCATCGGTGGCGGTATGGGTGTCGCGACCATCATCGAGCGTCTCTGACCTTCCGAGCAGAAAGAAATTTCGAAACACCATGAGTGACAACATGATTTCCTGGGAGAAGGACGCCGACGGCGTTGTCCTGCTCACCATGGACGACAAGAGCCAGGGCGCCAACACCATGAACCAGACGTTCATGGACTCCATCGCCGAGACCGTCGATCGCCTTGAGGCCGAGAAGGACGACATCACCGGTGTCGTGCTCACCTCGGCGAAGAAGACCTTCTTCGCCGGCGGCGACCTGAAGGACATGACCTCCGAGCGCACGCAGAGCAAGGAGGAGATCGCCACCGCGATCACCGAACGCACCAACGGCATGAAGAAGGTGCTGCGCCGGCTGGAGACCCTCGGCAAGCCGGTGGTCGCGGCCATCAACGGCGCGGCTCTCGGCGGCGGCCTGGAGATCGCCCTGCACACCCAGTACCGCATCGCCGCGGACGTCAAGGGTAATCAGCTCGGCCTGCCCGAGGTCACGCTCGGCCTGCTGCCCGGCGGCGGTGGCGTTGTCCGTACCGTGCGCCTGCTCGGCTTCCAGAACGCGCTGATGAACGTGCTCTTGCAGGGTCCGCGCCTCAATCCGACCAAGGCCAAGGAGATGGGCCTGATCGACGAGGTCGTCGGCTCGATCGAGGAACTGGTCCCGGCCGCCAAGGCCTGGATCGCCGCGAACCCCGAGGCCCAGCAGCCGTGGGACGTCAAGGGCTACAAGATGCCCGGCGGCGCGGTCACCAACCCGGCGGTCGCGGCCAACCTGCCCGCCTTCCCGGCGTTGCTGCGCAAGCAGATCAAGGGCGCCAACATGCCCGCTCCGCGTGCCATCCTGGCCGCGGCCATCGAAGGCGCCTACGTCGACGTCGACACCGCCGACATCATCGAGACCCGCTACTTCGTCTCGCTGGTCACCGGCCAGGTCGCGCAGAACATGATCAAGGCGTTCTTCTTCGACCTGCAGCACATCAACAACGGTGGTTCGCGGCCCGAGGGCATCGAGAAGTACACCGCCAAGAAGGTCGGTGTCATCGGTGCCGGAATGATGGGCGCTGCGATCGCCTACGTCTCGGCCAAGGCCGGTATCGAGGTCGTCCTCAAGGACATCGACATCGAGGCCGCCAAGCGCGGCAAGGGCTATGCGGAGAAGCTCGAGGCGAAGGCGCTCTCGCGCGGTAAGACCACGCAGGACAAGAGTGACGCCCTGCTCGCCCGGATCACCCCGACCGTCGATCCCCAGGACTTCAAGGGCGTCGACCTGGTGATCGAGGCCGCGTTCGAGTCGGTCGAGGTCAAGAACAAGGTGTTCCAGGAGATCGAGGACATCGTCGAACCCGACGCGATCCTCGGCTCGAACACCTCGACCCTGCCGATCACCATCCTCGCTCAGGGCGTCAAGCGCCAGGAAGACTTCATCGGCATCCACTTCTTCTCGCCCGTCGACAAGATGCCGCTGGTGGAGATCATCCGCGGTGAGAAGACCTCGGATGCGGTGCTGGCCAAGGTGATCGACTACACCCTGCAGATCCGCAAGACCCCGATCGTGGTCAACGACAGCCGCGGCTTCTTCACCAGCCGCGTGATCGGCACCTTCATCAACGAGGCCATCGCGGCCGTCGGCGAGGGCATCGAGCCGGCGTTCATCGAGCATGCGGGCACCCAGGCCGGCTACCCGGCCGCCCCGCTGCAGCTGTCGGACGAGCTGAATCTCGTTCTGATGCAGAAGATCCGCAAGTCGGGTCAGGATGCCGCCGAGGCCGAGGGCACGGAGTTCCCGCATCACGGCTCCTTCGACGTCATCGACTACCTCGTCGAGCAGGGTCGTCCGGGTAAGAAGGAAGGCGCGGGCTTCTACTCCTACGACGAGAGCGGCAAGCGCACCGAGCTGTGGCCGGGTCTGCGTGAGCACTTCAAGTCCGGCAGCAAGAAGGTCTCGCTCGAGGACATGAAGGAGCGCATGCTCTTTGCCGAGGCGCTCGAGACCGCCAAGTGCATCGAGGAGGGCGTCATCACCTCGGTGCCGGACGCCAACATCGGCTCGATCTTCGGGATCGGCTTCCCGGCGTGGACCGGCGGTGTCGTCCAGTACATGAACCAGTACTCCGGCGGCCTGCAGGGCTTCGTCGACCGTTCCCGCGAGCTCGCCGCCAAGTTCGGCAGCCAGTTCGAGCCGCCGGCCTCGCTCGTCGAGAAGGCCGCCAAGGGCGAGAAGTACTGAGTCTGATCTCTCGGAGATGACCTGCTTCTGAAAGTGGGGGAGGAATATTCCTCCCCCACTTTTCTTTTCGCTCCCCGGATACTTCTGGGGAGCAAACCGAGAACCGGGGGAAGAATGACTCTTCCCCCGGTTTCGTCAGTCCTCGGTGGTCGGCTCGGTGGGCGTTGTGGCGGAATCACCCACCGACAGCACCACCTTCGTGCCGTACGGCGCCTCCTGTACCAGGCGCAGCTGCGCCAATGCCGGGTGGGCGTCGAGCAGTCGGCCGGCGTTCGCCAGCGAGCGCAGTGCCGCGGTCTCGGCGCGCGCGGTCTCCAGCTTGGCCAGACCACGAGCCTTCGCCGTGACCAACTCGGTAGCTGCCGAGCGGATCTCGGCTGGTGCGATGATGTCCTTGACGAACACCTCGTGCACCGTCACGCCGACGCCGTCGGCGATCGACCGCGTGGCGCCGAGGATGGCGTCGACGTCGACGACACCGCCGCGACGCAGGAGGTCCTCGACGGTGATCGACGCGCACACCTCACGCACCGCGATCTGGGCCGCGAGGTAGATCGCCGACCACGGATCGCGACTGCGCTCGACGAAGGCGACCGCGTCGACGACGTTGACGCGCAACGCCATCGAGACGCGCACCGACACGGTGTCGGCGGTCAGGATCTCCTGTGTCGCCACCGCGATCACCTGTTCACGCAGATCGACCCAGCTGTAGGTCGCGTGACGACGCCGCAGGTGCTTGCCGGGCGCGAGGGTCCGCGTCAGTTGCCCGTTGCGGTATTCGAGGGCACGGTTGCCGACGGGAACGAGGATCTTCTCGAGCTTGGGAATCAGGGACATGGCGGACCTCCTTCCGGTTGTGGGCGCACATGTCTGTGGTGTGTTCGGTTGTCCCACTTCGTCGATGGCTCCGCTGACACCGCCCGCGGGCGGGCGCGCCGGTGGGGTCACGCGCACGGCGAACCGCGCGCAGGACCGCAAGACCGACGCCACCCGAGATCCCGGGGGCGGTGCCTGTCGAGGAGTCGAACCTCAGCCGTTAGCAGCAGCCATACCTGAAATGGAGGCACGAGAATACAACGCGCAGAACATGATCGACGGTACCCCGCGACCGGCTGCTTCCTCGTGCGTGGACAGACTCTGCCAGGGTGGGGCGGGTCGCGCAATCAATTTTCTGCGTACTCGTCTGCTTCCCGCGTACTCGGGAAGCACTTGGCTGAGCGGGAGGTGATCCCGGCGTTCAGCGGAACACCAGACCGCCGTCGATCAGGCCGGCCTGGCCGGTCATGTAGTCGGAATCCGGCCCGGCGAGATGCGAGACGAAACCCGCGACGTCATCCGGGGTTTCGGCGCGGCCGAGTGCGATACCGGAGACGAACTTGTCGTAGGTCGCACCCACCTCGGCGCCGGTCAGGTCGGCGAAACGCTGATCGATCTCCACCCACATGTCGGTGCCGACGACGCCGGGGCAGTAGGCGTTGACGGTGATCTGCCTATCGGCGAGTTCCCGGGCCGCCGCCTGTGTCAGCGCCCGCACCGCGAATTTGCTTGCGCTGTATACGCCGAGCATCGGGAATCCGTCGTGGCCGGCGATGGAGGAGGCGTTGATGATCTTCCCGGGTCGGTCGAGTTCGATGAACTTGGCGGCGGCCGCCTGGATTCCCCACAGCACCCCGTTGACGTTGACGTTCCACAACGTGGTGACCTGGTCTTCGGTCGACTCGGCGATTGGTGCAACCAACGCGATGCCGGCGTTGTTCACCATGATGTCGAGACCGCTCAACGCCGAGGACGCGTGCTCCACAGCAGCGAACACCTCGTCGCGCTTACTGACGTCGGCGACGAACGTGGTTGCTTTGGAACCGATCTCGCCGACCTCCGCGGCGACCGACTCGATGCCGTCGGCACCGAGGTCGACGAGACAGACGTCTGCGCCGTCGCGGGCCAGGCGTAGGGCGATCCCTCGGCCGATCCCGCGGCCGGCTCCGGTGATCAGGGCGACCTTTCCGTTGAGCGGGCGAATCATGCTGTCGTTGCTCATGAATGAACTCCTTGGATGTGCCCAGGGGATGTGCCCAGGCGGGTGGGTACGACCGCAGGGTATGGCGTGGGTCACATCGAACGACAGGGTTGCAGGGCGTTGCGACCGGGCTGGATCGAGCGGAATAGTGACATGTCGGAACGTCCGCGCGATACAGGGTCGGAGGAGGCGCCACGACGCGCGGATGGTTCACGACGCGCGGATGGTTCTCGTCGCCGAGAGGGCTTGTCGGAAGGGTTGCCGATTCCCCGAAGTTTCTGGCGATCGCCGAATTCTGGCGACCGCCGAAGGTTGGGAGGACGATGCGGGCGAGTATGCGGCAGACGAGTATGGAACTGCTGAGCACCCGGCCGAGAATCACGGTGCGGAGCGGCAGGCGGGCATGGCAACGCGCTTCCTCCGCCCGCCGCACCAGATCACCCCGCCAAGAACGCCGCCACCGTCGACTCGAAGGCCGCTTTGGCCTCGATCATCACCCAATGCCCGCACCGCGGGAAGATGTGCAGTTGTGCGTCGGGGATGAGGCGCATCGGGACCATCGCCATGTCCGGCGGGCTGACGCGGTCGTCGCGGCCCCAGGTGAGCAGGGTGGGGCAGGAGATCTTGTGCATCATCGACCAGTAGGGCGGCGTGTCGGAGGCGGCCAGGAACTTCTGCTGCATCTCGAAAGCTGCTGAGCCATACATCATCTGGGCGGTCTTCTGGGCGTCCGGATGGATCGCGGCCTGCATGCGCTCCTCGATCAACTCCTCGGTCACCAGCGAACGGTCGAAGACCATCGAGTTCAGCCAGCGCACCAGCTTGTCGCGGTCCGGATCGTCGGTGAACTCCTGCAGCAGGCGGAGGCCCTCGCTCGGGCTGGGGCTCAAGACGTTGGGGCCGACGCCGCCGATGGTCACGAGTTTCTCGACGCGGTCGGGTTTCTTGATCGCGAGATTGACGCCGACGACGCCGCCCATGGAGTTGCCGATCATCGGTGCCCGCTCGATGCCGAGGGCGTCCATGAAGCGGATCACCGACGAGCCGGCGGTGAGTACCGGATGACCCTCGACCGGATCGCTGACGCCAAAACCGGGGAACTCGACGACGTAGCAGCGGTGCGTCTGCGCGAAGCGGCCCAGGTTGCCGCGGTAGTTGCGCCAGCCGGTG
Source organism: Gordonia sp. VNK1 (assembly GCF_040049135.1). Classification (NCBI taxonomy): domain Bacteria; kingdom Bacillati; phylum Actinomycetota; class Actinomycetes; order Mycobacteriales; family Gordoniaceae; genus Gordonia; species Gordonia sp. VNK1. The sequence continues at coordinate 359,562 of NZ_JBDZDJ010000004.1, read as the reverse complement.
ACCCCGGGTCCGGAACCGTGTAGCAGGATCAGCGGTGGCGAGGTCGTGTCGTCGTCACCACCGGGTGCGGCGAAGTGATAGCGCAGCACGCCCTGCTCGGTGGCGAGTTCTCGTCGGGTCGCATCGAAGGTGACATCCACCCCATCAGATTAGAACCTGTTCTAATTCTTGGCCAGGCCCTGTCCGGGTGGGCAGTCTTGAGCCGTCGGCCTTCCCATCGGGCGCCCGAATTGCGAGGATTGGACACTGTGCTGAGTACCTAGTCATATGTTCAGGTAATCAGCTAAATGGTCCAATCAGGGGTAGGGGTGTGCGATGTTGCGTCGTGTGACGCCGGTGGTCGGAGCGGCCGTGACTGTCGCGGTGGTGATCGCCGGTTGTTCGGGCGGTTCGGGGCAGGCGGACGACCAGCTGGTGCTGGCCGAAGGTCAGGAGCTCGGTGATTTCAGTCCGATGATGGGTTACGGGCAGCTCGGGGTCTCGCCGATCTATGAGGGCCTGCTCCGTCCGCAGGCCGATTCTGATGATCGGGTTCCCGATCTCGTTCCGTCGCTCGCGGATTCGGAGCCGATCCGCATCGACGGCTCCAACCGTTGGCGGGTCACCCTGCGCGAGGGCGTCACCTTCTCCGATGGCACCACCTTCGATTCCGCCGACGTGGTCGCGACCTACCGGGCGGTGCGTGATCCCCGGGTGGCTTCCGAGATCTCCACCGACACCGCCCCGATCGCCGAGATGACCGAAGACGGGCCGCTCGCGGTGACCGTGCAGATGAGCACGGCCGCCGACCCCTCGCCCTACCTGCTCCTGGGCATCGTGCCCTCGGAGAAGGTGCAGGATGCTCCGGCCGCGGAATGGACGCTCAACACCAACCCCGTGGGCACCGGTCCCTACCGGCTGGACACCCTCTCACCGGATCAGGCGGTCCTGGTGGCCCGTGACGACTATTGGGGCGGCACACCGCAACTGAGGCGCATCGTCTACAGCTATGTGCCCGACGACAACACCCGTGCGCAGCGGGTCACCGCCGACGAGGTCGACGGAGCCAATCTGCCTCCCCGGCTGGCCAATTCACTGCGTGATCGCGACGGTGTCGAGGTGGTTGCGGGGCGATCGGCGGACTGGCGGGCGGTCTCGCTGCCGGCCGCCAATGCCTTCACCTCGGATCCGCGGGCGCGCCTGGCGATGAACCGTGGCGTCGATCGCGAGGCGATGGTCACCGATGTCCTCGCCGGCAACGGCGAGCCGGCGAGCACCCCGATCGCCCCGGTCTACGGCGACGCCTACGACGCTGCTGCCTCGTTCACCTTCGACGCCGGCGAGGCCGCGGCCATCCTCGAGGGGGCCGGATGGGTGCCCGGCGCCGACGGAATTCGTGTCAAGGACGGCAACCGGGCGTCGTTCGCCCTGCTCTACAACGCCGCCGACACATTGCGCAGAGACCTGGCGGTTGCCTTCGCGACAGAGATGAAAAGCCTTGGCATCGAGGTGAATACGCGCGGGACGAGCTGGGACGATATCGACACCAGACTCGGTCGGGACGCCGTGCTGCTCGGCGGTGGATCGACCCCGTACAGCATCGATTCGCAGGTGTATGACACCCTGCACACGCGGGTCGCCGACTCGTCACCGTACTCGAACCCGGGCAATTTCACGGCTCCCGGACTCGATCAGTTGCTTGACGAAACCCGGGTGAGTGCGCCGTCGCCGGAGAATACCGAGCGCTACCGCGAGATCCAGCGCGTCTACGCGGCGCAGCCGTCGTCGGTGTTCCTGACCTTCCTGCATCACACCTACGCCTCCCGCAATCCGGGTGGCGCCGAGTGGACACACGACGCCCCGATCCTGGAGCCGCATTCGCACGGTGCGTCGTGGGGGCCGTGGTGGAATCTGCCGTCGTGGAGGACGGGTGGCGGAGCGCCGACGTCATGACCTCGGTTGACGACCGGACCGCTGTCGCAGCCCCGCAACCGGCGATGCCGGCCCGTGTCCAACGCCAGAAACGATCTCGTGGCCGAGCGGCCCTCACGCTGCTGGGACGACGACTGCTGATCGCGATCCCGACCCTGATCCTGGTGTCGTTGGGCATCTTCGGGATAGCGGCACTGTCGCCGTTCGATCCGCTCACCGCCTACCTGGGCGACCGATTCCAGTCGGCGACGCAGTCGCAGCGAGACGCCGTGATCAACGCCTATGGGCTCGACGAGAGTTCGATCTCGGCATGGTGGGGATGGTGGCGCGAGGTGTTCCACGGTGACCTGGGATGGTCGTCGACCCAGACCCGGCCGGTCGTCGACGTGCTCGCCGCCCGGATGCCGTTCACGCTGCTGATGTCACTGGCGGCGCTGGTGGCCGCGGCCGTGATCTCGATCGTGCTCGGCGCCGTCATCGGTATGCGTCGCGGCGGACTCCTCGATCGCGGATGTGCGGCGCTGGCAGCCGTTCTCGCCTCCACCCCGCCGTTCGTGGTCTCGCTGCTGCTGGTCAGTGTGGTCGCGGTGGGACTCGGCTGGTTCCCGACGTCGGGCGCGCGTCGGCCGGGTGATCCCTACACCCTCGAGGGCATCGCGACGCACGCGGTGCTCCCCTTCATCGCGCTGACCGTGTCCTTGATTCCGTGGCTGTTGCTGTCGATGCGAGCCTCGGTGATCGAGGCGGTCGACTCCGACGCGGTGCGGGCGGCCCGGGCGCGCGGCATCGGTGGTATTCGTCTGATGCGCGGACACGTGGCGCCGATGTCGGTGCTACCGACACTGGCACTACTCGGCACCCGCCTTCCCGAACTCATCGCCGGTGCCGCGATCGTCGAAACCGTCTTCGGATGGCCGGGACTCGCGCAGGCTCTGGTGGATTCGGCAGTGGCACTCGACTTCTCGTTGCTGGCTGCGCTGTCGGTGGGCTCGGCCGCCTTGGTGCTGGTCGGTTCGGCGCTGTCCGATGCGGCCGCGGTGTGGATCGACCCGCGGATCGGAATGACCGCATGAGCGCCGATCTGAGCGTCACCGGTATGGTATCGACACCCACGCGGTCGGTGGCCCGATGGGCGCGCGTCGCCGCCATCCTCGGATTCGCGTGGCCGTGGATGGTTCTCGGGGTGATAGCACTGGGCGCCGTTCTCATCCCGATCGTCGCGGGACCCCAGTCGGCCGACTTCGCCTCGGCCCTCCGCGCACCGGGCGACGGTTTTCTGCTCGGCAGCGATCACTCCGGCTATGACCTCGGTGTCCGGACCGCCCAAGGACTACGGATCTCGCTGCTGATCGCGGCCATCTGTGCGGTGGTCGCCACCGTGATCGGACTGGTGGTCGGGCTTGCCGCGGCGACCATCGGCGGATGGTTCGACGCCCTGGTGATGCGGGTCGTCGACGGCGTCAACGCGCTGCCGCATCTGGTGGTGGGGGTGGTGATTGCCGCGATGTGGCGTGGCGATCCGGTGGCGATCATCGCCTCGATCGGACTCACCCACTGGCCCGCGGTGGCGCGCGTGGTCCGAGCCGAACTCCTCGACAACGTGCGGGCCGGCTGGATCGAGACCGCACGCCTGACCGGCGCCTCGCGCTGGTTCATCGCCCGACGCCACCTGCTGCCCGCGGTGACCGGTCAGGCGCTGGTGGCCATGACCATCCTGTTGCCCCATGCGGTCTGGCACGAGACGACCCTGTCGTTTCTGGGTGTCGGACTCTCGCCCGACCAGGCCAGTCTCGGCACGCTGCTGGGTCAGGCGCGGGGGGACGTCCTCACCGGCGCGTGGTGGACGCTGGTGGTTCCCGGCCTGGCGCTGATCGTCACGGCACTCGCGTGTGCCGCGGCCGGATCGTCGCTGCGGCGCGTCACCAGTCCGCCGACCGGGCGGGTGTGGTGATGGTGACTCACCAATCAGCCACGCGCAGTGCCGCATCCGCGGCTGCGGTCGCGGGTCTCACCGTCGACATCACCGGACGTCGACGGTGGCAGCCCCACGTGGTGCGGGTTCTCGACGAGGTGAGCATCGAGTTGCGGCACGGCGAGATCACCGCACTGATCGGCGAGTCCGGCTGCGGCAAATCGATGCTCGCCTCCGCACTGGTGGGTTTGCTCCCACCGGGCTCGGCGGTGACCGGGACGGTCCGGGTGGGCGATCAGGTCCTGTCGGTGCGTGACCCGCGATGGCGGGATCTCCGTGGTCGGCACGTCGGGCTGGTTCCGCAATCCCCGGCCACCTCCTTCACCCCGGTCAGAACGCTCGAATCGCAACTGGCAGAGGTGATCTCGGTCCACCGCGCGACCTGCACCCCGGCGCAGTTGTGTGACCGCGTCCGATTGCCCGCCGACGCGCTGGGATGCTATCCGCACGAATTGTCCGGCGGGATGGCGCAACGCGCGGCCGTCGCCGCCGCGATCACGGGCAGCCCCACGGTGATCGTCGCCGACGAACCCACCTCGGCCCTCGACCCGGCTCTGGCACAGGGGATCTGGGATCTGTTGGGTGAGCTCGCCGACGATGGTGCGGCGGTGCTGGTGATCACGCACGACATGGATGCGTTGCGTCGCGCCGAGAGATGCTCCTCGATCGCGGTCATGCGACGAGGAGCGTTGGTGGCCCACGAGTCACCCGATGACTGCATGACCGCCGACGACGCCTACGTTCGTGCCTTCTTCGAGCCGGTCCGATGAGGAAGGGGGTGCCTCGGTGGCCCACGATGTGAGCACGGCGATCCTGCTGCGCGCGGAGAACATCGGCGTCGAACTCGCGGGGGTGCGGGTACTCGACGATGTGTCGTTGACCGCGCGCTCGGGCCGGATGACCGGGGTCAGCGGACCGTCCGGAGCGGGAAAGACCACCCTGCTTCGGGCGCTGGCCGGACTGGTCCCGCTGTGCGCCGGAGCCATCGACTATGTGGGACAACCGAATCGGCGTCCCGGCGAGATCGGGATGCTCGCGCAGCATCCTCGTCTGGTCGCCAACCCGCGCTGGACATTGCGGCGGATCGTCGCCGAACCGGCAACCATCGGTGGTCGGGACATCGATGTGGCGGAGGTCGCCGACGAGGTGGGCCTCGATCGGGAGCTACTCGATCGGTTTCCCGCCGAGGTCAGCGACGGGCAACTCCAGCGGGCGTGTCTGGGCAGGCTCGTGGTGGGGTCGCCGAGCATCGTCCTCTGCGATGAGCCGACCGCCATGCTCGATCCGGTGGCCGCGCGGGTGGTCATCGAGGTCCTGGCGTCGATCGTCGATCGGGGTGCGGCGATGGTGCTGGTGAGTCACCAGCGCGCACTGATCGAGGCACGCTGTGCCGATGTCCTCGAGCTCGGCGTCGGTGTCGGGACTGGCTGATCGGCCCTCACGCCCCCATCGACGCCGCATCCTCCTCACCGAACCGGTCCTCGAGTTCGGCGGGGGAGTAGTCCAGATCGATCTCGGCGACGTCGCGGCCACGGGCCGACTCGATCGCGTTGAGTCGTCGGGTCGCGCGGTCGGCGGCGTAGGAGAGGAACACGTCGTTGTCGAGGCCGAAAGGCTGCTCGTCGAACTGCTCGTTGACCCACGAGATCATGCCCAGCGCCAGCGGCATCAACTCACCCATACGGGTGGTGACGGCCTCCCACAGGGAATCGTCGGCGGCCACGTGACGACGACACGTGAAGGTGCCCCACGCCATATGACGTCGCTCGTCGTCGCTGATGAAACCGATCAGCCGGCGCATCCCGGGCAGGATGTCGTGGGTCGTGCACACGGTGTGCCACGCGTAGTAGCCGGTCAGCGCCAGCGATCCCTCGACGACGTGGTTGTAGGTGACGCTGGCCCGGATCTGATTGAGCGGTGACGGATCGGCGTCGAGCAGGTGCAGGGAATGCGGCAACTCCTCGTAGAACAGTTGTCGGTAGTAGGGGTTCTTGGAGACGAAGGAGTTGAGGTCGGCGGTCAGGCCGACGGCGTCCATCCACATCCGAAACACCTGGGTGTGCTTGGCCTCCTCGAAGCAGAACTGCGACAGGTACATCTCGTCGCCGAAGCGCCCCTCGGCCGCCATCGCCGACATGAAGGGCTGGATGTCGGAGGTGACGGCCTCCTCGCCGGCAACGAACTGGGAGACCAGGAAGGTCGCCGACCGTCGTTGCTCGTCGGTCAGTTCGGCCCAGTCCTGAGCGTCCGTGCGGAAGTCGATGGCGGCCGGATCCCAGAATCGGGAGTTGCCTTTCACGAAGAGACGCAATGGAAGTGCGTTCCAGTTCAATCCGCCGCGACGCAGCGAGGAGAAATCCTCGCGGATCGTCGGGCGGTGTTCGGCAATGGTCATGTCGGCCACCTTCTCCCTGCTCGGGTGGTGGTGACGCTATCCGGTTACCCGCCGGTTGTGGCCCGATCCGCGTAACGCAGAAGGAAACATCAAATATCCGCAGCCCGTCGACCGGCTGCCTCGTCGGTGTCGTCGGTGTCATTGCCCTTGCGTGACAACGCACTTGGCCACCAGATGCGCCGTCCGATGTCGAGGGTGAGGGCCGGCACCAGCAACGTCCGCACCACCAGGGTGTCCAGCAGGACACCGAAGGCGACGAGGAAGGCGACCTGGACCAGGAACAGCAGTGGGATCACCGCGAGCGCGGCGAAGGTGGCCGCGAGGACCACGCCGGCCGAGGTGATGACACCGCCGGTGGAGGTCAGACCTCGGATGACGCCGGCACGGGTGCCGTGGCGGATCGATTCCTCGCGTACACGCGTCATCAGGAAGATGTTGTAGTCGATTCCCAGGGCCACCAGGAAGACGAAGGCGAACAGCGGCACTACCGGGTCGGCACCGGCAAAACCGAAGGGCCCGTTGAACAACAGGGCCGCGACGCCGAGGGTGGCGGCGAACGACACCACGGTGGTGGCCAGCAGTAGGGCGGGCGCGACGAGGCTGCGCAGCAGCAACACCAGGACTGCGAACACGACGACCAGCACGATCGGGATGATCAGGTTGCGATCGTGAATGGCGGTGGTGCGGGTGTCCAGGTCGATCGCCGTCGTCCCGCCGACCTTGGCATCCGCGTCGGGTATCGCATGCACCTTGTCGCGGATGCGCTCGACGGTGTCCTGCGCGGCGAGCGATTCGGCGTTGTCCGACAGCGTCGCCTGCACGGCCACCCGGCCGTCCCGGACGACGGGCGTCCCGTCGGCGGTGAGCACACTGGCCGAGGCCACACCGTCGGTGGCGGTGACCGCCGCGAGCACCTCGTCGGCCTGGTCGGCGTCGGTGATGATCCAGGTGGGGGTGCCGCTACCGGCGTCGAAGTGGCGGGACTGGATCTCCGCACCGGTCACCGAGTCGACGGTGCCGAGGAAGTAGTCGGTCTGGGCGATGCCGTCGGAGCGGAACAGCGGTGCGAACGACGCCCCGATCAAGAGCACGACGAGGGTGCCGATCCAGATCGCGCGGGGCCGGGCGGCGACCTTCTGGGCGATCGTGTGCCAGAAGCGATGCGTCGCCCCGGACTCGTCGTCGTCCTCGGCGCTCGTGGTCGACAGCGCCGGCCGGTACGGCCAGAACGCCGCCCGGCCGAGTAGGGCGAGGACCGCGGGCAGGAAGGTCATCGACGCGAGGAAGGAGGCGACGATACCCAGCGCCGCCACCGGTCCGAGGCTGCGGTTGGAGTTGAGGTCACTGAACAGCAGGCACAACACGCCCAGGATGACCGTTCCGGCAGACGCACCGACCGGTTCGATGGTGGCCCGCCAGGCCCGCCGGATCGCGAGATATTTGTCCTCGGTGTGGGTCAGTTCCTCCCGGAAACGGGACACCAACAGTAGTGCGTAGTCGGTGGCGGCGCCGAAGACCAGGATGAACAGGATGCCCTGACTCTGACCGTTGAGTTCCAGGATGTCGTTCTCGGCCAACAGGTAGACCGCACCGGAGGCCAGAGCGAGGGCGAACACTGCGGAGATGACGACGACGAACGGCAGGATCGGACTGCGGTAAACGACGATCAGGATCAGGATCACCACCGACCCGGCGACGACGAGCAGCAAACCGTCGATGCCGGCGAAGGCCTCGCTCAGGTCGGCGATCTGTCCGGCCGGCCCGGTGACCTTGACCGTCAGCCCCGCCGGTGGATTCTCCAGGCCGTCGCGCAGGGTCTCGACGGTGTCGCCGGGTTCGCCCGCGGTGGAGATCGGCATGTACACGACGAGGGCTTGGCCGTCCTGCGACGGAATGGCGGGGGACATCGCCGCACCGAATCCGGGCTTGCCGGCGAACGCCCCGGTGGCCGAGGCGAGGTACTCGCGGTCGGCGTCGGTGACACCCGACCGGCGTTCGGCGACGACGATCGCCGGCACCTCACTGGTATCCTGGAACTGACCGAGGACGTCGTTGACCTGGGTGGACTCCGCGGAGGCGGGAAGGAACGCGCTGTTGTCGTTGGTGGAGACCGACGACAGTTTGCCGGCGAACGGCCCGGTGATCCCGCCGATGATCACCCAGGCCAGCAACAACAGCGCGGGGATCAACCAGCGGAGCCGGCGCCGAGTGGGGGACGGGTGAGACGGCGCGGGCGTCGCCATTGGTGGGTTCCTTTCCTGGTCGACGGCGGGCGGGGCCCGTCGTCGGCTGACGGCGTGTCGGGGGTCGGTGTCCTGGGCGGCATGTACTCGGGGTCGTGTACCGACCCTAACGGGCATTTCGTAGCCGTCCGGCTCCCGGATGGTTCAGGTCTTCTCGTGGTCTCCGCGAACCCACGACGTGTGCCGACGGGTGGAACCGGCGCGACGGGATCGGGAACGTCGCGAGGCTGCCGAAGATGTTGTGTCAGAGCAAAGATGCGCATTTCCATGCGGTCGGCCGCATGGATGTTCTACGATGGGTCGTGGGGGCACGTGGTGTGCCGAGAAAGGTGTATCTCTCCATGAAGACCAAAGGTGCAATCCTGCGCGAGCCCGGACAGCCGTGGCAGATCGAGGAGATCGAGGTCGGCGATCCGGTGGCCGGCGAGGTGCAGGTCCGCCTGGCCGCATCCGGGTTGTGTCACTCCGACCATCATCTCCGTACCGGCGACTCTCCCGCACCGATGCCGGTTCTCGGTGGCCATGAGGGTGCCGGTGTCGTCACCAAGGTGGGACCGGGCGTCACCCGTCTCAAGGAGGGGGATCACGTCGTCACCGCCTTCATCCCGGCGTGTGGTGTGTGCGAACCCTGCTCGTCGGGCCTGCAGAACATCTGCGACGAGGGTGCCCGCCTGCTGACCGGGCTGTCCATCGCCGATGACACCCATCGGGTGCACACCTCCGACGGCACACCACTGACCACCATGTGCCTGCTGGGTACGTTCGCCCCGTACATCACCGTCAACCAGGCGTCGCTGGTGAAGATCGAGGACGACATCCCGCTGCGCGAGGCCGCGTTGCTCGGCTGTGGTGTCGCGACGGGCTGGGGATCGGCCGTCGAGATCGGTGACACCCACACCGGCGACACCGTCGTGGTGATCGGCATCGGCGGCGTCGGCATCAACTCGGTGCAGGGTGCCGCGGCCGCCGGCGCGCGCCACGTCATCGCGATCGATCCGGTGCCGTTCAAGCTGCAGATGGCCGAAAAGCTCGGTGCCACACACACCTTCGCCTCGATCGACGAGGCGCTGCCGGTGATCGGTGAGATCACCTGGGGCAAGATGGCCAACACCACCGTGATCACCGTCGGTGAGATCTTCGGCGACATCATCGCTCCCGCACTGAGCCTCACCGGCAAGGGGGGACAGGTCGTCGTCACCGGCATGGGCAACTTCTCGTCCATGGACGTCAAGCTCAACCTCTTCGAACTCACCCTGCTGCAGAAGCGGGTCCAGGGTGCCATCTTCGGTGGTACCGGACCGCGCATCCAGATTCCGAACCTGTTGCGCGAGTATCGTTCCGGTCGGCTCAACCTGTCGGATCTGATCACCACCACCTACCGGCACGATCAGATCAACGAGGCCTACGACGACATGCTGGCCGGCCGCAACATTCGCGGCATGATCGTCTACGGCGACGACGACTACTGAGCCGCCGGCCGCGCACCGGTCATCATCTGAGCAGCGCCGAGACTCCCTCCGGCTGAGGGGGCTCGGCGCTGCACTGTGCGCGGAGGCTCAGTCGGACACCTTCTTGCGACGATTGTCGACGAGCAAGGTGAGGAATCGGATGCCGAGGCCCAGCAGGATGAAACTGCTGATCATCTGCACCGAGACGACGATCCGGGCACCCGTCGAATCGGGTGCGATATCCCCGAAACCCGTTGTGGTGAACACGGTCAGACTGAAGTACAGGGCGTCGACGCGGCTCAGTCTCTCGTTCATGCTCCCGAGGTCGTATTCGGAGAGCATGAAGTACAACGTTGCGAAGGCGACGATGTAGAAGGTCGCGACCGCGACGAGCATCTCCAACGCGGTGGACACCGGGTACCTCGAGTGCAGGAAGTGCCGGATCTCGTAACCCACGAACGCGACGAGAAGTAGTGTTCCGCAGACGAAACCGATCAACTTGAAGTCGCTGTCGGCGTTGATCGGCAGCAGGAAATAGCCCACCAGGAGGATCGTTCCGGCCGCTATCGGGCGGAGCAGCGCGGTGACCATATCCCGTGTGGAGACCTCCCTGCCTGCCACCACCCGCCGGGTGCGCTCACCAGATTCGGACACGCTCATCGTCCGGCAGATAGAGGTCGTCGCCGGCCGAGACGTCGAACGCCTCGTAGAACGCGTCGATGTTGCGGATGACGCCGTTGCACCGGAACTCCGGTGGCGAATGCGGATCGATCGACAGCCGTCGGATCGCCTCGGCGTCACGGGTTTTGGTGCGCCAGATCTGCGCCCAGCTGAAGAACACCCGCTGGATGCCGGTCAGGCCGTCGATCACCGGCGGCTCGGTGCCCTCGGTGGCGAGTCGGTAGGCGACCAGTGCGATCGACAGGCCGCCGAGATCGCCGATGTTCTCCCCGATGGTGAACTCGCCGTTGACCTTGTACTGCTCATCCAGTCCGTCGGGGGTGAACTCGTTGTACTGCTCGATGAGTTTGCGTGTCCGGGAGGAGAATTCACTGCGATCGTCGTCGCTCCACCAGTTGACGAGGTTGCCGTCGCCGTCGTACTTGGCGCCCTGATCGTCGAAGCCGTGTCCGATCTCGTGCCCGATCACTGCGCCGATACCGCCGTAGTTGGCCGCGTCGTCGGCGTCCGGGTCGAAGAACGGGGGCTGCAGGATCGCCGCCGGGAAGACGATCTCGTTCATGCCCGGGTTGTAGTAGGCGTTCACGGTCTGCGGGGTCATGAACCACTCGTCCCGGTCGACCGGCGCGCCGATCTTGGCGAACTCGCGGTCCTGTTCGAACGACGACGCGCGGGCCACATTGCCGATCAGATCACCACGGTCGACGGCCAGCGCGCTGTAGTCGCGCCAGCGGGCCGGGTAGCCGATCTTCGGGGTGAACTTGTCGAGTTTGGTCAGTGCCTTGCGCCGGGTCTCCGGGGTCATCCACTCCAGATCGGTGATGTTGCGGCGGTAGGCCTCGACGAGATTGGCGATGAGTTCGTCCATCCGGGCCTTGGCCTCGGGCGGAAAGTGCTTGTCGACGTACAGCTTTCCGACGGCGAACCCCATTGCGCCCTCGACGAAACCCACCGCCCGCTTCCAGCGGTCCCGATTGGTCTCGGCTCCGGTCAAGGTGCGGCCGTAGAAGTCGAAGTTCTCCTCCACGAAGGCCGAGGACAGATACGGTGCCGCGCTGCGCAGCAGCCGCCAGGTCAGCCAGGTCTTCCAATCCTCCAGGGGAGACTCGGTGACCAGGGCCGAGACGTCGGTGATGAACGACGGCTGCCCGACGACGACCTCGGCGAAGGTGGCTTCACCCACGGTGCCGAGCCCGCCGAACCACGCGTGCAGGTCGAATCCGGCCGCCGCTGCGCCGAACTCGTCGAGGGTCATCAGGTTGTAGGTCAACTCCGCGTCGCGCCGGCGCACCACATCCCAGTGATGGCCGGCGATCGCGGTCTCCAACCGCAGGACCGTGGCCGCCCGGCCCTCGGGGTCGTCGAGGCCGGCGAGGGTGAACATCCGTGCCATGTGGGCGAGGTATGCGTGCCGTGTTTCGGCATGCTTGTCTTCGCGGTAATACGACTCGTCGGGCAGTCCCAGACCGGACTGCATCACGTGCACGAGGTAACGATCCGAGGCCCGGGCATCGGTGTCGACGTAGAAACCGAACAGGCCACCGACGCCGTGGCGCTGCAGCCGCCCGATCCGGGTCGCGAGTCCGGTGGTGTCGGCGATGGCGGCGATCTTCTCCAACTCGCCGGTGATCGGCCCGATGCCGAGGGCGTCGACGTGGTCGGTGTCCATGAACGATCCGTACAGATCGCCGATCTTGGCGGCGTCGCTCCCGCTCGGCGGTGTCGCCGCGGCCGCCTCGACGATGAGGTCGCGGACGTTCTCCTCGGCACGGTCGCGCAGAACGTGGAAGGCGCCATCGACCGAGCGGTCCTCGGGAATGACGTGCGAGGCCAACCATTTGCCGTTCACGTGGCTGAACAGGTCATCCTGGACGCGGACGGCGTCATCGACCCAGTCGAGGTCGAGTCCGGAGGCGGGTGTTGCGGTATTCGACACGGTCACGTCGTCCATCCTGTCATCGCCGGGGCGATCCGTCAGCCGGCCGGTGTCCTCCCGCGCAACGTTGTCGGAGAGTTGTCGGCGAATGGCGGGGACACTGGTGCGTGCGGAGGGTACATTCCCCGCCATGCACCCCGAGACGCCCGATCGTCGTCTGCCTGCGCCGCAGCAGTGGCAGCCGCAGCAGCAGTGGTCGCAGCAGCAGTGGCCGCCGCCGCAGCAGCAGTGGTCGCAGCCCTCGTCGGCGCCGTTGCATGCTCCCTATCAGCAGCAACCACCGCTCCCCGTACCCCAGGCGTCGTGGCCCTATCCCGTCGCGCAACCCGGTGTGGCATACCAGCCGGTCGTCGTGGTCGGCAGCGAGAAGAGTGTCGGGCTGGCATTCGTGCTCGCCTTCTTCTTCGGCCCGCTGGGGATGTTCTACTCCACGGTGACCGGTGCGCTGGTGATGCTTGGGGTCAGCGTGGTCGGGCTGTTCCTGTCTTTCTTCCTTCTCGGGGTCCCCTCGTTTCTGATCTGGATCGGGTGCATCGTGTGGTCGTGCAGTGCGGCGAGTGAACACAACAATCGCCTTCGGGCAGGCATCCTCCGCTACTGACGAGTCTGGCCGGGCCTGCGGGCGTTGGCGCGTCGCAATCCCGCGTCAGAACTCGCCCAGCGCGCGGTCCATCGCCCAGATCAGGACCTCCGACGGTTCCCGGGCGGTGAGGATCTCGCCGCCGGTGTCGACGCCACGAGCCGCATCGCCGGCGGCCAGTTCGAGGCGAGTGCCTTCGTCATCGGTAACGACCACCGCGCCGTCGACGACGAAGAGATGAGTGAAGCGCGCCGACGGCATCGTCAGCGTCTGCTTGCCGGAGGGTCGCGCGGCGTACAGCGTGGCCCCGGAATTGGCGATGGATATCGCGGCATGACGATCCGGGTCGCCGGAGGCGACCGTGACGAGTGAACCGGTGGCCAGCTCCGTCGAGATGTCGGATTGCGCATAGGAGGGTTCGGTGCCGTGACGGTCGGGGAGTACCCACATCTGCACGTAGTGGACCGTCTCGGTGCCGGAACCGGGCAGGTCCGGCCACGGATCGTTGCGTTCGGAATGGTCGATGCCGCTGCCGGCGCTCATGCGTTGTGCCAAACCCGGGTGGACGACTCCGGCGTGCCCGGACGAATCGCGGTGGACGAGAGTCCCCGAACTCACCCATGTGACGATCTCGGATTCCTGGTGATGATGTGATCCGAATCCACAGTTCGGCGGAAGAAATTCCTCATTCGATGCAATTAATGCACCATGATGGGTGTTGGCTGGATCGTAGTGGTCGCCGAAGGAGAAGCAATGGTAGGAGGTGAGCCAGGCCGTCGTCGTCAGGCTCCTGTCTCCGGCCCGGATAACCGAAAAGCCCATGACCCATTATGGCCATCGGCGGACGGTGAGGTTTCGGGCCGGTCTTCTTCTGCGCAAAATCCCAGCTCAGGGCGCCATCGTGCACGTGACGACGAGGCCGAACTCCCGCCACCGGCGACGGCCCCGAGGCCGACGCCACGCGCCGCCGACACCCCGACGACCCTACCGCCGCGCCCGCGTAATCCCGGGCGACGCGCCGACCCCGCCCGACGCGAGACGCCCAGAACTCAGATGGGTTCCCGCGGCGACGTTCGGCGATCCCCGGGGCGAGGGCGTCCGCAGCCACAACCCGATGCGACGTTCCCGCCGCCGCGCCGACAGCCACCGCGCCCGCAACCACCGCGTCTGCAACCACCGCGTCTGCAACCACCGCGCCGAGAACCACCGCGATCCGAGGTCGATCGAGCGCCGCGGAGTCGAGAGCAGCGCGACCAGGCGAACCGGGGTGGACAAGTGCCGCAACCCCCGACGGGGTCGATCCCTCCGCGGATCCCGTCGCGCATCGACGAACCGGACGCGATCTCGACCACCCCGCAGGCGCCGCGCGCGACGACTCCCCGGGTGCGGGCCGGGGACGTACAACGATCGACCGTCCGTCCCGCCGGTGGGTCGCGTCGACGCCCGGTGGGTTCGGGCGAAGCCGCGGTCACCGGGCCCGGAACCGCCACCTCCGACGACGCCGAGACCCCCGCATCGGGCAAGCCCGAACTCGCCGCGTCGGGCAAGGCCGGGGCCGCCGCAGTGGCCAACTCCGAGTCCACCAACTCCGAGTCCGCCACCCCGGGCAAACCCAGGCACGCCGCCGCGTCGGAATCGGCCGGCACCGACGACCCGGATATCACTCCCGATTCGGGCGTCACCGACCCCGACACCGACGTCACAGACGACGATTCGTCGGCGCGAGATGAGATCGTGACCGGTCTGAATCCCGACCGCAAGCGTTCGGGATCGAAATCGCGTGTGACTAGAGTGAAAATTGTGACTATGGGTTCTCGGGTGAAATGGGCGGCGCTCGCCGCGTGCGTGGTGGTGGCGTGTGCCGCCGCGTTCGGGATCAAACAGGTGGTGTCCAACCATCCCGATACCGGTTCGACGGCCGCGATGAATGCGTTCGCGGCAGCGTGGAGCAAGCAGGACGCCGCGACCGCGGCGTCGTACACCACCGCACCGGGACAGGCCAGTGAGGCGTTGACCCAGACCTTCCAGGCGATGAACGCCCGGCAGGTCGATGTGGCCGTCGAGAAGCCCGTCGAGTACAGCGACGGCACCGCGTCGTTCTCCCTGCGCACCACCTGGACCTTCGACAAGGACCACACCTTCACCTCGACCAGCAACGCGGGCGCCCGGAACCTGTCGACCGGCTGGAAGATCACCTGGGAGCCGGCGGTGATCGCCCCCGGCCTGCCCATCGGCGGGTCGATTCGGGAGGTTCGTACCGATGCGACTCCGGCGCCCACGGTCAACAGCCGCTCGGGCAAGACATTGCTCTACCTGCAGCCGGTCAACGAGATCATTCTCGATCCCACCCAGACCCGTAATGTCGCGGCCTCCGCGCGGCAGTTGGCGGTCACCCTCCAACCGATCGCACCGCTGGTCACCGCGGATGTGATCAACCAGAAGCTGGCCGAGACGCCGGGCAAGGCCATCACCGCCGTCACCCTGCGCGACTCGGACATGGGTGTGATGACCCGGAACCCGTCGTCGGTGCCCGGCGTGACCGTCCGCAAGGCGGGCATGCTCGTGATGGCCGACCGTCGTCTCAACTCGCCGCTGGAGGCCGGCCTCACCAACTACTGGCAGGCGATCCGGGACGCCACCGCCGGATGGCAGGTCCAGATGGTCGGGCCGGGGATGGCGCCGCGACGCCTCGACGGCGAGCAGGGCCCGCCCGGCGCGGACGTCGAGACCACCGTCGATCAGGGGGTGCAGCTGTCACTGGGCGACGCCGCGGTCGAGGTGGGACAGCCCGCCACCATCATGGCGCTGGATGCGACCACCGGTGGCATCCTCGGCGTGGCGCAGAACTCCTACGCAGCAGACCGGGCCATCACCCTCGACACCGCATACCCGGTCGGTACGACACTCGATCCGGTGCTCACAGCCGTCGACCGTTCGGCCCGCGACGCGCAGGAGACCCCGCAGGCGGTCCTCGACCGGCTCGGCCTCGGTGTGCAGTTCACCGTGCCTGGAGCGAGTACGCCGACCTCCGGGCCGGGTGTCGCGACCATCGACCTGCAGTCCGAGACGTCCAAGATGTCGATGACCAACATGGCGGCGCTCGGTGTGGCGATGGCGCGCAGTTCCACCGGAACGCGGAGTTCGGTCGCACCGTTCGTCATCAAGGGTGTTCCGACGAAGGTCGTCGGTGGCGCGCTCGGTGACCTCGGTGCCGACCTGACGAAGCCGATCTGGCAGGCCATGACCACCACGGCCAAGACCGGCGACGCCAGCGATCTCACCGCGGCGCCCGGCCTGCGCGCTCTGGTCGGAACCAACGGTCCCGAGGGGCCCGGATGGTTCGTCGGCGTACAGGGCGGGAAGGTCATCGTGATCTACACCGAGGGCCCGAAGTCGGGGACCGCGGCACTTCAGGTGGCGCAGAAGTACTTCCGCATCAAGTGACCGCTCCGCACCGAGTGACCGCCCGGTGTCGGTGACCGGCCGATGTCAGGCGGCGCCGGTGGTGGGGCAGTGTGAATCGCTGCGCCGAAGGGCGTAGGCGGCGACGCCCCGCCAGCCGAGCAGGAACAGTCCCAGGGTCACCGTCGCGACGATGACGAAGCTGAATGCGACGCCCTCGTGGAACAGGTAGCGCAGGATCATGCCCACCGTCACCGTGCAGAACCAGATCGCCACACCGGCGGGGAGGACGCGTTCGGGTCGGAAGTCGTGCCCGAACCAGTCGCTGGACCGGACATGGGAGTACACGTAGACGATCGACCACCCGACGGCGGCGCCGGCCAGGAACGGCCACAGCGCCTGCATGAGCCCCAGGAGCTCGTATCCGTGGTGGTGTGACGCCCGTCCGATCAGCACGAAGACGGTGACGGCAACGGCGTCGGCGGCACCGGTGACCGGCCATCGCAGCGATGATGGCGCCTTGGCATTCCCCCGGGTAGCCATGTCAGAACTCGGCATGGTCCATCACGGTAGCGCTTTTCGGGCGTCAACCCGAATTGGTGCCCTCATCGGTCCCGTCGGGTGGCGGTGTCGTGGGCGTCGAACCGCCCGGTTCGTCGGAGTCCACCTCGGCGAGTGGGGCATCGCTGCGTTCACCCGGCGGCGCCGGGGATTCCTCGTGGGTCGACGGGTGTGCGAACTCCTGTTGCACCAGTTCGCGGTCCCGGTCGTACTCGGCTTCGATGGTGTCCTTCTCGCGGATGCCGGACCGGAACTTGGCGAGGATCACCACCCACCCGATCGCCGCGACCAGCACGTAGCTCACGATCCGGTACACCAGCACCGCGGTCAGGGCATCCGCTGCGGGGATTCCCGCGGTGGTCAGGGCGGGCACCAGCACGGCGTCGACCACCCCGATCCCGCCGGGCAGCAGGGGAACCGCGGTACCCACGGCCTTGCCGGCCGCATACGCCACCATCACGCCCGGGATCGTGGGATGCACCCCGACCGCCCAGCACGCGAACAGCAGGCACCCGATGTCGATGATCCAGTTGAAGAGGCTCCAGGTGAACGCGATCGCGGTGTCGCGCTGGGTCAGCTGCACCGCCCGCAACTGTTCGAGGATCTCGTTCAAGCGATCGACGCCCTGGTCGACCGGCCGGTTGCGCAGATGGTTGAACCAGCTCAGCGCCCGCTCCCCGGTCGACCGCAGCGATTCCGGATGCGTCGCCAGGTATTGCAGGACCACCGCCACCGCGATGAAACCGACCACCGAGAACATCACCGAGAACGGGCTGGTGCGGGCGCCGGCGAGCACGGCGCCACCGAAGCCGAGGACGGCGAGCCCGACACCGGCGAGCAGGCCCGACATCACCACCTGCCAGGACGCGACCACCGGTGTGGCCCCCCATTTGCGGGTCTCGCGGTAGGTGAAGGCCGGGGCGAGGACCTGACCGCCAGGCATGGTCTGCGACAACGAGTTGGCGGCCAACACCACCGACAACGACTTCAACTGCTTCACCCGCACCCCGGCCGAGCGCAGCAGCGCCCGTTGCACCTGCGCGAAGCTGTCCATCGACAACATGGCGGCCACGACACAGGCCACCAGCCACACCCAGTCCAGATCGCCGGCCTGATCCCAGGCCTCCTCGAGCTTCGGCCAGATCAGAACGATCTCGACCGCGAGGATGACCAGCACGACCGCCAGCAACAGCCACCGCAACCACCACCACAGACGGTGACGCGGCTGCGCCCGGGCAGCCGAATGGTCCGATGACATAGCCCTCACCCTAACCACCGCTACGCTGGCATTCGTGAATGACGGCGGCCCGGGGGCCGAATCGGGCGATGGCGGCAGTGTCGGCGGGAGTCATGACTCCGTGGCCCGTTCCCTCGCGGATCTGGATCGTACGAAGGTTCATCCGACGGTGCGGGCGGCCGCCGAGTGGAGTTGGCGACTGCTGCTGATCCTGGCCGCGGTGTACGTCCTCGGGCGGATCTTCGAGAAGTTCGACGAGGTGACCGTGCCGCTGAGCCTGGCGATCCTCTTCTCGGCGTTCCTCGTTCCGGCCGTCGACTTCCTGGATCGTCGTCGGTGGCCGCGGTCGCTGGCCGTCGTGGCGGTCATGCTGGTCGCCCTCGGCGTCGTCGCGGGGGTGCTGACCTTTGTGGGGCGCGCCTTCGTCAACGGATTCCCCGAGTTGACCAACGAGGTGGTCTCCACGGTCAAACAGACCCAGGACTGGCTGGTGGAGGGGCCGCTGAAGATCGAACGGTCGCAGGTCAGTCACCTCGGCGACAACATCGTCACCCTGATGCAGCACAACCAGGAGAAGCTGGCCAGCGGCGCACTGGCCACGGCGACGACGGCCACCGAACTCGTGACCGGCCTGCTGCTGATGCTGTTCCTGATCATCTTCTTCCTCTACGGCGGCGGGCAGATCTGGGCGTTCACCACCCGGCTGATTCCCCGGGGTTCCCGCGATCGTGTTGCCTCCGCCGGGATCGCCGGATTCGGCACGTTGGTCGCCTACGTCCGGGCGACGGTGGTCGTTGCGCTGGTCGACGCGGTCTGCATCGGCGTCGGATTGGCGATTCTGCGTGTGCCGCTGGCCCTTCCGCTGGCGACGCTCATCTTCCTTTTCTCCTTCATCCCCATCGTCGGTGCCCTGATCAGCGGGACCGTGGCGGTGATGATCGCACTGGTCACCCAGGGTTGGGTCACCGCGGTGATCGTGCTGGCCATCCTCGTCGGCGTGATGCAGTTGGAAGGTCATGTGCTGCAACCGTTCCTGATGGGGCGTTCGGTGCGGCTGCATCCGGTGGCGGTGGTCCTGGCGATCGCGGCCGGGATCGTCGCGGCCGGCATCGTCGGTGGTCTGTTGGCGGTCCCGCTGATCGCGTTCTGCAACACCGCGATCCGATACCTCGCCGGGCACCCGGTGTCGGCGATCCTCGGCGACGGAGACGGTTTCGAGGCGTCACCGGATCCGCCGGTCTGGGACCGCGTGCGGCTCGAGACCGCGATCGACGATGCCGAGGAACTCGCCGAACGGCTCGACGAACCCCACGAGCCCACGGCCGCAGATGACGCGCCCGCAGATGGTGCGGCGCAACAGGAAACGGCCGACGACGGTGCGCCCGGCGGCACTACGCGCAGGCCGGATGCCACCGACGTCCCGAACGCCGGTGACTCCGCGTCACCTCAGGACTGATCGCCACCCCGGCTTCGCCGGATCAGGTCGTGCACGCTGATCCGCTCGTCGGAACCGGTGGTGGCGGCATGTCGATCCGCGGAGGAATCACCACCGGCCTCGGCGTCGCCGACGGTGGTCGACGGCGTCCTCGGCGATGTCGCGTCCGGAGCAGGTGATCGAGGTGCGGCGACCGGTGTCCGTGGCGCCGGTGTCCGTGAACCATCCTGGGACAGACCACGATCCATCGGTGACGGGCCGTCCGATGCGGCGCGCGGCGGGCGGGGCTGCCCGGTGGCCCGGGCGCGGTCCTCGGGACTCAACGATGCCGCCAACGGACGCTTGCCGGTGCGGTCGAGGTCGGGTCGGCGCGACAGCGGTGATGGGGCGGCGGCACCTGCGGGGCGCTGCGGCGCGGCTGGGGGCGCGGATGGGACCGGCGGAATCGGGCGGCGGACAGTGCCGCTCGACTGCTGGGCGGGCGGTGGCACGGTGCCACTGGGAGGGCCACTGGGAGGGCCACTCGCAGCGCCGCCGGGCCGTGGCGCGGGTGGCGCGGGTGGTGCGCCGTCGGTCGCGCCGGCCGCGGGTCGCTGTGGCACCGGTCCGCGTGTCTGTGGTCCGTGGGTCTGTGTAGGAGTTGCTGTGGCAGTGGGGTTTTCGCCACTTGTGGGTTCGCCGCCGAGACGGATGCCGCCGGCGCCGAGCTTCCAGCTCCCGGTGTCCGGGCCGTCGGTCTTGCGCGGCGAGTACGGCCGCGGTGGCATCGGGCGTCGATCGGACTCCGGGCGTGCGGTTGGCACCGGGCGCGGACCGGTCGTCGTCGCGCGGCGAGTGATCGGCTGCTCACCCGACGGCGGTGCCGACGGGCCGACCCGAACGGGCATCGGTCGGGGTCTCGGAGCGGCCGGTTCGCCGGGCCCGGGTTGCGGTTCCGGTGCGGCAGGGGCGGGAGCGGCAGGGGCGGGGGCGGCGTCGCGACGTGATCCGGGATTCGGCGTCGGCTCCGCGGGCTCCGATCGTGCGCCACGGCGGCGACGTCGACCGGCCGCGCCGCCGGGGGCCGCGGCCATCACCGAGGTCGGCACCTCCGAGATCAGGGTGCCCGCGCTGATGGCGCGTGGAGCGCCCACATCGTCGCGTTTCTCGTCGGGTTCATCGTCTAGGACGGTCTCGCCGAGACCGATCTTGCGCTGCACGGTGCGCATCCAGCGCGGCGCCCACCAACAGTCGTCGCCGAGAAGTTTCATCACCGACGGCACCAGCAGCATGCGGATGATGGTGGCGTCGAGGATCAGCGCCGCGATCATGCCATAGGCGATGTACTTCATCATCACGATGTCCGACAGGCCGAAGGCGCCGGTCACCACCACCAGGATGGCGGCCGCAGCGGTGATGATGCGGCCGGTCAGCGCCGTCCCGGTGCGGATGGCCTCGGTGGTGCTCGCGCCCTTCTGTCTCGCCTCGACCATCCGGGACAACAGGAATATCTCGTAGTCGGTGGACAGGCCGAAGACGATGGCGATGATCAACACCAGCACGGCCGCGAACAGCGGTCCCGGTGTGAAATTGGCCAACGAGGCGCCGTGGCCGTCGACGAAGATCCACGTCAGGATGCCGAGGGTGGCACCGAGTCCCAGCGCCGACATCAGGGCCGCCTTGATCGGCAGCACCACCGAGCCGAACGCCAGGAACATCAGCAGACCGGTCACCAACACCAGCAGCAACGCCATCAGCGGCAGCCGCTGCAGCAGCGCGTCGATCGAGTCCTGGGTGAGCGTCGGGGTACCGGCCACCCACATGCGGATGCCGTCCGGTTTCTGGATGGCCCGCAGATCCTTGATGGCCTCACCGGCGGTGTCCCGGTCGACCAGACCGGCCGACATCTGGATGATCGCGGGACCGCCCGGGCCGTAGTTGCCGGCCAGTGCGCCGTCATTCGCCGATGCACTGAACTGCTTGGTGAAGCCGGGGATCTTGTTCGCCTCGTCGGCGATCTGGGCGATCTTGTTGCCTGCCGACGAGTCGTTCTCGTCGTACATGATGACGAGCTTGATCTCCTCGGTCCGCTCGGTGGGGAAATACTCGTCGAAGTTCTCCTGCGCGATGCGGCTGGGATTGTCCGGCGGCAGATACTGCTCGCTGATCCCACCGAATTTGATGCCGCCGAACGGAATGGTCAACACCAGCAGCAACAGGACCGTCGGGACCGCGGTGGCCACCGGGTGTTTCATCACCCAGCCGGACAGCCTGCCCCAGAAACCGTTGATGATCTCGTCACGGGACTTGGTGCGGCCGGTCAGATCGCCGACCTTGCGGTCGAGGCGATCGGCGGTCGGCGGAGAGAACGACCGCACGATCGGGAAGAGCGTGTAGGACAGCATCCAGCGCAGCGACAGCGCATCGACGCGGGGTCCGAGGATGCCCAGCAGTGCCGGCAGGACGGTGATCGACAGGATCGCGGCCAGCGACACCGAGGCGATCGCCCCGTAGGCCACCGACTTGAGGAATCCCTGCGGCATGATCAGCAGACATGCGATGGCCGCGACGATGATGGTCGCGGAGAAGACCACCGTCTGCCCGGAGGTCATCACGGTTCTTCGTACCGCGGCCTTCGTCGAATAGCCTTCGGCGAGCTCCTCACGGAAACGGCTGACGATGAACAGGCCGTAGTCGATGGCGATGCCCAGACCGATCAGTGTGACGACCGATTGGGCGAAGATGTTGAGCTCGGTGGCCTGCGCGATCATCTTCATGATGCCCAGCGACCCGGCGATGGTCAGGCCACCGATCAGGACGGGCAGACAGGCCGCGACGACGCCACCGAAGATGAAGAACAACATCAACGCGACCAGCGGCAGGGCGATGATCTCGGCGCGGTGGATGTCGGCGTCCATGCCGCGGGCCATGGCCCCGGCCACCGGTTGCAGACCGGCGAGCTGGAATGTCGTGCCCGGCAGGTCGTAGCGCGCGGCGATGTTGGTCAGGTCGGGTTCGAGTGTCTTGTAGTTCTCGAGCACCGTCGTGTCGTCGTTGCCGGCGACGCCGATGCTGATGAACGCGTGTTTCTTGTCCTCGGTGAAGGTGCGCGACCGGACGATGTCCTGCGCGGCCTGCCCGGCGGCGTCGGTCGGCTGATAAAAGGGGTCGATGATCTGCTGGTTGTTCAACAGCGCCTGCTGCTGACCCTCCGGGGTGGAGGTGTCGCCGTTGAAGGCGCGCTGCACGATCGTCGGGTGCTTGTCGATGAGGTCGGTGACGAACCGCTCGACCTTCGCCCCGAACTGCGGATCGTCGACGCTGGTGCCCTGTGCCGGGGTGATCAGCACGATGACGTCGGAACGGTGATCGCGGCCGAGTGCGGTGTCGGCGACGACCGATCCCTTCGCCGACTGTGACGTCGGATCGAACCAGCCGCTCTGGCTCAGATACTTGCCGAGGTCCATGCCGTACAGGCCCAGGCCGGCCATCAGGGCGACCATGACGGCGATGACGGCGAAGCGCATCCGATAGACGAATGTGCCGATGGCTCCGAACACGCCGAGTCCTTTCGTGAAGTTCGGGGAAAGATTGTCGCAGCGCCGCCTGAGTACCTGCTGAGGTACCCGCGCGGCGATCCCGCCGTCGTGCCGGTTTCCCCTCCGGCCCTTCGACCGGCCCGACTCAGCGCAGGAGCGCGCTGAGCGGCCGGAACGGTGCCAGCCAGGCGCCGTCGTCGGGCAGTGAATCCAGACCGATCCGCGGCAATGGTTCGCGGAACACCCCGGGGATGTCCTCGAGGTCGACGAACGTCAGCCCCTCGGTCGTCAACGCCCAGCTGGCGTGCTCCCGGAAGCCGATGACCGTCACCGGGATGCCCTCGGCCACGATATCGAGCAACGGTTCGCGGAAGGCCTGACCGTCCGCCGACGCCACGATCAGCCCGGCTAGTCCCACAGTGTGCCTGCGCAACTCGATGTGGTCGAGCATGTCGGCGTCGACGTCGCTGTCCTCGGCGATCTTCGGTTTGGCGAAGACGGCGTAGCCGACGTTGCGCAGGGCCTCCACCCAGGGGCGCACCACATCGGCGCTACCAGGCACGATGTTGGTGAAGACGGTCGCCTCGGGTTCGACGAGGACCGCCGTGGCACCTCCTGGTGCGGCCTCGGCGTCACCGTCGGTGGATGTGTCGCGTTCCACGTCGCCGGCCTCGGGGGTGGCGGTCTCGCCGGTGGCGGCCGCGGCGGCCGCATCGGAGATCTCCGCGGTCTGCGCGAGCATCCAGCGGCCCAGCGCGTCGAAGCGTGGTCGGTGTGCGGCGGTGGGGCGTCCGCCGAGGATCGCGCCGAGACCCATGTCCATGTTCGGTGCGTCCCAGACCAGCAGGACCCGGGGCGCCGAGGTCTGCCCGGAGATGGTGTCGGCGAAGCGGGCGCGGGAAGCCGTGGTGGCGTCGTTCATCGCGTCTCCTCGGGGGATGTGCGTGCGGAGTGATCGGCGGCGGATGCGCGCGGAGCCGGCTTGACGTAGACGAACTCGTTGACCGAACGGCCCTCGACCTCGGCGCGGCCCTCGAACTTCGTCGTCGGACGCCGCAACGAGATCGGCACCGGATCGGTCGCCGGCACCACATGAGGGGCGTCCGGATTCTGGGTGGCGAGGATCTCGGCGATCCATCGGGCGTAATCGGCGTGATCGGTCGCGATGTGCAGCACACCGCCGTCGACGAGGCGATCGGCCATCAATTCGACGGTGCCGCGCTGGATGAACCGGCGCTTGTGGTGACGGGACTTGGGCCACGGGTCGGGGAAGAACACCCGGATGCCGGTGAGGCTCGCCGGTTCGACCAGCTCACGCAGCACGACGACGGCGTCGCCGCGGATCATCCGGACATTGGTGAGCCCGTTGCGGTCGATCAGACCGAGCAGTTGCGCCAGTCCCGGTTTGTAGACCTCGACGGCCAGTACGTCGACGTCGGGTTCCTCGGCGGCCATCGCGGCGGTCGAGATCCCGGTGCCGCTGCCGACCTCCAGCACCCGCGGCGCGGTGCGCCCGAACAGCGGGCCGAAGTCCAGCGGGGGTTCCGGCCGGCGTTCGGTGTCGGTGGACAGATCACGCCCCAACGTGGGCCACAGGGTGTCCCAGTTGCGTTCCTGATTGGCGGTGAGCGTGCCCCGGCGGAACCGGAAACTGGTCACGCGCGGGTACAGCCGGGAGCGATCAACCTGCTCGCGGGAAGGGTCGAGTGCCCCGCCCGGCGGCGGATCGACGGTGTTGTTCACCGGTCCATCGTCGCCTATCGCCCCGACCAGATCATCCTCGACACCCCTGGCCTGTGAATTCTTCCGTCTCGGACCGGGCGTTCTCGGGTTAGGCTGCGAGCAGCGCAGACCGGCGGGGGAGGTGACATGATCGACGGTGACGACGCATTCGTGCGCGCGCTGAACGGCGATCCGACGCTCGTCGACGGTCTCGGGCCCCGCGTCCGCGCGGTGTTCGCGGAGCTGAGCGCCGACTACCTCCGCCCGTTGACGATCGCGGTCGCCGGTCGTGCGGGGACCGGCCGCGACACCATGGCCCGCGCACTGCGGGAACGGCTGGCCATCTCCGCGCTCGGACCGGGTGAGGATCCGGTGGCCCTCGCCGACGCCGATCTGACCGTGTATGTGCTGGTGGCGGGTGTGCGTGACTCCGACCGGGCCGCTCTTGAGGCTCTGATGCCCGATCGCGGCATCGTCGTGCTCGGCAAGGCCGACACCCACGACGACCCGGATGCGGCCGCAGAACGGGCCGAGCGCATCGCCGCGGAGCTCGGGCGGCCGGTGATCGCGGTGTCGCAACTGCTGGCCTGCGCCGATCTGACCGCCGACGAGGTCGCATTCCTGCGTTCGAGTGCGCTCGGCGGTGAGCAGATGCCGTCGATGTCGGCGAAGTATCTGCGCGGTGCACCGGGCAGTGCCGAACGCGTCATGCGCCGCACGCTGCTGCAGCGACTGGACCGATACGGCATCGAGACCGTGCTCGACCTCCTCGTCGAAGACATTCCGGGCGACGCCGGGGCGCTGAACGCCGTGCTGCATCGGCTCAGCGGGATCGACGCGCTGGTGCCGGCCTTCGGTGCCCTCGTCGACGGTGTTCGTCGACGACGCGCCCACCATGCCCGCGCCGAGGTCGACGATCTCGCCGCCGCGGGTGCCGACCGCGACGTCCTCGAACGTCTGCTCCGCGTACCACAGGTGACGCTGTGAGCGACCTCTATCTGCGCGTCCGTGCGGCCACCGGATGCGATGTCACCGGTCGGGATGTCGCCGGCTGCGAGGGTTCCGGCCCGCGGCCGCGGGTTCGTGTGGTGGTCGCCGGCGCCCCCGGTGCGGGGGTGGGTGAGCTGATCGGCGCGATCACCGGGGTGGCCCCGGATCTCGAGGTCACCGGCCACCGACCGGGCGAGTCGCTGCCGGTGGCCGCATGCGATGGCGTCGGCGTGCTGGTGATCGATCCGTCGTCGACGCCGGAATCCGCCGATGTCGATCTCGTCACCCGGCTGCGCACCGAGATCGGCACGGTGGTGCTGGTCTGCGCCAAGATCGACGCCTTCTGGGAATGGCCGCGCCGGCTGCGGGAACATCGTCGGCACCTCGACCCCGACGAGGAGCTTCCGCTGTTCGCGGTCTCCGCGGCCGCCGCGCTCGCCGGTGCGGTCGACGAATCCGGTATCGACGAGCTGGTCTCCTGGATCGTCACGGCCGGCTCGGCACCGTCGGCCGATCGCCGGGAACGGATGCGTACCGGGGCCTGCCTCGGGGCGCTCGACGCGGCACTTCTGGCGGAGATGTCGGCGCCCCCCGACCCCGGCGACGACACCGACACACTCATGCACCGACGCCGACTCCTCGTCGCCTCTCGCGACCGGGGACGCACCGACCGCCTGGCCGCGGTTCGCGCCGGACTCGCCGGAGTGCGTGCGGCGTCGCTGGCCGACGCGCAGACCGGGGCGCGGGCCCTGGCGCACGCGGCCACGCAACGGATCGCGCAGGCCGGTCCGCGGCAACTCGATGATCACGCGGCGTGGCTCGACGAGGAGGTCAGGCGCCTGGGCGCGCACATCGGCGCCGTCACCGACGACCGGCTCGACGAGGTCGCGGTGACCGCGCTGCTGGGAATCGACGGGGGTGATCCACGCCGACCCGGCGGGCCGTCGGACCGCGCGCGCCCACCCGCCGGCCCCGGATTCGGCCCGCCGCCCGCGGCCGGGCGGCCACAGCCTCCGAGTGGTCGTCGCGGCGCCGAGGATGCGCTGGTGGTGCTGCTCGGTGCGTCCACCGGCATCGGACTCGGACGGTTGGTGGTGGCGCCGATGGCGTCGGTGCACACGCTGCAGTGGGTGTCGATGCCACTGACCCTGGTGATCGGGGTCGCGGTGGCGTTGTGGGTGGTCGGGGTGCGCCGCGCCGGTGCCCGCCGCGCCGAGCTGCGGGCCTGGTCGGCGGAGGTGCTGGCCGAGGCCCGCGCCACGATCGAACGAGGGGTGGCGGCGGCCGTCACCGACACCGAATCGTGGCTGACCGGGCAGATCATCCGGCATCACGAGCGCCGGGTACGGCAGGTGTCCGCCGACGTCGCCGCACTCGACGAGCAACTGCGTGGGATACGTGCCGAGCGGGCGGGCGCCGACCGGCAACGCCAGGCGCGCGTCGACGAGCTCCGTCGGCTGCGTGCGACGGCGGCGGCGCGTATGCAGGAACTGTGGATGGACGGCGCCGCGGCGGCCGATGCCGGAGAGGAGAGACGCGATGGACCCGTTCGTACCGGGTGAGGGCGAGGAGTCCGATGTGGGCGCCGAGCAGATCAATCCGCTGTTCGCCGGGGGTGGCTTCGGTGACGACGGGGTGGATCCCGTCGCCCATTCCGTCGGCGCCAGCGGGTCGATCCCGGGGCTCGACGATCTCGCCGCACCCGCCGACGATCACCTGTGGATGTACGACGACGGACGCATCTGGGATCTCGGGCCGGCCGACGTCGACACCGACGACGACGGCGTGAAGGACTCGCTGACCCGAACCGGTCCGGACGGGTTGACCGTGTACACCGACCGCGACAACGACGGCCGCGTCGACACCGTGACCCGCATCGGCTCGGATGGGAGCTACCAGGCGCACACCCTCGACGACTCCGGAAACTGGGTTCCCACCGACGCCGGCAGGCTGGAATGAAACGACCTCGAGTATCGCCGACCTCATTGGATTTCACCAGGGTCGAAAGTCGGTGATCTGGCCGAATTTCGCTGATCAGGACCTTTTCCGGACGGCTTGCGGGATAAGTGAACATACGGAAATGTGGCATAGAACGCATCTGTTCGACCCAGAACCTGGTGGCCGGTCGGTCGTCGTATCCTGGGAATAAGCCGTCGTACCACCCGGCCGCCGACCATGGTGGCCAACTCCGAGGAGGAGCCCATGACCGCAGCAACCATTCCCGGGCTGGACCCGAGTGAAGCGCCCACCAAACATGCGGGCCTACTGGCGTGGGTCGCCGAAGTCGCCGAGCTGACCCAGCCCGACCGGGTGGTGTGGTCCGACGGCAGTGACGAGGAATGGGATCGCCTCAGCACCCACCTGGTCGAGGCCGGCACCCTGGTCAAGTTGAACGAGGAGAAGAAGCCGAACTCGTTCCTGGCCAAGTCCGACCCGGCCGACGTCGCCCGCGTCGAGTCGCGCACCTTCATCTGCTCCGAAGACGAGGCCGACGCCGGCCCCACCAACAACTGGGTGGCGCCCGCCGAGATGCGCGCCACCATGACCGAGCTCTACCGCGGTTCGATGCGCGGCCGGACGATGTTCGTGATCCCGTTCTGCATGGGTCCGCTCGGTTCGGCGTCGCCGAAGCTCGGTGTCGAACTCACCGACTCCGAATACGTGGTGCTGTCCATGCGGATCATGGCGCGCGTCGGCTCGCAGGTCCTCGACATCCTCGGAGACGACGGCTTCTTCGTCAAGGCGCTGCACTCGGTGGGCGCACCGCTGGAGCCCGGTCAGGCCGACGTCGCGTGGCCGTGCAACGCCGACAAGTACATCACACACTTCCCGGAGACCCGCGAGATCTGGTCCTACGGATCGGGCTACGGCGGCAACGCGCTGCTCGGCAAGAAGTGCTACGCGCTGCGGATCGCCTCGGTGATGGCCCGCGACGAGGGCTGGATGGCCGAGCACATGCTGATCCTCAAGCTGACCAGCCCGGAGAACAAGGTCTACTTCGTCGCGGCCGCCTTCCCGAGCGCCTGCGGCAAGACCAACCTCGCGATGATCCAGCCGACCATCCCCGGATGGAAGGCCGAGACCGTCGGCGACGACATCGCCTGGATGCACTTCGGTGAGGACGGCCGGCTCTACGCCATCAACCCGGAGTTCGGATTCTTCGGTGTCGCCCCGGGAACCAGCGACGACTCCAACCCGAACGCGATGAAGACCATCGAGGCCGGAAACACCCTGTACACCAACGTCGCCGAGACCGACGACGGTGACATCTGGTGGGAGGGAATCGGTACCGACGCACCCGCCCACCTCACCGACTGGCTGGGTCAGGACTGGACCCCGGAATCCGATCATCCTGCCGCACACCCGAATTCGCGTTACTGCACCCCGATCTCGCAGTGCCCGTCGCTGGCGTCGGAGTGGGATGACCCGAAGGGTGTGCCGATCTCGGCGATCCTGTTCGGCGGTCGCCGCAAGACCACCGTGCCGCTGGTGACCGAGGCACGTGACTGGCAGAACGGCGTCTTCATGGGCGCCACCGTCGGCTCCGAGCAGACCGCCGCCGCCGAGGGCAAGGTGGGCACCGTGCGCCGCGACCCGATGGCGATGTTGCCGTTCATGGGCTACCACGTCGGCGACTACTTCCAGCACTGGATCGATCTGGGCAAGAACGCGGACGCCTCGAAACTGCCGAAGGTGTTCTACGTCAACTGGTTCCGTCGCGGTGACGACGGCCGCTTCCTGTGGCCCGGATTCGGCGAGAACAGCCGCGTGCTGAAGTGGATCATCGGCCGGATCGAGGGCGAGAACGAGGGTGTGCACACCCCGATCGGCATCGTCGCCAAGCCCGACGAGATCGACGTCACCGGACTGGATGTGCCGGCCGCCGACGTCGAGGCGGCACTGAACTTCGACGAGGACGAGTGGCGTCGCGAGCTGCCGCTGATCGAGGAGCTCTTCGAGTTCGTCGGTGAGAAGCTGCCCACGAGCCTGCAGGACGAACTCGATCAGCTCAAGCAGCGTCTCGGCTGATCACACCGCGTGTCGGCTTGACTCTCACCAAACTCTCAAGAGTGGGTTGAGCTGATCGCCTGACTCTGCGGTATCGTTGCCCCCTATGAGGATTCGCTCGTGGGGGGCAGCGTTCGTTTCGGCAACCGCAATCGCGGTGTCACTGAACGCGGGTGTGGCGGATGCCGCACCCGCGCCGGGATTCTCGGTCACGTCACGGTACGTCGATACCGAGATTGCGCCCGGGATACCGACTTTCGGTGCCATCTCGGGAATGGACCGGATCGGCAACGGTGATTACGCGATGATCTCCACCGACGTGGGACGCGCGGGCCCGGCCCGGTTCTACACCACCCACATCAATTTCTCGGCGGCACTCGGCCAACTCGGGGTCCCGTCACTGACCGGCGGCGGTACCGTGCTGGGGCCGGGCACCCTCCCGCTCCTTCCCGGTGCCGCGCAGTTCGAGGGCATCCGCAAGCTCGGTGGCGACTACGTGGTGGTCAGCGGCGGGAACCAGGAGTTCGTCCGCCAGATCGGACCGATCGGTACGTTCGTCCGAGACTTGCCGCTGCCGTCGGCGTGGCGGCCCACCAGCAAGGCCGGTGTCAACGGCCAGCGTGGCCTCACCGGGGTCGCGGTCGGCCCGCGCGGCCAGGTCAGCGTCATCACCGCCGGGGGACTGCGTCAGGATCCCGCGAACGCGGCCCGGCTGCTCACCTTCGGCGCCGGCCGTGCGGTGCCGCAACGAGAATTCGTCTACCGCACCGACGGTGACAAGGTCGCCGCCGACGTGATCGCCGTCAACGACACCGACTTCCTGGTGCTCGAGCGCGGTCGCGGACGTGTGACACGGATCTACTGGACCACCACCCGTGGCGCCGACGCGGTGACCAACAAGGCGAAGCTGGCCGGCAACGAGAAGGCCATGCCCAAGACGCTGATCTTCTCCACCGATCCCGTACCCGGCCTGGTGACCGGCAACATGTCGGGAATGGCTTGGGGCAACTGGCTTCCCGATGTCCGAGGCCAGAACTACCGGGCGCGGATGCTCTACGTCGTCACCAACAACATGTTCAACGGTCCGACGCGTGTGCACGCGCTCGAGGTCCGCTTCCCGCGCCGCTGATCGGGTGCCGGTCCGACAAACGATGTACCCGGACGTCCAGTTGGGGGAAACCCCTGATGGCCATTGCGGGCGCAACCTGGCACCGTGGTGGCCATGACATCAGCGCACGCAGAATTGACGCAGCCGAGCGGCACCGCGGTGGCCGCCGGGGCGGAGGACCTCACCAAGGTCTACGGGACGGGCGACACCGCGGTGCACGCGTTGCGGGGTGTGACAGTCGGGTTCGCCAAGAGCGAGTTCACCGCCATCATGGGGCCGTCCGGTTCCGGCAAATCGACGCTGATGCATTGCCTCGCCGGACTCGACGAGGCGTCGGGCGGCCGGGCCTACATCGGAGACGTCGCGCTCACCGGGCTCTCCGACAAGGAGATGACCAAGCTGCGACGTGACCGCATCGGATTCGTCTTCCAGTCCTTCAATCTGGTGCCGACCCTGACCGCGGCCGAGAACATCACCCTGCCCCTCGACATCGCCGGCCGCGACGTCGACCGCGAATGGTTCGACACCGTCGTCGGCCGGCTCGGCATCGGCGATCGGCTCGGGCATCTGCCCACCGAACTGTCCGGCGGGCAGCAGCAGCGCGTCGCCTGTGCGCGTGCCCTCGTCGGGCGACCGGACATCATCTTCGGCGACGAGCCGACGGGCAACCTCGATTCGCGTTCCTCGGGTGAGGTGTTGTCGATCCTGCGTGCCGCCACCGACGAATTCGGGCAGACCGTCGTCATCGTCACCCACGACCCGCGGGCCGCGTCGTACGCCGATCGCGTCGTGTTCCTCGCCGACGGCAACATCGTGCGAGAGCTCACCCGGCCCACCGCCGACGACGTGTTCGAGGTGATGCGGCATCTCGACGACGATCACTTCGTGACGCCGGAGTCGCCGTCCACGACCGACGACGAGGACCGGCCCCGGCCCATCCTCTCCAAGACTCTCTCCGGGGCGCCGGCGGCCGACGCCGGGGTGGGTCGGCATCAGGCCGCGGATCAGGGCTCGGATTCCGGCGACTCCGATTCCGACGACTCCAGTTCCGGCGACTCCGATCCGGACACCGGTCCCGACGGCGCCGCGCCGCGCGGCCGGCACGAGGCCCGCTGATCCGATGGCCTCATCATCGGTGATGCGCAAGGTTTCCCTGCGAAACCTGCGCGCCCACAAGCTTCGTCTGGTCCTCACGGTGTTCTCGATCGTGCTGGGTACCTCGTTCGTTGCCGGGTCGATCGTGTTCACCTCGACCATCTCTCACGCCTTCAACTCGATCTTCGACAGCGCCGCTCCCGGCGTTTCCGTCCAGGTGACCCCGGAGTCGTCGACGTCGGCCGGCGTCCCCGACAGCGTGGTCACCGACCTGGAGAACCGCCGGGAGGAACTCGGGATCGGCAAGCTGGTGACCAACCAGTCGGGGCTGGTGACGCTCGCAGGCGCGGACGGCACGGCCATCCAGTCGGGTGGGGCGCCGAGTGTCGGTACCGCCTACATCCCTCCGGGACAGGCGATCTCGCCGGAGACCCTGTTGCCGGGTGGTCGGGCGCCGTCGGGGCCGAACGAGATCGTCGTCAACTCCTCGGCCGCCGACACCGGTGGGCTCAAGGTCGGATCGAAGACCAAGGTGGTTGTCGGACAGGGAAATTCCCGGCCGATGGACGTGACGGTCGTCGGTCTGCTCGATCTACCCACCGCCACCGGCGGATACGTCAACGTCCAGTTCGATCAGGCCACCGCCGCGACACTGTTCTCCGACGGTTCCCATGTCTCCCTGGTCGACATGACCGCGGCGTCCGGGGTGTCCGATGACGAACTCGCCGACCGGGTGCGGGCGGTCCTGCCGGCCGACGAGTACAAGGTGCGGACCGGTGACCAGGTGCGCCAGGACCAGAAGGATCAGGTCAACGAGTTCCTGACGATCTTCACCGGAATCCTGTTGGCATTTGCCGCGATCGGACTCATCGTCGGCACGTTCATCATCTAC
Organism: Gordonia sp. VNK1; assembly: GCF_040049135.1. Classification (NCBI taxonomy): domain Bacteria; kingdom Bacillati; phylum Actinomycetota; class Actinomycetes; order Mycobacteriales; family Gordoniaceae; genus Gordonia; species Gordonia sp. VNK1. Next base: position 326,428 of record NZ_JBDZDJ010000004.1, on the reverse strand, counting down.
AACACCTTCTCGATGATCGTCGCCCAACGTAACCGGGAGCTCGCCTTGCTGCGCGCCATCGGCGCGAGTCGTCCGCAGGTGTCGCGATCGGTGCTGTTCGAGGCGTTCATCGTCGGGATCATCGGCGGGGTGGTCGGGCTCGGCGTCGGCATCGGGTTGGCCGCGATTCTGAAGGCCATCATCACCTCCACATCCGGATTACCCAGTGGCTCACTGCAGGTCGGGGTGTGGGCGGTGGTCGCGGCGATGTTCGTCGGCGTCGTGGTGACGATGATCAGTGCGTGGGTGCCGGCGGTGCGCGCGTCGCGGGTGTCGCCGGTGGAGGCGATGCGCGCCGGCGTCACCGAAGGGTCTGCGCCACTGCGCAATCGGACGCTGGTCGGGATCTTCTTCCTGCTCGTCGCCATCGGCACGATCGCCTGGGGTGCGCTCGGTGAAGGCCTGCTGCGGGCCGTGGTGGTGGGTGTCGGCGCGGGTGCGGCGATCATCGCCACGGTCCTGGCCGGGCCGGCGTTGGCGCGGCCGATCGTCGGCGCCCTCGGCCGGGTCATCGGCGCGCCGTTCGGCACGGTCGGACGCCTGGCCCGGACGAATGCGGTGCGCAATCCGCGTCGATCGGCGGCGACCGCCTTCGCGCTCACGCTGGGTCTGATGCTGGTCGCGGTGATCGGCACTCTCGGGAGTTCGTTCAAGGGCACCGTCGACGAGGCCGTCGACAGCGGTGTGCGCGCCGACTACATCCTGGTGGGCAGCAACAACCTGCCCGTTCCGGAGTCGGTCAGTGCTGCGGTCAAGAACGTTCCGGGCATCGCGGAGGAGGTGTCGTTCGGGATCGTGACCGCCCGGATCGACGGGGAACGGCGGTCGGGGTACGCGGCCGTCGGCGGTGATCTCGCCGCCGTGTCGGTGGTGAACATGCTCGACGGGGCGTCGGATCAACTACCCGCCGACGGCATGTTCATCAGTGAGCGGACCGCCCTCGAACGGGGCTGGAAGCGCGGGCAGACCCTCACCTTCACCTCCGCGACCGGCGCGGATGTCCCGGTGACGATCGCCGGGGTCTACCAGGACAACGAGGGCCTGCAGCCGTGGATCGTCGGCGAGAAGGTGTACGACGAGGTGATGCCTCCGGCGAGTCGCACCAGCATCGTCGTGTTCATCACCGCGGCGCCGGGCACGAACCTCGACACGCTGCGCCGCGACCTGGAAGCCGCCACGAAGGATTATCTGACCGTGCAGGTGCAGAGTCGTGAGCAGTACAAGAGCAGCATCTCCACGCAGATCGACCAGATGCTCGCGACGCTGTACGGCATGCTCGGGTTGGCGTTGCTGATCGCGGTGCTCGGGATCGTGAACACGCTGGCCCTGTCGGTGGTCGAACGGAAACGTGAGATCGGCATGCTCCGGGCCATCGGCACTCTGCGCAGTCAGATCCGGCGGACGATCTACATCGAGTCGGTCCTCATCGCGATCTACGGCGCCGTTCTCGGTGTGGTGCTGGGGTCGGTCATCGGGTGGGCGTTGGTGCGCACCCTGGCGCGCTGGGGTCTCGGCGACCCGGTGTTGCCGTGGTCCTTGATGGGATGGACGTTGCTGGCGTCTGCCGTCGTCGGCGTGTTGGCCGCCCTGTGGCCGGCGGTCCGGGCGGCCCGCACGCGGCCGCTGGAGGCGATCGCGGAGGGCTGACCGTCGATGATTCCCTGCTGATCGGGGGTGAGGCGTTCGGGTGATCGACATGGGTGGCGGATCGGCTGCCGGGGATTTGGCACAATCGGCCCATGAGCCAGCCACCCGGAGAACCGCACGATCCGCGCATACCACCGCAGACACGCGCCTTCGAGCCTGACCAGAACCCTGCCGAGTATCCCGAGTCGGGCTATGTGGGCGCGGGACAACCGGCATACACGCAGCCGGCCTACACACAGGGCGCCTACACCGCGGGGCCGTATGCGGGGGGACCCGGCGGACCTGCCGATCCCGATGGGTCGGGCGGCGGCGGGTCGGGTGGCGGTGGTCGCCGCACGCTGTATCTGGCGTTGGCGGTCGTTGCGGCGCTCGTCATCATCGTGGTGGCGGCCGTACTGATCGTGCGGAGTTCGGGTGGCGATGAATCATCCGCCGCTGCGTCGAGCACGACGACGGTGTCCAGCGAACGCCCGTCGTCGTCTACGACGACCACCACGACGGAGGAGACCACGACCGAGGAGACCACGACGACCACGGAAGCGGCCTCGGGGTCGGTGGTGTATCAGCTCACCGGCAGCGGTGATGTCGCCGGTGTCCGTTATCGCGCGGGCACCGACTTCGCCATCGACCCGGTGACGGCGGCACCGTGGAGCAAGGCCACGCGGGTGGGCGGCGGCACCGCCGAACTCACCGCGGTCGTGCTCCGCGGCCCGGTGACATGCACGATCCTTCAGGGCGAGGAGTTGTTGACCTCGAACACCAGCAACGGAGGCCTACTCCGTTGCGTCGCAGACCTTCCCAACTGAGCGGACCCAACTGGGACGCGCTGGACCGAATCCGATTGCCGCAGCACTCAAATGCCTGCTCATCGTCGGACCCAGGTCCAGATCAGTTGTCACTGTGGAGTTGTCAAGGTACCGATGCGGTCCCGGCCGGAGCCGGGTGCGGGTTGGTTGGTCTGTTGTTAAGCGTGGGCTTTATTGGGCGCTGGTAGTGCCCCTAACCAGCTGGTCGATCCGAGCCCCATTGCCCGTTGGTCGAGCCCCTCTGCCCGTCGGTCGAGCCGGTGAGGAGCGCTAGCGACGAGCCGTGTCGAGACCTCGCAAGGCAAGGCTGTAGATCGAATTGTCATGCCACACCCGGCAATCCATCCAACGTCATGGTCCTGCGGTGATAGGACCGCAGCCATCGTCGTTGTGGGTCAACACTTTTCGGTGGAATCAACCAGGGGTGGTGATCGGCTCCCATGACGACGTCCCATCCGTTATGGTGGACGGCGTCATGGCAGGCCGTGCAGAGCAAAGCGCCGTTCTCCAAACAGGTTTCGCCACCGTCAATCCAATGGATGATATGGTGCGCCTGGGTTCGTGAGGGCGGCGCTCCACACTTGATGCACCCTTTGTCTCGGTGTGTCAGCGCTCGTCGTTGGGCCCGGTTGAACAATCGGATGGTCCGTCCGAGTGACAGGGGTACCTCGTCTTTGCTGACGATCATGACGCCGACGGTGGCGTCGCAGCACAGTTTGCGGGCGGTGGCTTCGGTGACCGATCCCATGAACTGCAGGGATGCCAATGAGGGTGTGCCGGTGGGGATGGTGAGGTTGACCAGTTCGGTGGGCATCCGTGGCCCGTCGTCATCGCAGCGCTCGCCTCGGGCGGCGGTGTCGAGGATGATCTCCAGAGCATCGGCACGCATCTGACCTGCGGAACGCGGATCGCGGGACCCGTCAGGCTGGGGCCGTGGCGCCGACAGCACTTCGATCGCGGTCCTGAGTTTCTCCCCGAGCACGGCATGGAGGTCGCCGGTGACGGTGAGTCGTCCGTCATCGGAATCGTGGAAGTCCAGCGTGTTGATGGAACGGTCTTCGCCGGCGGGTAGTCCGTCGGTGTCGTCGGCCTGCTGGTTGCCTCGGCTTTTGGCGTAGTTGCGGATTTCGGCGGGCGTGAACCCGGCGGTCGCGTGGCCGAGGAGGGCGATGCTGTGCGCGTCACGTTCCTCGGCGGTGACGGGTTGTCCGGATCGTTTCTCGATGTGCGCCAATCCTCTCACGATGGCGTCGGCGTGTTCGGCGGACAGCGTGCCCAGCGAGGTGTGGCGGTGTACCCGCTCGATGTCGGGGGTGGTGCCCAGTCGGATCATTCGGGACGCGGAGGCCGGGGCGACACCCCATTCGTGCAGGAGTTCCTGAAGCTTGCGACCCTCGTTCTCCGCCACGCCGAGGTGATCACATTGTCCGACAAGGATGCTGGCATGGTGATCGACGAGGTTGCGGATGAGCAGGATCGCGTGAAGAGCGTACTTTGCGTCTTCACGGGTGAGGCTGCCGTTGGTGTAGTCGAGCTCCGACAACAAGTCGATGGTGATGTCAAGTTCCCCCGATGTCATGTACACCACAGTACGCCTCGTTGGCGGTCGGCGCAAGGCCCGATTTCTCCAATCCTGTTGCTGTGCATAACTTTTCGTCTGTGGATAACTTGTTGTCGGCGGAGTTTTCTTGTCGGTGGGGTGTGGTATGGGGCGTCGCTTTCGCGGGAGGTGTTGTGGTGGTGACGGTTCCAGCGTCATGTCACCTGGTCTCGACCTCGACAAGCTCGGCCCGGCGGACACGACCCTCCGCTTGCGCTCCGGGTCGGCTCGACCGGCGGGAAGAAGTCGGCTCGACCGGCGGGATGGGGCCGACTCGACCGTAATACGAGCGCTGTCAACGGAATACAGAGCGCTGTCAGTGACGAGGAGAGCGCTGTCAACGGAATCCAAAGCGCTGTCAACGCAGAGCGGGGCGCTGTCAACGGAATGCAGAGCGCTGTCAACGGGTTTCGGGAACCCGCGAGCCTACCGCTTCTGCAGTACCACCACGAGATTCGTGGAGAGGACTTCTCGCAGGGCCGGGACGCGAAGAACCCACCACATCCAGGACGGCAGGTACCGGGGAAACGCGGCGATCAGTGTTGTGGTGTCCGAGCGGGACTCGGCCCAACGCAGACCCTGGGTTGCGGTGACCGCGAACAGTGAAGTGCCGTAGAGGTTCTTGGGTGGATGGCCGTGGCGTCGGGTGTACCAGCGCGCGGCGCGGTGACCACCGGCGTAGTGTGTCAGACCCATCTCGTGGCCGCCGAACGGGCCCCACCACAGGGTGTAGCTGACGATCACGATGCCGCCGGGGCGCGTCACCCGCACCATCTCGTCGCACATCTCCCAGGGGGCGGAGGTGTGCTCGACGACATTCGAGGAGAGGGTCACGTCCATCGACCCATCCACGAACGGGAGGTGCTGTCCGGACGCCCGCACGGTTCCGCGGTGCTCGAGGCCGCCGGCGTGCATCTCCGTCGGGTCGGGTTCGACGGCGAGGTAGTGGGCACCCCGGGAGTCGAAGGCGTCGGCGAAGTATCCGGGCCCGCCGCCCACGTCGAGGATCACCGCTCCGTCGAGCCCGTCGGGGGTGAGCGCCTCGACCATGTCCGCGGTGTCACGTGCCAGGGAGCCGTAGAAACGGGCCGGGTCGCTCTGCTCGAACCGGAAGTCGTTGAGCAGACCGGCGGCGCGGCGCAGGGTGGCGAGGGTGCGCATGGCCGGGACGGAGCGGGGTCGGGTCTGCCGGGGCACGCACAGATGCTACCGGCGCGCTCGACCTGCACGAACCGGTACCGTGGAAAGACGATGACCACACCCACCCACGTTCTGCTGCTCTGCTGGCGCGATACACGTCACCCGCAGGGCGGCGGCAGCGAGACCTACCTCGAGCACGTGGGTGCCGAACTCGTCCGGCGAGGTCGCCGGGTCACCTACCTGACCGCGTCGTATCCGGGCGCGGCTCGAGAAGAGTGGCGCGACGGGATGCGATTCCTCCGGGTCGGCGGCCGCATCTCCGTCTACCCGCGCGTCATGGCGATCCTGCTCGCGGGCCGCCTGGGCCGGGGCCCGCTGGCCGACGCCCCACCCGACCTCATCGTCGACACCCAGAACGGTGTGCCGTTCTTCGCCTCCGTCGTCAGTACGGCTCCCACCGTGGTGCTGGTGCATCACTGCCATCGTGAGCAGTGGCCGGTCGCCGGACGCCTCCTCGGCCGGCTCGGCTGGTTCATCGAATCCGTGCTCTCGCCACGAGTGCACCGACGCAACCATTACGTCACCGTGTCGACACCGTCGGCCGAGGAGCTCGACGCGCTCGGCGTCGACCGTCACCGAATCTCGGTTGTCCACAACGGGATCGACCCGGTCCCGGAGGGGCACGCCGACGTCGCGGCACCGAATAAGACCCACCTCTGCGTCCTGAGCAGACTCGTCCCGCACAAGCAGGTGGAGGACGCGCTCATCGTCGTCGCCGCGTTGCGGCGCGAACATCCCGATCTGCACCTCGACGTCATCGGCGACGGATGGTGGTCGGATCGCCTGCACGAGAAGGTGTCTGAGCTCGGCATCGCCGACGCGGTGACCTTCCACGGGCACGTCGACGACCCCGAGAAGCACCGACTGCTCGCTCGCTCGGCCGTGCACCTGATGCCTTCGGCCAAGGAGGGCTGGGGACTGGCCGTGATCGAGGCGGCCCAACACCACACGCCCACCATCGGCTACCGCGCCGCCGGCGGTCTCGCCGAATCGATCGACGACGGGCAGACCGGACTACTGGTGGACGGCATCGACGAACTGATCTCCGCCACACGCAAACTCGTCGACGACCCGGATCTGGCACGCAGGCTGGGAGCCGCGGCCGCGGCCAAGGCGCAGGGCTACTCCTGGCAGAAGACCTGCGATGGAATGGTCAGCGTCCTCGACGCTGCGCGCGAAGCCCGCTGACCGTCGAATACGCGACCGCCACCGCCCCGCCGATCAGCATGGCCGCCCACATCAGGTGCGCGGTCCAGGCCGCCACCCGCGCCGCCGTCGATGCGCTCGGCGATTGCGCTCCCTCGATCCGGATCAGGGTGAGGGAATCCCCACTGAACGTCGGCGTCATCACACCGACTGCGGGTGGCAACGGATCGCCGGACAGGTTGTCTTCCACCAGGACCCAGCCGACCCCCAGGGATCGGAGGCGATCGACGTCGCCCGACCGCAGGGCCGACTCCACCTCGCCCGCCGCCGGTGAGCGCGGGTCGATCACCCGGCCGTCGACCCGCAACTCCCCGGATTCCACGACCGGTGCACGCAGCATCCGGGAGGCCGGATCCAGTGACGCCCCATCGGCATACGGATAATGACGCACCGTTCCCGGCGGCCACAGCGCGACCGCGCCGTCATCGGGTCCGACGATCGCTGCCACCGCCGACCAGTCCGCCGGATACGTCACCGGTGTCACCCGACCACCGACGCCCAAGGCGAGATCGGGGAGCGGCGCCACCACCAGCAGACCCACCGCCGCCAACGCGAAACCCGCAGGCACATAACGCCGAAGACCGCCTACTATGGCCGCGCACGCCACCGCGACGAACGGTACCGCCAGCGCGAGGAACTTCTGGCCGTCCCGCAGCAGCCCGCCGCCGGGGACGGCGCCCACCACCCAGCCGAACGCGTCCCGGCCGGGCCCGACGGCGGTCACCGCCACCACGATCACCACGACCGCGGCCAGCCCGCCCAACGCGCCCACCACGCTCCGATCCGGGGCGGGCAGGCCGGCACGACCCCGCCACAACATCACCGAGCCTGCCACGATCACCACCAACAGACACACCGTCGCCACCGCGGCCCACCAGATGGTGCGGCTCGTCGGTACCGCGTCGGCATTCCAGATGCCACCCAGCCCCAGGGCCGTGCCGACCGGTCCGAGAAAGGGTTCCGAACGTAGTCCGAAGGCTCGAACCCCCAGCGCGCCATCCGAATCCACGCTCGCACCGCCGACGGCCGTCGCCACCAGCCACGGCAACGCCGAACAGCACCACAGCACCAGATACCCGGGCAGGAGTCGGGGTCGCGTCGCGACGGCGGTGACGATCACGACGATCACCGCCAGCACCGACCCGGTCGGTGTCAGCCCGGCCGCCGCCAGCAACCCACCGAATTGGAGCCACCGCGTCGTCGAACGCGGGCGGTCCGCGACGTCGAGGGCGGCCACGACCAGCCAGCCCAACGCCGCATATCCGGCCAGCAGCGACCAGTGCCCCTGGAGAAGACGTTCGGCGACAAAGGGATTCCACACCCCGATGATCGCCGCCGCGACGGCGCCGGAACGCCCGGCCGCGGGCACCAACCGCAGCGCCAGCCGACCGTAACCGACCGCCGCGGCTACCAATGCGCCGAACAGGACAAGACGCACCACGAGCCCACCATCGACGACCGAACTCGCCAGCGCCACAAACCAATCCTGCGGAACCGCACGCGGTGCCAGATCACCGATGCCGAGCGCGGCGTCGGTGACGAACGACCGCGTGGTCGACACCGCATCCCGATACAGCAGATACCCCGGGCCCAGCGCGGGCCCGAGGATCGTCACGGCTGCCACGACGCCCACCAGATACAGCCAGGGCAGCGACCGCGGACGTGCCACGGACCTCGTCTGGACCGCGGTATCCGTCACGACGACAGACGATTCGGACGCTCAGTAGTGATAGGTGTCCGACGGGGCCGCCGCGTGGCCGGGATCGACCACATAGTCGGATTCGGTCACCGCATAGGCGCGGGCGAGTTCCAGGATCTTGGTGGCACGAGCGATGCGCGGCAGATCCGACCCGTTGCGGATCTCGCCGCCCGACTTCTCGAAATCCTCGAAGAACTCACGCGCCCAACTGATGTCATCCGGCGACGGCGACAGGCCCTCGTTGACAGGGGCGCACTGATCGGGCGTCAGGCAGATCTTGCCGGTCATGCCGAACTCGACGCTGACCGCGGTGGCCTCGGTCAACTTCAGTGCGCCCGACCCGACCGTCGGCCCGTCGATCGCGCTCGGCAGATGAGCGGCCTTGGCGGCGATGGTGAATCGGGACCGGGCGTACGCCAGCGTCAGGGGACTGCCACCGAAACCGGTGTCACGACGGAAGTCGCCGATGCCGAACGCGAGCCGGAAGGTGCCCTTGGCCGTGGCGATCTCGCTGATCCGCTCCAGCCCGCGAGCGGTCTCCACCAGCGCGACGATCGGCACATTCGGCAGGCGTTTGGCGGTCTCGGTGACGTGGTCGACGGACTCGACCATCGCGAGCATCACCCCACCGATCGAGGTCGGCGCCAACGCGTCGAGGTCGTCGGCCCACCACGGGGTGCCGAAACCGTTGATGCGCACCCAGTCACCGGCACCGCCGGGATGATCGTCGGAGGTCTCGCCAAGCCAGCGCACCACGTTCTCCCGGGCGGCCAGTTTGTCCTTCGGGGCGACGGCATCCTCGATGTCGAGGACGACGATGTCGGCGCGCGAGCGGGCGGCCGGCGCGAAGCGCTCGTACTGGGCGCCGTTGACCAGTAGCCAACTGCGGGCGAGAACGGGATCGATACGTGAACCGATGTCGCTCGGGTCGGTCTCCGCGGAGGTGTTCTGCTGGTCGTACATCGTGGCTACTCGTCGCCTTCGGGTCTTGGAACTGCGCAATGATCGCCCACCATCGTTTCACATGTGCCGCGGGGCGCCGGTTCCCGTCGGGCACACTGTTCTGCATGGTGAGTCCGTCCCGGGTGCGTGGCCTCTCGGCCCGTGCGGCGGCCGGGTCGGGCGTCGTGGGCGCACTCGGCTGGGTGGCCGTCGGATCGATGGTCGCCAACGCCGCCGCCTACGTCGTCTACCTCGGTGCCGGCCGGTGGCTGACGCCCGGCGACTACGGACAGTTCGCGCGACTCCTCTCGGCGATGCTGGTTCTCGGTGTGCCCGCGCTGGCGTTGCAGGCGGTGATCGCGCGTGACGTCGTACGTCGAGGACCCACGGGGCACGCCGTCGGGGAGTTCCCGACAGCGCTGCGGTCCCTGACCTGGCGGACGGCCGGATGTGTGGCCGTGCTGGCGGCGATCGGCGTGCCGGTCGTCGCCGCCCTCGCGCACACGGACACCGCCGCGACCGCCGCCGCCCTGGCCACCGCCCCCGTCCTGGTCATCATCGCCGCAGGTCAGGGCGTTCTGCAGGGACGAGGCGAGTTCCGGGCGCTGGCCTGGGTGCTCGGCGCCGTCGGTCTGCTCCGGTCGGTGCCGACGTTGGTGACCTTCGCCCTCGGCGGATCACCGCTCGCCGGACTGCTCGCCGGAACCCTCGGCGCCCTCGCCGCGGCGGCGCTGATCTGGTCGGCGGTCCGATGGGCGGGCGGCCCGGTCGGGGACATCGGAGGCCACCGAGAGGTGGCGCCACCGATCCGCACCGATGCCGACGTGGCCGGGGTGCTGCGTGCCTCGCAGGTGCAACTGGTGCTCGTGGTGGCGATGTCGGTGGATCTGCTGCTGTCCGGGACCGTGCTGAGCGCCGACGACGCCGGCGTGTACGCGCTGGGTGCGGTGGCCACCAAGGCCGCCTTCTGGCTGCCGCAGGCCATCGGCGTCGTGTTCTATCCGCGGTTGGCCGACCCGGCCCGTTCGCGGGAATCGCTGCGGCACGCGGTCGCCGTCGTCGCGGTGATCGGCGCCGCCCTGACCATCGGCGCCGGCGCGGTCGGGCCGCTCGTGCCGATCGTCATCGGCGACGCCTACCGCCCGCTGGTCCCGCTCCTCTGGTTGTTCGCCTACACCGGTTCGGCGATGGCGATCCTGCAGGTGCTGCTGCTCTCCGCGATCGCCGCCGACCGCACCCGCGTCGCGCTGCTCACCTGGGCGGCGGTGCTGATCGAGGCCGTGGTCATCCTCACCGTCGTGCAGTCGGTCCCGGCGCTGGTTCTCACCGCCGCGGTGACGGTGACGGTGGCCGTGGCGGTGACCGGCCGGTTCGTCACCCGGCCGGAACACCGCAGCCGGCAGTGACCTCGCGTCAGCGCCGAACGAACAGCACGATCCCACCGATCATCGCCACGACCCCGAGGACACCGGCCGCGATCGGGACGACGCGACCCCAGATCACCACGGGCGTCCCGAGATCACCCGCGAGATCGGCGAGCCGGTCGCGGGTGTCGCGGTCGTAGGCGAACGTCGCGCTCAGATTGGTCAACCGGAAGTCGGCGAGAGCGGGGTCGGTGAGGCGATAGGCCTGATCGACGGTGATCCGCTGGTCCAGGATGATGCCGGTCGCGTCGTCGACGGCCAGTTCCCACCGCGACGTCTGATGCAGCGTGGCGGTGAGTTCTCGCGCGGGATCCCCGCCGACACCGAACCACGACGCCGGGCGCGTGATCCGGGTGGCCGGGATGCCGTCGGGCAGGCCGGCGTGCACGGCGTCGAGGTCGGTGTCGTCGACGTCGGCGACGAAGCGGGTCGCGCTGCGGCCTGAGACCTGGGTCTCGCCCTGCGCGGTCAGCGGCACCGATCGTCGGGTGGTCGGGTCGAAGAAGGTGCCTGCGGTGTCACTCACCCCGAAGGGCAGCACATACGTGTATCCGTGCCGGTCGGGGGTGGCGACCGGGGCGGCGGTGCTGTCGTACTGGACCTCCGAGCTGCCCTGATCCGGCTGGGCGGAGCGCCGGTCGAGCGTCACACGATCCCGGATCGCCGACAGCGTCGGATCGGTACACGCCGGGCGCCCCTGTGCCGGGGCCTGCTCGGAGCCGGCACGTGCGGCGTCGGCGTCGGTGATTCGGCCGTCCAGCCAGATGCGGTCGGCCTGCACCGATGTCCCCGCCTGCAGCGTCACGACGTCCCGGTCCGACGGCTGCACCGCGACCACGCGTTGCTGACGGACCAGCGTCGCATCCAGCGTGCGGGCCGTCGGCGTGTTGAGCGAACACCGATCGAGGATCGTCGCCGACGGGACGGGGCCGTCACCGCCCGCCGGCGCGTCGGCGGCGGGGACGCTGGTGGCGACGGTGGTGATGTCGGTGGACAGCGGGATCTGCCGGAGCTGCCCGACCAGTAGCGTGGGCAAGGCGATCGCCGCCGCGAGCAGGAATCCGCCGACGAAGATGAGGGTGGGCCCGATCAGATCACGGGTCGACCATCGGTGCGAACCCGCCGGGTGCACCGCCCGTTCGGCGTGGTCCTCGGCCGTCGTCGACGGGTCGGGTGATGGCGTCGACGACATACCGGCGAGGGTACTGATGAGGCCCGGGGCCGGGAGATACGGATCGCCGGTCGCCGCCGGTAACCTGGTGCGATGTCTGACGGTGCCCGGGTCCACGACGGTGCCGGCGCCGGTGCGGAGACCGTGACCGCCGTCGCCGCCCCCGAATACCGACGGTTCTTCCCGCAACTCGAGGGGATGCGGGCCGTCGCCGCGCTGGGTGTGCTGACCACCCACGTCGCATTTCAGACCGGCGCGGTGCGCCTGCCGGTGATCGGTCCGATCCTCGGTCGCCTCGACCTCGCGGTGGCGTTGTTCTTCGCCCTCTCGGGTTTCCTGCTGTGGCGCAACTGGGTCGCCGCCGCACACGGCGCCGCGCTCACCCCGTCGGTGCGCCGCTACCTCCGCCACCGCGTCGTCCGCATCTGGCCCGCATATGTGGTCGTCGTGATCGTGGTGCTGACGTTGCTGCCCGAGGCCCGCGGCGCCGACCTCACGGTGTGGCTGGCCAACCTCACCCTCACCCAGGTGTACGTGCCGCTGTCGTTGACCGCCGGGATGACGCAGATGTGGAGTCTGTCGGTGGAGGTGAGTTTTTATCTGCTGCTGCCGATCCTCGGTCTGGCACTGATGCGGCTGCGCGGCCGCCGCAGTGGCGCGCGCCTGCCGGTCCTGTGCGCCCTGGGGCTGCTGAGCCTCGGCTGGGCGTGGGCGGTCGAGGCGCTGGCGCTGCCCGACGGGGTGGAACCCACCAACTGGGTGATCGGGCACCTGCCGTGGTTCGCCGCCGGGCTGATCCTGGCCGAGGTCACCGGCGCCGACGACCTCGGCGGCACGACGGGGCTGTCCCGCCGGATCAGTGCACTCGGATCGCGGCGCATCCTGATGCTGGCGTTGCTGGTGGTGGCCTACGGGCTGGCGTGCACGCCGCTGGCCGGGCCGACCGGCCTCGGTGATCTCGCGCCGTGGCAGTTCGCCGTCAAGATGGTCCTGGGGGCGGCGTGCGGATTCGCGATCCTCGCACCGTTGGTGTGTGAGGCCCCGTCGGGGCGCACGCCGGCGGTGCGTCGACGCTTCCGATTCCTGACCGCACCGATGATGCTGGCGTTGGGACGCTGGTCCTACGGCATCTTCATCTGGCACGTGGCGGTGCTCGCGGTGGTGTTCGGGCTGTTCGGCATCGTGCCGTTCTCCGGCGACACCCTCCTGGTCTGGTGCCTCACCGTGGTGCTGTCGGTCGGGATCTCGGCCGTCAGCTACGCCTTCGTCGAAGAACCCGCCCGAGACTGGTTGCGCCGCCGCGAGAGTGCCCGCAGACGAGCACCGATCGAATCGACGCGGGCGTCGGCGGGTACGGCCGAGACCACCGCGGAGGCCATCACCAACGACACCGCGACCAACGCCGGCAGCTGAACCCACCACCCGAAACCGTGATAGCCGGTGGGTGAATGCCATGGGCCCGAAGCCAATCCGACGGTGGCGGCCATCATCGCGACGACGGTGCCGCCGACCACCGCACCGGGACGCGTGAGCACGACGACCACCTCGGCGAGGGCGGCGACCAGCACACCCCACCGCCCGGCCAGAATCCAGGACGCACCAAGCCAACTCAGCGCACCGAGTACTGCGGCCGGCCAGGTGCCCGGCATTGCCGCATCCCCTGCGATATCCGCGGTCGCATCGCGCGCCGACGGATCGCCACGCCGTCGCCACACCATCGCGACCACCAGAAGTGCTGCCAGCAGCGCGAATCCGACGACCAGAGACCACCGGTACAGGCTGTCGTAGCGGAACGACAGGGTGACGGTACCCGACGCGCCGGCCGGCACGATCCAACCCTGCTGCCAGCCGTCGACGACGATCGGTGTGAGTGTCCGACCGTCGAGCTGAGCCACCCAGCCCGGATTGGTGCTCTCCGGCACCCGCAGAACACGTTGAGTGGACGCGGAATTCAGCACGATCGACCGTGCCGTCGCCTGCCACTGGGTCACCTCGGGTTCGGTGACCTCGGGCCGCTGCCCCGATCGGGCAGGCGTGGTGGCCGAGCGGCCGAGCCACACGGTCGCCACCGAGAACGCCGCCCCCGGGTTGGCGGAGAGCTCCTGTTCACCGGAACCCAGGCGCACCGGCGTCTGGGCGCACGGTCGGGCGATCACCGGGTCGCCGGCACGCAGCGCGGCGGCAGTGGTGTGCACCGACATCGGAATCACCTGGCCCGACACCGTGATCCCGACGCCGGCGTCGCAGCCGATGTCGATCGGCCGGTTGGTAGCGGTCGAATTCATCAAGGCAGCACCGGGATTGATCTCGACCTCGGCGATGCCGACCGGTGCCGGGCTCGAGAACCCGAGGCTGTTGACGTCGAGGATGTCGGTGCGTTTCTCGATGCGGATCGAGATACGGTCGGTGACCGCCGGGCGCAGCCGCACCACGCCGTCGGCGCCGACCCGGACCCGCTGCGGGCCGGTACCGAGATCCACCGTGATCTCCGTCGGCGCCGCCGGATAATCGGCGGGTCGCACGATGCGCAGCGACGAAACATCCTGCGGGGCAGGAAGAGTGAGAGTGAGGGTGGGTCGATCACGTTTCTTCTCGGGTTCCGCGGCGGTCCACACGGTACCCGGATCGCCGTCGACGGCGGCCTGCGCCGAACCCCGCGGATCGTTGACCTCGGAGGCCCCCGACGCCCGGATGGTGCCGGCCGCTGTGAGCAGCGCGTCCAGGGCGTTACCCGGCCGGGGACGCAGCACCATCACCGGCGCCACATCGACCGGATTCGGCACCGACAGTGCCCGCGTCAGCACGGCCGGTGTCTCCGGGGACACACCCAGGTCCGGCGAGCACCGCACCAGGGGTGTCGCATCCTCGCGGTCCTGTGCCACGCATGCCGACCGTCCCGGGAGTTCCTGTGTGAGAAGCCAACCCGTGACATCCGTGTCGGCCGGAACCTCCGGCAGCACCACCCGGTGCCGGATAGAATGCGGCAGGCCGGAGGCCAGATCGAGGACGCCGACCTCACCGAGTGCGAACTGGTTGCCGGCAGTGCCGTCATCGGTCGAGGCCGCACGGATCTGCACCCACCGGGTGGGGCCGCTCGGTGCGGTGACCGTCACCTCCTCGCCCGGTTCCAGCCCCGAGGCGACCGTGGAGCCGGACTCGGTGGTCACCACCACCGACGTCACATCCGGGCCGAGCGCCTTCGCGGTGGTGATGCGCAGCGCGAGATCGGTTCGCGCAGTGGCGAAATCGAGTCGCATCCACTGGCCGACCGCCGACGTCAAACCACCCGACACCCAGGCGGTCCCGGCGTCGGAGTCGAAGGCGGCGGCCGCGGAACTGGCCGGTGACGTCCGACCCGGCTGGGTGGCGTCGGCGGCCGACGACGACGTCGTCACCCGCACCTGATCCGGTTGATTGTCGAAAAGCCACTGCCCGCGGGTCAGCGGCTGCCCGTCCACCGGGTAGTCGGGCGCGGCGTTCTGGGTCCGACGCGGATCACCCGCGGCACGAATGGCCGAACTGTGATCGTCGACGCGGCCGAAGTCGACCTCGCGATCGGCGGGAGTGTCGGTGATGATCACCGGGCCACGCGGCACACCGGCCCGTTCGGCATCGGCCTCCAACAGCACCGGACCCAACGGTGCCTCACCCAGACGGGCGCGCAGATCATTCAGCACCGCAATCGATTCCGGTCCTCCGGCGATCCGTGGCATCGCGTCGGTGTCGGTCAGCGTCGGGCCGGTGCCGGTGATCGGGGTGACCTGGTAGATCGTGATCGCCCGCATCGGCGGCAGCAGGCCGCCGTCGCGCACCACGCCGTCGACCGTCGGCGGACTCACCATCGGCCCGAACTCCGCCGCGCGCGCCAGACCCGGCGAACCGTCGAGGGCGTGGCGTGCGAGCAGCGGCCGCGCCGACCGCGACGTGTCCGGATTCAGGTCGGCGCGCAACACCACGTAGGCGATGCCCTGCCCGGCCAGTGTCGCCGCCAACCCCGGTGAGGCACGCCCGTCGGCGAGATCGCGCTGCACCGAATCGAGGGCCCGGATGGCACCCGGCGGCGTCAACGGAATCGCGTCCCGCACCGCCCACGGCGTCTGCGCCAGCGGCTGAATCGGCTCATCACGGGTCAGGCCCCACAGCTGATCGGCCGACGGAGCGCCCGGCACCACCAACGCCCGCCGGTCGGTGCCGTCCGCGGACGCACCGTGCTCCTCCAGCCAGGTCGCCGTCTGCTGCCAATAGTTCGGAATCGCCCGGTAGGCGCCCTCCGGTGCGAGGCTGCCGGTCCACATCAGCGAACCGGCGCCGATCAGCGCGACCACGACGGCCACCGCGGCGGCCACCGCCTTCGAACGCTGCGGATTCGCGAACGCCGACAACGACTCCCGCACCCCGACCGCTCCCGGCAACGGAACCCGCGCCAGCAGATGCGCGACACCCAGCACCAGCGGCAGACGCACGAACGGCTCGAACTTGTGGATGTTGCGCAGGAAGGCTCCGGGGCCGTCGAGGAAGACCCGCACAGGCTCCGCGATCGGGGAACCGAGTCCACCGGCGTATCCCGCACACATCAGCACCAGGCCGATACCGAGCACGATCACCCAGCGACGTCGAAACGGCATGTGCCGCATGCACAATCCGGCCAGCCCGGCGGCCGCGAGGGTACCCGTGGCCAGCACCGCGGCCGGCTGCGTCACCAGCACCGCGCCGGCCACCCGCTCATCGGAGACGAACGGCGTCCACGAACTCGTCCCCCGCAACACCTCGGTCAGCGACGTCCACTCGGTGGTCACCCGTGACGACTCGATGAAGTCGAGGAACGGCGGTGACACCCGCGACAGGATCAGCAACGGCACGATCCACCACGCGCAGGCGCACACGCACGCCAGCGCCCACGCAGTGCCGAACCGCGCCCATCGGCGGACATCGGTGCGCGCACACAAACAGAACCACACCACCGCCACGCCCACGGCGGCGAGCGTCGCCACCGCGTTGACCGCCCCCATCAACGCCACCGCCACCGCCGACACCACGGCATGCCGCCACACCGGCACACCATCCCGATGGTCCAGCGCGCGGATCACCGGGACCAGCACCCACGGCGCGAGCATCATCGGCAACGTCTCCGACGAGATCGACCCCAACGTCGTCAGCACCCGCGGACTCAGCACGAAGATCACCCCGGCCAGCACCCGGGACGCCGACGAACCCACCCCGATCGCCTCGGCCAGCCGAACCACCCCGACAAAGCCGACGACCAGCAGCAACGCCCACCACAGACGCTGCGTCACCCACGGCGGCAGATGCGCCAGATCACCGAGAGCGAAGAACGCGCCATGCGCGAAGAAATAGCCGTACGCCTGATTCTGCACCTGACCCATCGGGGCCTGCGGCGTCCACAGATGAGTCGCACGGCCCAGAAAGCCCAGCGAATCGGCAGTGAGATCGAGTTTGGTGTCGGCCGCAATCAGACCCGGCGACTGCAGAAACGAGAACAGCAGGGCCACCACCGCGGCCACACCGATCCCACGACGCCCCAACCGGTCACCCACCGCGATCGGCTACCACTCACTGATTGGCGCCGGCGCCACCCCGGGATCCGTAATCCACCGAACCCTGCACAAAACCACTATTCGGGTTGACGTTGTTCAGATCCGTCGACGGACTCGTCTCCGCCGCCAACAACCCACCGAGGAACACCGCACCCAAACCGACCAGAATGCCGGCGACGGCCACTCCCACGGAGATCGCTCCGGCGGCCAGGCGGTTATTGCGCATGATCACGAAAGTACCAGTGTTCAATGGCGCTCTGCTATTGGCGCCGCCTCCGGCGACGCGGCGTGTGTGCGCCCACCTGCACCGCTCTTCGTCGTCAGCAGCGCCGCTCGCTTCGCTCGCTGGCTGCTTCCTCCTGCATCGCGGCGCGGCGCACACACGGTGCTTGTTGGCGATCGCTCCGCGGATATCCGACGGCCGCGTACCAGTCAGGGCATCACTGGCGGTTGCTTGTCGCAGGTGGCGGGCACCACGAACACCGGCCGATGACAATGCTTCAGAACACGCCCTGCGACACTCGAACGCAGCAACGCCTTGAGGCCCGAGTCGCCGCGGGTGCCGGTGACCAGCAGGTCCACGTCGAGGGTGTCGGCCGCCGACACGAGCGCGCCCCACACGGTGGACTCGACCTCGACGAGGGTTCCGTGTGCCTCGAGTCCCGCCCGCCGGGCCATCTCCACCCCGAGAGCGTTGACCCGCGCGGCCTCGTCCCGCACCGCGTCGTCGACATCCATCTCCAGCGGCGTGGTGTCGACGAACGGCTGAATACCGGCCGACAGGCTCGACAGACGGGCCGGATTGAGGGTTCCCGGCTGCCACGCGGTGACGACGTGCGCCACCGAGGCCTTGAGGAAATGTCCCGCATAGGAGATCGCCCGCTCGGAATTGGCGCCGCCGTCGAAGGCGATCATCACCGATTGGGATGTGGCGGGCGGTGAGGTGGCGGCCTCGGCGCTCTCGTCGGGCCGGCCCGTGCCGGAATCGACGGGGCCGTGGCTGTCGGAAATGGACCGCGCGTCCATTGGCCAAGCGTACATGCCAGACTCATGCCATGGGCTCTGGTCAACGACCTCACCGACGTCGTGTTCGCCGCTTTCGCGAGTTGATGTGCCTGCTCGCCGTCGCCGCGACCGCCGGGATGACGATCACCGCATGTGACACCGACTCCGATTCGACCGCCGCCGGCTCGTCCTCGGCGACCTCGGCCACGTCCTCATCGGCGTACTCGTCGAGTTCGGCGTCCGCGGCGCCCACCTCGATCGTCCCGGTCGGCTGCGGTTCCGACATCGTCGCCGGGATGACGCTGCGTCAGAAACTCGGCCAGTCGATCGTCGTCGGCGTCACCGGCACCGAGGACGCCTACTCCCTGGTGTCCAACGAGCCCGTCGGCGGCATCTTCATCGGCAGCTGGACCGACAAGTCGATCCTCACCAACCCGGCCAACCTGAAACGGATCAACGACGCATCGCGGATCCCGCTGATGGTCACCGTCGACCAGGAGGGTGGCCGGGTGTCGCGGCTGTCGTCACTCGGCATCGACTCGCCCTCGGCGCGCGAGCTCGCCGCGTCGCAGACCCCCGAGCAGGTCCGAGAGCTCGCCGCCCGGATCGGTCGCCAGCTCAAGGCGAAGGGCATCACCGTCGACTTCGCCCCCGACGTCGATGTCAGCGACGAGAGCGACGACGAGGTGATCGGCGATCGTTCGTTCTCCAATGATCCGGAGACGGTGACGACCTACGGTCAGGCCTTCGCCGAAGGGCTCGAATCCGCCGGAATCATGCCGGTGTACAAGCACTTTCCCGGCCACGGCCACGGCTCCGGCGACTCCCACCTCGGTGTGGTGCGCACCCCGCCGCTGTCGCAACTCGAGACCAGCGACCTCGTCCCGTACAAGACGCTGCTGCAGAATCCGGGCAACGCCGGAGTGATGGTGGGGCATCTCATCGTTCCCGGACTGACGGTGGGTGACACCCCCGCGAGCCTGAGCGCCAAGGCGATCGGCATGCTGCGGACCGGACAGCCCTACGGCGGTCCGCCGTTCAACGGCGTCGTGTTCTCCGACGACCTGTCCGGCATGGGCGCCATCAACCAGCAATTCCCGATCAATGTCGCAGTGCAACGTTTCCTCGTGGCCGGTGGCGACATCGCGCTCTGGATCACCACCGACGCGGTTCCGAGCGTGCTCGATCACCTCGAGGCCGCGGTGAAATCCGGACGTCTTCCCGAGCAGAAGGTCAACGCATCGGTCGTGCGGATCCTGCGGGCCAAGGGGCAGCTGACCTGCTGAGAAGCCGTCGGGCCGACGTCGTGGTCGGATGCCGGCCGGGGTGCCCCCGGTGCCCAACCCGCATGCACCTATGCTGTTACGGGTTGTGGAATTGGGCACCCGAGAGCGGGATGCCGGTCACACGTGATCTTACCGAGCGGTAAGATGGTTCGATCCGCCGTTCGGGTGGTGTGATCGAAGTGAGGGGTGACCAGCATGGCCGGCGGTACCAAGCGGCTGCCACGCGCGGTACGCGAACAGCAGATGCTCGACGCCGCGGTGACGGTGTTCGCGGAGAACGGTTATCGCGACACGTCGATGGATTCCATCGCGGCGCACGCGCAGATCAGCAAACCGATGCTGTACCTCTACTACGGCTCCAAGGAAGAGCTGTTCAGTGCGTGTATCGCCCGCGAATCCGGACGCTTCATCGACGCGATGTCCGCTGGCTTCGACCCCAAGCTGCGGCAAAGCGAACAGGCCCGCACCGTGGTCCGCGAATTCCTCCGATTCGTCGACCAGCACCGCGAATCCTGGCGCGTCCTCTACCGCGTGGCCGTCGGCAGCGCGACCTTCGCCGACACGGTCAGCACCAGTCGCCGTCAGGTCGTCGAGATGGTCGCCGAACTGATCCGCCGCGGTACCACCGTCGAGGGTGCCAAGGACATCGACTTCGAACTCACCGCCGTCGCGCTGGTCGGCGCGGGCGAGGCCGTCGCCGACCGGATGAGTGAAGGCGACGTCGACCTCGAGACCGCCACCGATCTGCTGGTCGGCATCACCTGGCGCGGCCTCAAGGGCGTCGGCGTGCACACACCGTTGCAGTGAGTCCGATCAGTTCTTCTCGGTGAGGCGGATGATCGGCAGCACGCGGTCGGTCTTGTCCTGATAGCCCGCGAACCGCGGGTTGTCGCCGATGACCTTCCAGGCGAGTGCGCGTTCCTCGCCGGTGAGTTGCTCGGCATCCACCGCAACGGTGCGGCCGTCGACCTCGATGCGGATCCGGTCCGGATTCCGCCGAATGTTGTGATACCAGCCGGGGTTTCCGGTGGCGCCCGCGGCCGATGCGATGATCAGCCACCCGCCGCTGCCGTCGTCGAACCAGCTCAACGGGTTGGTGCGTTCCTTGCCGGTCTTGGCGCCGACGGTGGTCAGGATCAGTGCCTTGCTGCCGCCGAGCTCGCCCGTCTTCCGGATTCGTTTGCCCACTACGAAATTCATCAGCCGGAACAGCGGGCCGGTCGGTTGGCGGCGGCCCCGGGTTCCGCGTGTGGTGTCAAAATTCATTGTGTCCCATGACTCTCGAGTGCTTCTGGGGGTGAACACCGCGTGCCGACACCTCCCGTGTGTCGGCACGCGGCGACCCCTCACTCGTGGCGCGTCGTCGCGGTCAGATGTGGATATCCCTTGCGCCGGTTGAGGATCGACAGATCGAAGTTGCCCGGCAGGCTCTGTCCGCTGCCCGCGCCGGCGCCGTCGAGACGGTGCACGTACAGATTCACCTTGGCGGGCAACAGAATCGGCTTGCCCCACCGCACCGAATAGGTGACGTCGTCGGGCAGCTGTGCCTCCACGTTGGCGACCGCGGCTGCGGCACTCCACATTCCGTGTGCGATGGCCTTCGGGAATCCGAACGCCTTGGCCGTGAGATCGCCCATATGGATCGGGTTGCGATCACCCGAGGCGGCCGCGTACTCACGGATCTTGCCGAGATCCACCGACAGCACCGCATCCGGCGGAGGTGGCGCCTGCTCCCGGGGTGCCGGTCCACGTGGCTCGTCGGACAGGCTGGTGCGCTGCTGCTTGAGGAAGGTCGCGACCTGCCGGGTCACCAGTTCGGAGCCGACGCTGATCTCCGAGATCATGTCGACGAGAAGGCCTTTGCGATGCTCACGCAGGTTCTCCGCGTGGTTCTCGATGGTGAGCGGCTCGTCGATACCGATCGGGCGCAGCCGGTGGATGCTGTTCTCCAGATGTACCGAACCGACTGCGCCGAACGGGAAGTCGCCGTCGGTCATGATCTTCATGGCGAGCGGGAACTGCAGCACGAACGGGTAGGTGATCGGCAGGGTCGGCCCGAACTGCTGGCCGGTGGCCCGCGTGTAGGCGAGCAGGCGCTCGGCGTCGACGCGGACGTTCTCCAGCCGGTAGCGGCGATCGGGCAGTGGTGTGTCGGGACGTACCGACCCGGATTTCCCGATCACCGGGAGCATCGCGGTCACGGCCTTGGAGTAGATGTCGGCGGTCGACGGCGCCGCGGGCAACGTGATGGTCTTGGTCATCACGCCCCCAGGAAGCCCTGGCCGCACACCCGCACCACGTTGCCGGTGATGGCGTTACTGGCCGGATTGGCAAAGTAGGCAACGGTTTCGGCGACGTCGACGGTCTGTCCACCCTGCTGCAGCGAGCTCATCAGACGGCCCGCCTCGCGGGTGGCGAGAGGAATAGCCGCGGTCATCTTGGTCTCGATGAAGCCCGGTGCGACGGCGTTGATGGTGATGCCCTTCTCGCCGAGGATCGACTTGTAGGCATCGACCAGGCCGATGACGCCGGCCTTGGAGGCACCGTAGTTGGTCTGTCCACGGTTGCCCGCGATGCCGGCGATCGAGGAGACGTCGACGACGGCACCACCCTCGCGGATCGCATTCTTGGCGACCAGCGCATTGACGAGCTGTTGCGGCGCAATGAGATTGACCGAGATCACCGAGTTCCAGCGGGCGTCGTCCATGTTGGCGAGCAGCTTGTCGCGGGTGATGCCGGCGTTGTTGACGATGATGTCGATGCCGCCGTGGCGTTCCAGGGCGTGATCGGCCAGCTTCTCGCCGGCGTCGGGGGCGCTGACGTCGAGCGGGAACGAGGTGCCGCCGACCTTGTTGGCGGTCTGGGCGAGGGCCTCACCGGCCGCCGGGATGTCGGCGCAGATGACGTGGGCACCGTCGCGGGAGAGGACCTCGGCGATGGTCGCGCCGATACCGCGGGCGGCACCGGTGACCACGGCCACCTTGCCGTCGAGGGGCTTGTCCCAGTTCGCCGGGGCGGTGGAGTCGGCCGCGCCGACGCGGATCACCTGGGCGTCGACGAACGCCGACTTCGCCGACAGCACGAAACGCAGCGTCGACTCGAGTCCGGTGAGGCCGGTCTTGGCGTCGGGGGAGACGTAGACCAGCTGCACGGTGGAGCCCTTGAGCAGTTCCTTGCCGAGCGAGCGGGTGAATCCCTCGAGGGCGCGCTGGGCGACGTGCTCCTCGGGATCGGTGATCAGTTCCGGGGTGGTGCCGATGACCAGGAACCGGGCGCACGCGGCGGTCGAGCGCATCGCCGGCTGGAAGAACCCGAAGAGCTGCTCGAGTTCGGCGGGGGAGGTGATGCCGGTGGCGTCGAACACCAGGGCGCCGTACTTGTCGGCGCTGCGGCCGGTGGTGGCGTTCTCGATCAGGGTGTAGTCGGGGTCCGCGAGCAGTTCGCGGAGCGGTTCGATCAGGCGTCCCTGTCCGCCGAGCAGCACGGGGCCGGGCAGCGGCGGCTCGGACGCCTTGTACCGGCGAAGTGCCGGCGGAACGGGCAATCCCGCCTGTTTGGCGATGAACGCGCCGGGTCCGGAGTGAACGAAGCTCGAGTACAGGCCGGTGTTCGCCACGTGAATCTCCTTCAGATCTGTGTGCATGACTCGATGTGATCGGGGACGCTCGGAGTGGAGTGCCGTTCGACATCTAACTTACTCTGGAGTAAGAATACGCTATAGGTACCAACCAACACCTGGGAGATCTCTCGTGGCCTACACACCCAAGACCCGTGCCGAGCGTCCGGTGGCGATCCTCGGCGGCAATCGCATTCCGTTCGCGCGCCAGGACAAGACGTACGCCAAGGTCAGTAACCAAGATATGTTCACCACGGCCCTCGACGGCCTGGTCAGCCGATTCGGCCTGCAAGGTGAACGGCTCGGCATGGTGGCCGGCGGAGCGGTGCTCAAACACTCGCGTGATTTCAATCTCATCCGCGAATGCGTCCTCGGATCGGCGCTGTCGCCGTACACCCCGGCCTTCGACATGCAGCAGGCTTGCGGCACCGGCCTGCAGGCCATCACCGCCGTCGCCGACGGCATCGCCCGCGGCCGCTACGACGTCGCCGTCGGCGGTGGCGTCGACACCACCTCCGACGCCCCGATCGGAATCTCCGAGGGCATGCGCCGCCGGCTGCTCGAGGTGAACCGCGCCCGCTCGACACAGGAACAGATCCTCGGCGTGCTCAAGGTGCTGCCCAAGCTCGGCATTGAGATCCCGCGCAACGGCGAACCCCGCACCGGCATGTCGATGGGTGAGCACGCGGCGATCACCGCCAAGGAATTCGGCATCAAGCGCGCCGACCAGGACGCCCTCGCCGCGGCCAGCCACCAGAAGATGGCCGCCGCCTACGACTCGGGGTTCTTCGACGACCTGATCACTCCCTTCCTCGGCCTCACCCGCGACGCCAACCTGCGCGCCGACTCGACCGTCGAGAAGCTCGCCAAACTCAAGCCGGCCTTCGGTGTCTCCCTCGGCGACGCGACGATGACCGCCGGCAACTCCACCCCGCTCACCGACGGCGCGTCGACGGTACTGCTGTCCAGCGACGAGTGGGCGCAGGAGAAGGGCATCGGCGTCCTCGCCTACTTCGTCGACTCCGAGACCGCCGCCGTCGACTACGTCAACGGGCCCGACGGCCTGCTGATGGCGCCGACCTACGCGGTGCCGCGACTGCTCGAGCGCAACGGACTGACCCTGCAGGACTTCGACTTCTACGAGATCCACGAGGCCTTCGCCTCCGTGGTGCTCGCGACGCTGCAGGCGTGGGAGTCCGAGGAGTACTGCAAGGAGCGCCTCGGCCTCGACGCGGCACTGGGGCCGATCGACCGCAGCAAGCTCAACGTCAACGGGTCGTCGCTGGCGGCCGGGCATCCATTCGCCGCCACCGGTGGCCGGATCGTCGCGCAGGCCGCGAAGCAGATCAAGGAGAACGGTGGGGGCCGTGCGCTGATCTCGATCTGCGCCGCCGGCGGTCAGGGTGTCACCGCGATCATCGAGGGCTGACCTTCAACCCGATCATCAACAAAAAACTGATGAAATGAACCCGGGGGAAAACGGCGGTTGATGTTGTAACGCCGACGAAAGTGCCGTAGATATAACTGTTGTTCCGGTTGAGCTGTCAGACCCCCGACCCGACAGCTCAACCGGAACTTGTGTTTTCTGCGATCGCTTCGCGAATCGCGTGTGTGTGCGCCCTTGTGCACCGCTCTTCGTCGTCATCGCATCGTCGACTTCGATACGCACCGCGGGCGCTCCGCGCACGAGGTGCTACTCAGCCCGGCGGCTACGCTCCTCGCTCTTCCTCCTGCATCGCGGCGCGGCGCACACACTCTGTTTTCTGCGCCGCCTCCGGCGACGCGTGTGTGCGCGCCCACCTGCACCGCTCTTCGTCGTCATCGCATCGTCGCTTCGCTCCTCGCTCTTCCTCCTGCATCGCGGCGCGGCGCACACACTGCTGGTTCTGACTGCTGCCACCCGGTTTTTCGGCGCGTGTACGGTCCTGGACCGCCGCAAATTCGCAGTCGCCCGAGTTGTCCGGTATCTGTGGATGCGATGGGACCGTTGTCGAGCCGCCACCGACGGGCCGGGATCCGTGTGGCGATCGGTGTGACCGCAGTCATATCGCTGGTTCTCGCCCTCGACCTCGTCGTCACCTCCGGTCACACGGCGCGCGGCGCGACGATCGCCGAGCGTGACGTCGGGAATCTCTCGCAGCCGCAGTTGGCGAGCGAACTCGCGGAACTGTCGGAGCTGTCACGGCAACCGGTCACCCTCCGCACCTCCTCCGGCGAAGCGTCCGTCGCGCCGGACTCGCTCGGCCTGACCTTCGACGCCGACGCCACCGCCGCTGCGCTCTCGGTCCAACCCCGTAATCCCTTCGCCCGTCTTGCGGCGCTGTTCGGACTCTCCCGCGACGTCGACCCGGTGGTGGGCCTCGATCCCGCCCTCTTCGACGCGGCCCTCGACGATCAGAAGGGCAGCCTCGAACGGGCCGCCGTCGACGGTGGCGTGCACTACGACGGCACCCAACCCATCGCGGACATGCCCGCCGCCGGGCTACGCGTCGACCGGGACGCCGCGCGTCCGGTGCTCACCCGGGAATGGCTCGAGGGTGGGATCGTCGAGTTGCCGATGGAACCCTTTGCCCCGACCGTCGCCGCCGACGTCGTCACTGCAACCGTCGCAGGCCCCGCGCGCACTGCCGTCGCCGACGACCTCGTCGTCGAAGGTCGCGACGGAATCAACGTGCGACTCACGCCCGCGCAGATCGCAAGTGCGCTCACGTTCCGGCCCGATGGCCGCGGTGGCCTCGTCCCGCACCTCGACCGGGAACGAGGTCGCGCGATCCTGGCCGGCCTGTCCCGTTCCGAGAGCCGGCCGGTGAATGCCAGGTTCTCGTTGTCGACCGGTTCGCCGGTGGTGATCGCCGCGCGCGACGGTCACGCCCTGGACTGGGAGGCGACGTTCGTTGCCATCGAGCGGATGATCACCGGCGATGGTCCGCGCACCGTCGACGCGACGTACCGGGTGCTTCCACCCGCCCTCACCACACGCGCCGCCCGCGACCTCGGCGTCACCGAGGTGATCAGCGAGTTCACCACCGGAGGATTCTCGTCGGCATCGGGGGAGAACATCCGGCTCGTCGCCCAGGAGGTCGACGGCGCGCTGATCCTCCCGGGCCGGAACTTCTCGCTCAACGGGTACACCGGTCCCCGCGGAACCGCGCAGGGCTACGTCACCTCGACGATCATCGATCACGGCCGCGCGTCCCGGGCCGTCGGCGGAGGGATCTCCCAGTTCGCGACGACCCTCTACAACGCGGCGTACTTCGCCGGCCTCGACGACGTCGACCACACCGAACACGCCTACTACATCTCCCGCTACCCCGAGGCCCGCGAGGCGACGGTCTTCGAAGGCGCCATCGACCTGGTGATCGGCAACCGTTCGCGACACGGAGTCCTCATCGAGACCAGTTGGAGCTCGTCGTCGGTGACCGTTCGCATGTGGGGAACGAAAACCGTTGACGTGCAATCGATCACGGGGAGTCGCGTCAACTACACCTCGCCCGAGGTCCGCACCATCACCGGCGACGACAACTGTATCGCCAGCAGCGGTAGCCGCGGTTTCACCGCGTCGAACACCCGCGTCATCACCGACGCCGCCACCGGCACCGAGATCCGCCGGCACACCAGGACCGTGCGTTACGACCCGGAACCGATCGTGCGGTGTGTCAGCTGAGTGGACTGGGCGCGCCACCCACCACTGACAGCGCTCGGTTGAACGCTGACAGCGCTCAATCCCTCACTGACGGCGCTTTCCAACATGTGCGCGAGCGCTGTCAACGTCGAGGTGAGCGCTGTCAACGTCGAGGCGGGCGCTGTCAGCGATGTGGTGGACGCCGTCGACGTCCGGTCGGATGAACATGTGGTCGTCGACGCGCCGCAGCACGAGACCCGACCGTACGATCAGCATCGATGAAACGCCCCAGACAAGTCCCGGCCACACGTGTTCCGCGTGTCTCGGTTCCACGCCTTGCGGTCGCCCTCGTCGTGCCGGTGACCGTGATCCTCGCCGGCTGCTCCGTCACCGGTGACGCGATTCGCGATGAGGGGCCGGTGTCGACGGCGTTCGCACCGGTCAGTGCCGCCGCTCAGACGCCGGGAGCGCAGGGGACGCCCGTCGATCCGGGACAGTTCGGCCGCACCGGCAATCTGTTTCTGCTTCGCGCGGGTGGGGTGGCGACGTGCGGAATCGGCCTCAACGTCGCCACGGCGCAACTGGGCAACCTCACCTGCCACATGCCGCCCGGCGCGATTCCCGGGGTCAATCCGTCCACGGTCGACATCGATGACACCGGGGTGCACGCCGCGGCATGGCCGATGTGGTCCGGCGCGATCGCCGAACTCCTGCCGGGGCAGTCGGTGACCGTCGGCGTGGCCACCTGCACCGCGACGGCCGGGCCGCGATTGCGGTGCCAGAATCCCGGCGGCTGGGTGGACATCGGCGCGACCGGCACCACGGTGTCGACGCCACCGAGCCCACTGACCGCGCAACACGGTGGCTGACCGACCGCTCGCTCGGGCCCGGTGTGTTACCCGTACCACACCGCGTCGTAGGCTGTCGTCGTGGATATCAACGGAGCAAGTGCAATCGTGACGGGCGGGGCGTCGGGCATCGGCGCCGCATCGGTGCGCCAGCTGGCGGCTAAGGGCGCAAAGGTGGTCGTTGCCGACCTCAATGCGGAGAAGGGTGAGGCTCTCGCCAAGGAAGTCGGCGGCGCGTTCGTCAACGTCGACGTCACCAACACCGAACAGATCGAGGCCGCGGTCAACAAGGCCACCGAACTCGGTCCGCTGCGCGTCCTGGTGAACTCGGCCGGTATCGGCTGGGCCCAGCGCACCATCGGCAAGGACGGCGAATTCGGTTCGGCGCACAACCTCGACGCCTACAAGAAGGTCATCGCCATCAATCTGATCGGCACCTTCGACTGCATCCGCCTGGCTGCCACCGCGATGAGCCGCAACGAGCCGCTGGACAGCGGCGAGCGTGGCGCCATCGTCAACATGGCCAGCGTCGCCGCATTCGACGGTCAGATCGGTCAGGCGTCGTACTCCTCCTCCAAGGGCGGCGTCGTCGGCATGACCCTGCCGGTGGCCCGTGACCTGTCGGCGGCGGGCATCCGCGTCAACACCGTCGCACCCGGACTGATCGACACCCCGATCTACGGCGAGGGCGAGGCCTCCGAGGCATTCAAGGCCAAGCTCGGTGAGTCGGTGCTGTTCCCCAAGCGTCTCGGCGTGCCCGACGAACTCGCGTCGATGGTCGTCGAACTGGTCACCAACTCCTACATGAACGCCGAGGTCGTCCGCGTCGACGGCGGCATCCGGATGCCACCGAAGTAGTTCGGCCGCAACACCTCTCACACGCCACGGCGGCCCTCGGCAATCATCTGTCGGGAGGGCCGCCGTGCGCGTCCGGGCTACCCGACGGGCAGTGTCGTGATGGTGTGCGAGGCGACCAGGCTCTGGTAGTAGCTGCCTCCGGGGTAGTAGGCGGGTGTGCGGGTGCCGGTGATCAGGTCGTCGGCCCACTGCGCGGACAACCTGCGGATGACCCGTCCGTTACGAGGACGCGGAACCGCGAGCTCGGAGAGCTCCCCGATCAGGTCGGTCGAGTCGGACTCGACGTCGATGTGCACACCGGTGACGAGTCGGACGCCGAGGAAGTCCTGCCGGGTGGTCTGCGACAGCCAGGTGACGCCCAGCCCGCCGGTATTCGACACCGACGGCTGGGATGCGATAACACGAATGGGCAGTTCTGCTGCGCCCAGTTCCTTGGCGGAGGTGTAGAAGTTGTTGCCCAGGAACGAGTTCACCGGATCGAACAGCACCAGCCCGGCCAGTCGCCTGTACGCCTCCGGGTCGGCGGTGCGCAGTTGGTTGGCCGCGGTCAGCACGAACTCGCCGCCGGCGGAGTGACCGGAGAAGACGAGCTGTGCCGGCATCGTCAGATCGGGGCGGTGGGCCTGTGCGGAGGCGCGGGTGAAACTCCGCCCGACGGCGCTGTCGGGTTCGACTGCGTGCCCGAACTCCAACGCCATCTGCCGGATGAAGGCCGTGTTGTCACCGGCGTTGAAGGCGATTGCGCAGCCGTTGACACTGACGGAGTCCAGGGTGGGTGCGGCCACCAGCAGTCCGGACGCCGCGTAGTTGCGGGCCTCGACGTCGAGATTGGCTGCGGTGCGGGAGAATCCGTGTTGTAGCCAGACCAACCCGGTGGGCTGACCGGCCGGCAGATACCAGGTGACGGGGACCTGTTTGGGTGCGCCCGCACAGGTGGTGTCGATGGTGGTCGTGACCCGTGTGACCGACGCCGGCGCAGGCGCGGTACCGACGTTCGGCGCGGCCGTCGCCGGTCCGGCAGCCACGGTGCATGCCAAACCCACGGTGCACGCAAAACCGAGAAGCCACAGGATGTGCGCACGGACTCTTCTCCGGGCGATGCGAGCGCTGGGCCGAAGTCCGGTGACGGCAGTCCGATGGCAGAACAAGAGTCCCCCGAGTGTCTTCACGTCGTCCTATCGTATGTGGCGTCGCAGACGCTACGGCAGCGTGGCCGGCTTCGGTCGCGATCCGTTGAAGATCCAGTGGTGCAAGAGGTTACGCCGCCGGACTGCATGCCGCCGGATTCGCTTCGGGAAACTGGATCTTTGCGAAAGAGTGTGAACGGGCAGCGGCTCATCGTCGGTGGACAACGCTCGAGCGGGCTGTCACTATTTCTGGGGACAAGCGCAGGTTGGGGGAGGGTGAGTTGTTCGCTCTTGCGATGGGAATTGTTGTCGTCTTTGCGGCAGTTGTCCTGGTGGTGATCGTGGCGGGCTGGGCCGTACGCGTCGTCATGGGGCGAGATCAGTGGCACGGCAGGAAGTCTGGTGCCGACGCGGCCGAACTGGCGGCCCGGTCCCGGACGAGACCATCGGAGTCGGTGGTCGGTGGGCCGGACCGCGTTCGGGTCAGGCGTTCAGGATCACCTTGAGCGCCTTGGTTTCTGCCGCGCGTCCGAACACGTCGTAGGCGTCGACGATCTCGTCGAGCGCGAAACGATGACTGATGAACGGATCGGGATCGATGCGGCGTTGCGCCACCAGTTTCAGAAGTGTGTCAAGGGTATTGGTGTTGACCAGCCCCATCGTCATGACGATGTTGGAGATCCACAGATCCTGCAGAGCCAGTTCGACCGGTGTGCCGTGCACGCCGACGTTGGCGACATGGCCGGCGGGGCGGACGATGTCCAGGCACATCTGGAACGTGGCGGGAATGCCGACCGCCTCGATCGCGACGTCCACGCCGAGTCCGTCGGTCATGGCCATCACCTGATCGCGCCAGTCCGAGGCCGAGGAGACGACGCCGTCGGTGGCTCCGAACTTGCGGGCCTGCTCGACGCGGTTGGCGTCGAGGTCGATCGCGATGACGCGGCTCGGTCCGTAGAGGCCCGCTGTGGCGATGGCCGCCAATCCGACCGGGCCGGTACCGATCACGGCCACCACGTCGCCGGGTTTCACCGCGCCGTGCCGGACGCCGATCTCGTGCCCGGTGGGCAGGATGTCCGACAGCAGGGTGCCCTGTTCGGGGCTGACCGTCGACGGCAGTTTGTACACCGAGGTCTCGGCGTAGGGGACGCGCACGAATTCGGCCTGGGTGCCGTCGATGAGATGGCCGAAGATCCAGCCGATTCCGGAACTTCCCTCCCCGCCAAGGCAATGCGAGAACACTCCCTGCTTGCAGTAGGCGCACTTTCCACACGCCGAGATGCACGACAGGATCACCTGATCCCCGACGGCCAGCGTCGTGACGGCCTCGCCGACCTCGGTGATGGTGCCGACACCTTCATGGCCGAGGATCCGGCCCGGGGTGACGGCGGGGACATCGCCCTTGAGGATGTGCAGATCGGTTCCACAGATCGTCGTCGTGTTCATCTTGACGATGATGTCGGTGGGTTCGCTGAGCTTGGGCTCGGGAACGTCCTCCCACGCCTTCTGACCGGGACCGTGGAATACCAGTGCCTTCATCGTTCACCTCGTTGTGATCGGTCCCCCCGGGCCCACGCTACGGGTGGCGGCGCGCATGGGGAAGGCGCGTCGCGTCTCAATCTGAGATCTGGTCGCGTCGTGCCGCACGGTCGGCGAGGTGCCGGATGAGGCCGCGACGGCCCGACCACATCATGAATCGGTGGTTGGCGTGCAGGATGGGCCGGATCATCCAGAGTGGCACCACGGCAACATGTTTGGTGAAGTCCACCTGCTGGCGGAAGTCGACGACGCTGTGCGTCAGTGGATCGTCGACGCTGACGGCCCATTGACTCCAGCCGACGAGGTCACCGGCCAGGCGTGCGCGCAGGACGCCGGAGCCGGCGTCGATGCGTTCCTGGGTCAGGCGAACATGCAGGGAGAACGGCAGCAGTGAGCGGAAGCGTGCACGTCCGCTGACGTCGTCGATCCGCACCGCGTCGTGGATCTGTGGCCACCAGGTCTGGTAGCCGTCGGCATCGGCGAGGACGGCGAACACGTCGTCGCGGCGGAACGGAATCCGCCATCGGCTGTGCATCCGGAAGGTCCGCGCGCCCATGGGAGCCAGTATGCGCGCTCGCGTGCCGGCGGTGGACGGCCGATCGACGAGGACGTCGTGCAACGTCACTCTATGGCGTGACGTTCTGCGACGTTTGGTGGGGAAAGCCAGAGAGGCTGGAACCTTTCGGTTCCAGCCTCTCTGGTTGTGCGTCAGTTCTTCTTTTCGGTGTCAGAAGGCCGCTTCGTCGAGCTCCATGATGTCCGCTCGACAAGCGGGCTTCCGTGTGATTGGTGTTGGGCTCAGAAGGCCGCTTCGTCGAGCTCCATGATGTCATTGTCGACGTTCTCGACGGTGACGCGGACCGAGGTGAGCAGCGGCAGCATGTTCTTCGCGAAGAAGCTCGCGACCGCGACCTTGCCCTCGTAGAACGCCTTGTCGTCGCCGGTGACACCCTCATCGAGCTTGGCGATGGCGATCTCCGACTGGCGCAGCAGCAGCCAGCCGATCATCAGGTCGCCGACGGCCATCAGGAAGCGGACCGAGCCCAGGCCGACCTTGTAGAGGTCCTTCGGGTTCTCCTGTGCGTTCATCAGGTTGCCGGTGAGCGATGCCGCCATGCCCTGTACGTCCTCGAGGGCGGTCTTGAGCAGTGCGCGCTCGGCCTTGAGGCGGCCGTTGCCGGCCTCGGAGTCGATGAACGACTGGATCTGGCCCGCGACGTGTGCCAGGGCCTGGCCCTTGTCGCGAATGATCTTGCGGAAGAAGAAGTCCTGCGCCTGGATGGCCGTGGTGCCCTCGTAGAGCGAGTCGATCTTGGAGTCACGGACGTACTGCTCGATCGGGTAGTCCTGCAGGAAGCCGGAACCGCCGAAGGTCTGCAGCGACTCGTGGCCGAGGTTGGCGTAGGCACGCTCGGAGCCGACGCCCTTGACGATCGGCAGCAGCAGGTCGTTGACGCGGTGGGCCAGGTTGGCGTCGGCGCCCGAAACGATCTGTGCGGCAACGGCATCCTGATGCGACGCGGTGTAGAGGTAGACCGCCCGCAGGCCTTCTGCGTAGGCCTTCTGGGTCATCAGCGAACGACGCACGTCCGGGTGATGGGTGATGGTCACACGCGGTGCGGCCTTGTCGGTCATCTGCACCATGTCGGCGCCCTGCACGCGCTCCTTGGCGTAGTCGAGGGCGTTCAGGTAGCCGGTCGACAGCGTCGAAATGGCCTTGGTGCCCACCATCATTCGGGCGTGCTCGATGACGTCGAACATCTGCGCAATACCCTTGTGGACCTCGCCGACGAGCCAGCCCTTGGCCGGGATGCCGTGCTGGCCGAAGGTGACCTCGCAGGTGGCCGAGGCCTTGATGCCCATCTTGTGCTCGACGTTGGTGACGAAGGCGCCGTTACGCTCGCCGAGTTCACCGGTCTCCGGGTCGAAGTGGAACTTGGGGACGAAGAACAGCGACAGTCCCTTGGTGCCGGGGCCGGCGCCCTCGGGGCGGGCGAGCACCAGGTGGAAGATGTTCTCGGTCATGTCCTGGTCGGCGGAGGTGATGAAGCGCTTCACGCCGTCGATGTGCCAGGAGCCGTCCTCCTGCTGGGTGGCCTTGGTGCGGCCGGCGCCCACGTCGGAGCCGGCGTCGGGCTCGGTGAGCACCATGGTGGCGCCCCAGCCGCGCTCGGAGCAGATGGCGGCCCACTTCTTCTGCTCGTCGGTGCCGTTGTCGTAGAAGATGTTCGCGAACCCGGAGCCGGCGGCGTACATGAACACCGGAGGATTGGCGCCGAGGATCATCTCGCCGATCGCCCAGTACAGCGAGCGGGGTGCGGGCATGCCGCCGAGTTCCTCGGCGACGCCCACCTTGTCCCAGCCGCCTTCGATGAGGGCGTTGTAGGACTTCTTGAAGCCCTCGGGGATGGTGACGCTGTGGGTGTCCGGGTCGAAGACCGGCGGGTTGCGGTCGACGTCGGCGAAGGACTCCGCGATCGGGCCCTCGGCGAGGGATTTGACCTCGCGGAGCATGTCGACGGCGGTCTCATGATCCAGATCGCCGAACTCCCCCGACTCGAGCACCTTGTCCAGTTCGAATACCTCGAAGAGGTTGAACTGGAGGTCGCGCATGTTGCTCTTGTAGTGGCCCATCTGTGATTCCTATCTGACGCGGGCTGAACTGGTTCCCGTGCGGTGATCGCCGCTGCATTGCTGGCCGGGTGAACTCGTGCGGACGATGGTGAGGCAAACGGTGTGAGAGCAGCACCGATCGACCCTAAGTTACTGGCCGGTAACCTCAAGAATACCCTGCCGGGTTCCGGTCGACAACCCGATGATTTGTGACCGTGCTGACTTTTGCAAGCAGCTGCGTGCGGCGCCATCCGGGGTGTCCGCGACGCGGGTCTTTCGTACCCTCGATCGCATGTCCACCGCTGACCTCGTCCTCGGCTGTATGTACTTCGGCACGCGTACCGACGACGCCACCTCCCGCGCCATCGTCGAACGATTCCTCGAGCGCGGCGGCACCACCCTGGACACCGCGGACTGTTACGCCTTCTGGGCGTCGGCGACCGGCGCCGGCGGGCAGAGCGAGGAGATGCTCGGACGGTGGTTCGCCGACAATCCCGGCGTGCGCGACGAGGTCGTGCTCGCCACCAAGGTGGGGCCCGAGCCGGTGCCGGGCCGTCCGGGCGAGGTCGTCGGGCTGGCCGCCGACGTGGTGACGCGGTCGGTACAGGCGAGTCTGCGCAGGCTGCGCACCGACCGGATCGACCTCTATTGGGCGCACCTCGAAGACCGCGCCACCCCGATGGCGGAGATCGTCGCCACCTTCGGCGGGCTCGTCGCCGACGGGACGGTCGGGCGGATCGGCATCTCCAATCACCCGACGTGGCGGGTGGAGCAGGCGCGGGCGCTGGCCGCGGTCGCGGGCACTGAGCCCTTCACCGCCCTGCAGCTGTCGACGTCGTATGTGCGTCCGCGTCCGGACACCGTGGTGCCGGGCAAGGATCACCGGTTCGGGTTCGTCTCCGACGAGACCGTCGACTACGTCACCGAGCATCCGGAGTTGGAGCTGTGGGCCTACAGTCCGCTGATCCAGGGCAGCTACGACCGGGCCGACCGTCCGTTCCCCGAACCGTACGATCACCCCGGAACGACCCGCCGTCTTGCCGAATTGGCGTATGTGGCAGCCGAACTCGGTGCGACGCCGGGTCAGGTGGTGCTCGCCTGGCTGCTCGGCGGCACGCCGTCGATACGCCCGATCGTCGGAGTCAGTTCGGTCGCCCAACTCGACGAGGCCCTCGACGCGGCCGAACTGACCCTCACCGACGAGCAGCGAGGCAGACTCGACGCTGCCGTGTGAGGGTGCTGGGCGTGTGAGGGGGACAGTGCTACGCGACCCGAAAGTGCTGGGCGAGACCAAAAGTGGGGGAGGAATGGTTCGTCCCCCGGGTTTGTGTTCGTCGGCGGGGAATTGCTGGGGGACGAATCTGTAGGTGGGGGAAGAGTTCTCGGGGAATCCGGTGGAACCCTGGCCGGCGGCGCTCCGTCACCGGGGTTGTGCCGGCCCGATCTGGTGGGGTTGGCGGGCGATCCGGTTTTGTCGGTGGTCGGGTATAGCGTGTGGGTCAGAGGGTTGGAGATGGTTCCGGCGGCGTGATCGCCGGGTCGGATTCGACTGTGAGGCAATGGTTATCCGGTTTTCCTGACTGCGTGGGAGGGGGTGGTGTCGGTGTTCACCTATGACGTCGATGCCGATCTCGCGCGGGTGCGGTCGATGTCGTTGACCGAGTGTGGGGAGCAGGCGCGGTTGGCGTTGATGCGGTCGCGTCGTGAGGAAGCACGTGCGGTGTTGTTGGCCGGGGAGATCGGTCGGCGCTCCTATGAGGAGGCGCTTGCCGGGTTGCCGGGTTTGCGGCAGATGGTGGTGCGGGATCGGGCGGTGAAGGCTGCCGTCGGTGATGTGTCGTTGGCGTTGGGGATCACGCGGTCCAGGGCGCGGCAATGGATGAATCTCGAGGACCTGTTGCTGGATTTCCCGAAGATCTGGGCGGCGTTCTTGGAGGGGCAGTATTCGACGCATCGGGTGAAGATTCTGGTGCAGGCGGCTGAGCGTGCGGCGATGAACGCCAAGCCCGAGCCGAGCGCCAGTGGTGAGGACTGCGCTGGTGGTGAGGACTGCGCTGGTGGTGAGGACGGCACCGACGACGACGGCAGCACTTGTGATGGTGATGGTGTGCCGCAACCGGATTCCGACGATGCGGAGAGTGAGGCCGACGACGCCGCCGACGGTGATGCCGGCAAGGCTGATCGTGATGGCTGCGGTGATGCCGAAGCGGGTGACGTCGATGGAGATGACGCCGATCCCGACGCCGATCCCGATGCCGATGAGACTGACGCCGAGCGGCCGTCGTTTGAGGATATTGCGTTGGAGTTGGGTGCGCGGGATACCGCTGATTCGGTGTTGCGTGACGATCTGGATGACGCGTTGATCGCTGATGACGCGGATCGGGCGACGCGGTCGCGGGAGGAGTTCGAGCAGGACTGGGCGGATGTGATCGTCCGGAATGATATCGATGGTCACGCCACGATTGCTGCGTGTGTGCTGGCGCAGGATGGGATTTATCTGCGGGAGCGGATGGCGAAGTTGATTGCGCGGCGGGTGTGTCAGCATGATCCGCGGTGGGTGGGGTTGTTGCGGACGGTCGCGTTCGGTGAGTTGCTCGGCGCGCCGGGGGTGCGGTTGGGGTGTCAGTGCGGGTTGGATAATTGCCCGGCTCCGGCCGCCCGTCGGCAGCGACGGCACGAGGCCAAGGCGGCTGCGGGCCGCACTGCGGGCAAGTCCACGCCGTCCGAGTCCGCGCCAACCGAGTCCACGCCGACCCCCCAGCCCGCGCCGCCGTCGGAGTCCACCCCGGCCCCGGCATCCGAGCCGGTCCAGGATTCCCCGCCGACCTCGTCTGAATCTGGCCCGTCCGAGTCCGCGTCGTCGGCGTCCGAGCCTGTCGCGTCCGAGTCCGGTTCCTCGACTGAGGTGGTGGTGTTCGGCGAGGCGTCGTTCACGGTGTCGGGTCCCGACGAGGTGCTCGCTCCGAGACATGATGATGCCGAGGAGCACCTGCCCGACGAGGACACCGCGCCCGAACCCGATGACCCGCACGCTCATCACGACCTGCAGTGGGACCCCGATGACGATCGTAATGTCAACGGCGACCACGACATCAACGACACCGATGATACCAACGAGGCCCAGGGCGTCAGCGACGCCGCAGGTGCGTCGACGGCGGTGGTGCCGGTCGACACCTCTCCGGTGCCGGTGATGGCGGTGACCTCCCCGATCGTGCCGGCCCCGCCGGTATCGCAGGATCTGGTGCCGGTGACCCCGGCGCAGCCGCCGGCGTTTCTGCTGGTGCGTGATGCGAGTGGGCAGATCCCGGACCGGTTGCACGGGTACGGGGCGATCGATCCGGTCCAGGCCGAACATGTCGCAGCCCATGCGCGGGTGATCTGGGTGCCCGATCACGCCCGACCGGCCCTGCAGCGCTTACAGAAGGTGGTGGATCGGGCGCAGGCGCCGCCGGTGGATCCGACCGGTCATGGTGGCTACACCACACCGCCGCCGGGGGCGTTGACCTATGCCCCGCCACAGCGGATACGTGATGAGATCTTGTCCACCGACCTGTGGTGCCGGTACCCGTTCTGCGGGATGCCCGCACACCTCTGCGAACTCGATCACCTGGTCGCGTTCCTCCATGCCAACCCCGCCGAGGGCGGTTGGACCGTGGTGGAAAACCTTGCGCCCCTGTGTAAACCGGATCATCACCGCAAGCACGTCGGGCATTGGCGTGGCGTCATGCACCTCGACCGGTCCATCACCTGGACCAACAGCCACACCGGACAAATCCTCATCACCTACCCCAGGTGACGAGCAAATGCGTTGTCGTTCAACCCACCTCAGCCGGTGAGTGCCGACCGCAGGTAGGCCAGGTCGTCCGGGATGCCCTC
Organism: Gordonia sp. VNK1; assembly: GCF_040049135.1. Classification (NCBI taxonomy): domain Bacteria; kingdom Bacillati; phylum Actinomycetota; class Actinomycetes; order Mycobacteriales; family Gordoniaceae; genus Gordonia; species Gordonia sp. VNK1. The sequence goes on along the minus strand of NZ_JBDZDJ010000004.1, from coordinate 288,749 downwards.
GGCGGGGGTCTCGAGGATGACCGGGGCGTCGGCGGCGGCCGCGACCGCGGCCAGCACCTCCGGATCGATGTGTCCGTCACCGAGATTCGCATGCCGATCGCGGCCGGAATCGAATTCGTCACGAGAGTTGTTGAGGTGTACCAGGTCGATACGACCGGTGATCGCCCGGACGCGTTCGACGAGGCCGACGAGATCCTCACCCCCGGCCCATGCGTGGCAGGTGTCGAGGCAGAAGCCGGCCTGGTCGAAATCGCCGACCGACTCCCACAGTCGGTCGATCGCCTCGAGGGTGCGCGCCATGGCGTGATCGCCGCCGGCGGTGTTCTCGATGAGGATCGGAACACCGAAGCCGCCCTTGTCGACCTGCCGGTCGAACAGCTTCCGCCAGTTGGCGAAGCCCTCGGCGGCATCGTCGTTGTCCCGGAGATGACCACCGTGGACGACGAGTCCGAACGCCCCGAGATCGGCAGCCGCGGCGGCCTGCTGTTCGACGGCCTTGCGCGACGGCATCCGCAGCCGGTTGTTCAGGCTGGCCACATTGATCTGATAGCTCGAATGCACGACGACGTCGATCGGTGACTCGCGGATGGCCGCCGCATCATGGCGGGGGACCGGCTTGTTCCACTTCTGCGGATCGGTCACGAACATCTGGAAGACGTCGATCCCGAGATCGGTCGCGGTGGCCAAGGGGTCGTCGTCCTCGCGCAGATGGGCTCCGATACGCATGGCTCTCACCCTAGAGTGCGGTGCCGACCGCTGATCCTTGGGCCGACCGCTGATCTTTGGGCCGACCGCTCATCCGCGGGCTGACGGGGACGAGCGGTCGCCCGGTCAGTCGTTCGGTTCGGTCTCGATGGTGATGGGAACGCCCGACGCGATCAGCAGACGGCACGGCGCCTCGGTGTCGTGATAGAGGTTCAGCCACTGGTGGCCGCCGCCGTTGGTGTACACGGATTCGAGCGCGCGGTCGAGGCGCGCCTCGGCCTCCCTGGTGATGATGTACCGCTGATCGCCGTATCGCAGGAATCTGTTCGGCATCGTCGACCTCCCTACCGGACCCGGGCCCGCTGATTGTGACCTCTACCACTCTCGAGTCTAAGAGGTTTGGGTGTCGAACGGAGAACAACGTGTGTCCGAACGCGTCGAGAACACCAGATGTTCATTAGGCTGACGTTGGGTGACGAGCGGGAAACGGAATTGGTGAGGGGCTGGGGCTTGAGTATCGACGAGACGACGGGTCAGGCCTCGCGGTTCCCCAGAGCGCGATCGGCGACCGAGGATTCGGTAGCCGACGACACCAGATCCCATGACGTCAGACCCGACGGCCCCGTCTCCGGCGACTCACTGCCCGACAATCTCGCGCCCGACGATTCCGCGCCCGATGATCCCGGTGCCGACCCCGTCGACCTCGAGCCGGTCCTCGACGACCTCGCCGCGGCCGCCGAGATGGAGGCCGAACCCGAGAAGCGCCGCGACCTCACCGTCGTACGTCGGGTCGCGCTGATCGCGTGGGGCCTGTTCATGGTCTGGCAGGTGGTCCAGTACGGCCTGGCCTTCGACCGCACCCGGTTGATCATCCTGCTGTGCCTGGGTCTGATCGCGGCCAGCATCGGGCGCCGGAAGACGATCACGGTCTTCCTCGACTGGGCGCCGTTCGCGCTGATCCTGCTGCTCTACGACTGGACCCGCAACGTCGCGCAGATCATTCAGGTGCCCGTCGAATGGCATCTCGCGCCGGATGTGGACAAGGCCATGTTCGGCGCCGTCCCGACGGTGTGGCTGCAGGAGCACCTGAAACAGCCGTCGGCGCCGTGGTGGGAGGTCATCACCAGCGTCGTCTACATGTCGTACTTCATCGTTCCGTATGCGGTGGCGGCGGTGTTGTGGCTGCGGGACCGCTCGGCGTGGCGTCGGTTCGCGATCTGCTTCGTCGCGACCACGTTCCTCGGCCTGGTCGGATACACACTGATTCCCGCCGCCCCACCCTGGGCGGCGGCCCGATGCACCGCCGCCGAGGTCGCCGACGGCCCGCGTGAAGCGATCTGCATGACCAACCCGGTGGCCACCGAACCCGGTGGCATGCTGGGGCCGATCGACCCGTCGTATGCCGGCGCCGCGCCGTATGTGGAGCGCATCTCCCCGCGTGGCTGGGAATACCTGCACATCCATGTCGCATCCGGCCTCATCGAGATCGGTCAGGGAAAGTCCAATCTCGTCGCCGCGATCCCGTCCCTGCACGCCGGGCTGACGATGCTCCTCGCGCTGTTCATGTGGCCGCGGGTCAAGGCGCTCGGCCGAACACTGTTCATGGGCTATGCCCTTGCGATGGCGTTCACGCTCGTCTACACCGCCGAACATTACGTCTTCGACATCCTGCTCGGGTGGGCGCTGGCCGGCGTGGTGGTACTCGTGTATCAACTGATCGATCGCCGCATCGTCGCGCCCCGCAACGCCCGACGATCCGCCGAATGCGACGAGGTGGCGGACTCCGACTTGGAGCCGGAGCGCGTGGGAACCGTCACCGACGCCGATGTAACCGACGCCGATGTAACCGACGCCGATGTCACCGACGCCGATGTCACCGACGCCGATGTAGCCGATGACGTGCCGGGGGCTTCTGTCTCGCGATCCGGATAGCCTCGGGAGCATGCCGATCGTGCGACGACCCCACCGGCCGTGGTGGCTGCGCGTCGTCGTGGTGATGCTGCTCGGTGTTGCGGTGGCGCTCATGCATTCGCTGATCGCCGGGGCCTCGACGGCCGGTTCGCGGGACGGATCGATGCATTCGGTGGCCTCCGCTCAGCCGGATCCGACCATGGTGACCGCCGGACGACATGAGCACACCGACCAGGCACACATGAGCGACGGCGATCACTGCATCCTCGGGCATCACTGCGTGTCCCTGCGGGGTGAGGACGTCCCACTGCCGCCGGTGATTCTGCTGGTCCTCGTCTGGGGTTTCGCGGCGCCACCGGTCCTGATGGGGATCGCGCCGGCACTCATCGGCCGGCTGGGCCGGGCTCCCCCGTGGGCTCATCACACTCATCTGACGCTCTCGGTGATCCGCTGCTGATGGACGGTGTAGGCCATCCGACATCACGTATCAATCACCAGCACAGGAGTTTTCAGATGTTTACCATCAACCGCACCCGACTGACGGGTGCTGCCCTCGCGGCCTGCGCAGCCCTGATCGTCGCGGGCTGCTCGTCGTCCGACGAGACCGCGACACATCCGAGCGGGGCGCACGCCGGCCACATGAGCGGCGCCATGGACTCGGTGACGTCGTCGCCGGGTGCCTCGGCGCACAACCGGACCGACATCATGTTCAACCAGATGATGATCCCGCACCATGAGCAGGCCATCGAGATGGCCGAGTTGGTGCCGAGTCGCACCGACAATCCTGCGATCCTCGCTCTGGCAACGCAGATCAAGAATGCCCAGCAACCCGAGATCGACCAGATGACGGCCCGCTTGACATCCTGGGGGATCGCGGTCGACGACGATGCCGATGACCACATGGGCGGTATGCACCACGGGTCCATGACAGGTTCGAGTTCGACCATGGGCGGCATGATGAGCGATGCCCAGATGGATGCCCTCGAGAACGCCCGCGGGCAGGCCTTCGACACCCTGTGGCTGCAAGGGATGATCACCCATCATCAGGGGGCCATCACGATGGCCGACCAGGAACTCGCCGGCGGGGTCAACCCCGAATCGCGCACGCTGGCAACGCAGATCAAGACCTCGCAGCAGGCCGAGATCGACCAGATGAACGCACTCCTGGGTCGCTGACGCGGCGCCTCCGGTTCCGCCTGCCACTCGGTGGGCGGAACCGCAGGCCCGGCGACATCAGTTGCGTCGCAACGGTAATCGCATCAGATACACCTGGTATCCGTACGACACCGAGTAGGTGAAGTACAGGGTCGAACCCGACGTCGACCACGGATGGATGAAGGGCGCGTACCCGGAGTACGGGTCATTGCGCGAGACGACGAGTTCGCCGGCCGACCACGGTCCCTGCGGGCTGTCGGCGGTGCGCAGCATGACACCCGGATCGGTCTGGACGAGCGCGACATACTTACCCAGGTACGAATTCCACGCCACCGACATCTCACCCGATTTCGGCGGCATGATCGGCGTCGAGGCCCCGGGATTGCGGGGCACCCAGCGGCCACGCGAAAAGTACTCGTAGGCACCGAGATTCTCGATCTGCGACGCCGGGACCCGAGCCAGATAGACTGCGCCCCAACGGCTGTCGGGGGTGCCGTACTGGTAGACGGTGTCACCGACCTTGAGGTACGCCGACATCTGGAACTTGACGTTGCCGCCGCTGTTCGGTCGGTAGGTGTCGGTCCGGTGCCAACTGCGCCCGTTGTCGGTGGACACCGCCAGGCCGGAGAAGTTGGTCACCCAGTGACTGTCGGCGACCCAGCGTTTCACCGACATGTAGTTCAGGTACTGCCGGTTGCCCACGGCCACACCGGCGGTCGGGATCAGGGTGATCTCGCGGCGCAGGTTGGGTTTGAGCAGTCTGCTCGCATAGCCGGGCGGCCCGGTGTGCCCGGTGAACGTCATGCCGTCGGCGAGATTGCGATCGGTGCTGCGCAACAGCACATTCGACCGCCAATGGAACAGCGACCCGTGCAGCAGTGACCACCCGTTGAACGATTGCGTGTCACCGAAGGCGGTGAGGATCTCACCGCGACCGTTGTCCCACATGATGCCGAGGTCGGTACCGATGATCTGATATCGACCGACCGTGTCGTTGATGGCCCCGGGCCCGGTCAGCCGGGCGACCATCGATGCATTTCCGGCCGCGTAGTCGGCGGCACCGGCGGGTGATCCGACGGCCAGTCCCGTCGTCAGGGCAGCCGCGGTGACCACGATCGTCATGGCGGTCCGAATACGGGACAGTCGAGACCGGGACATGTCCGGCACCTTAGCAAAAGCTGTGAGCAGGCGTCGGGGGGCCGCGACACGGACCCGCGCGGTCCCTGCGTGATCACACCCCTCGCGATCACCCCTGCGTGATCACCACCCCCGCGATCACTCGGTGACGAAACGCTCGTGCAGATCGTGACTGGTGAAGTCGATCTCGGCGGCGGAATTGTTCACCGCGGTCACCATGCCGGTACCCCACATGCCCTTCGCGTCGTAGAGCCCAGCGGTCGAAGCGGAGATGCCGTCGTGTTCGGTATGTGAATCGGCCTCCACACCGATCCACTGCCCCTCGGGCAGACGTGACAACGCCACCGTGAGATCGCAGTTGATGAAACCGATACCCGTCGAACCCCAATTGGCCATCAGGCTGGTCGATTCCGCGGCCGTCACGGCGCGCGCGAACGGTGTGATCGGCTCACCGAGGACGGCGGGAGCAGCGCGCGCCCAGCGACGTTTCCGTGCCCCGTTCTGGTGTCGGGCCATCTCGGTATCCCACCGGCCGACGGTGCCATCGGTGTCGTCGTGCGCCCACATGATGGTGAAGGAGTCGGGCTCGTCGGAATCCAACGGCGCCGTGGGGACACCATCGTCGTCCGGCGGTGTGAACGTGATCGTCTCCGGTCGCCGTTCCCACCGATCGCCGGGTGGATTGTGCGACACCCGCAGGAACACCGTCGTCGACCGCGCGACGACGACCCCGTCGCCATCGGCCGTCGCCGACTCGTCGGGAAACTGCACGACGTCGAGTTCGGCGACGCGGATACGCCCACCCGATCGGATCAGCCGACCACGGGTCGCCGTGGGGGCCTCCCGCGCGGCCTTGAACAGGTCGATGGTGAATCGGGCCGGACGAAACCCCGGTTCGGCGAACAACGCCTCGGTGCGGTGCGCGGCGAGGGCACACACCGCCGGCCCGTTCAGGGTTCCCGGCGCCCACAGACTGCGGGCGAACGGGGTCGGCATCAGCCGGTCGTCGGACTCGGTGCGGAAGAAGGCGATCGGCGTCACGTGTTCTTGTCTACCGCCACCCGTTTCGGGTGATTCTCCCGGGGTCCTTGGACTCAACCTGGCTGCTTTGAGTGCCCTCCGCATGTCACGCGGGATACGCTTCGGCCATGACATTCGGTGTGTACACCAGACAGATCCCCGACGAGCTCATCGGTGCGGTGAGATCCGCGATCATCGCGACGTCGATTCTCGGCATTGTGCTGGGCGTCATCGCGGTCGTCTGGCCGAGCGCGACCACCATCGTGCTGGCCGTCCTGTTCGGCATCTCGCTGATCATCACCGGCATCTTCCGGATCTATCAGGCCTTCGCCGCCACGTTCATCGCCCCCGGATGGCGCATCCTGCTGGGCATCCTGGGATTCGCGATCCTGGCCCTCGGCATCATCGCGCTGTTTCATCCCGGCAACGCGGTCTGGCTGCTGGCGTTGTTCATCGGTGTCGGCTGGATCTTCCAGGGCGTCGGTGACCTCTACGCCGCGGTCACCAAGTCGGGACACGCCCCCACCTGGTTCCTCGTCCTATCCGGAATCATCGGCGTGCTCGCGGGCATCGCGATGATCTCCCTCGGCGGAGTCGGCGTCGACCTCCTCGTCCTGATCGGCGGCATCTTCCTCATCGTGATCAGCATCGCCTCCCTTTTCACCCTGCCGAAGAAGGTCGACGCCACGGTCTGAACCGAAGCGTCGCCCACGACCCGAATCCCACTGGGGCCGTCACCGAGATCCTCGGTGACGGCCCGCTTCACGTGGGTGGGTGCAGTCTCAGCGGTACCAGTCTCAGCGGTACCAGTCTCACCGGTACCAGGGCGCAATCGGATTGCCCTGCCACCGGGTGTGGGCGGGCACCACGTCGCCGCGCATGACCAGCGACGCCGGACCCACCGTCGCCGACGCACCGAGCCCCGACGCCGGCAGTGCGACGCAATGCGGGCCCATCGTCGCGCCGGCCTCCAGGGTGACCCGGTCGATGGCCATCACCCGGTCGTGGAACAGGTGGGTCTGCACCACGCAGCCCCGTTCCACGGTCGCGCCGTCGCCCAGCGTCACCAGATCGGCCTCGGGCAGCCAGTAGGTCTCACACCAGACGCCGCAGCCGATGTGTGCGCCCAGCATCCGCAGCCACAGGTTGAGGATCGGGGTGCCGGTGGCGGCGTTGGCGAACCACGGTGCGGCGACGGTCTCGACGAAGGCGTCCGACAACTCGTTGCGCCACACGAAGGAACTCCACAGCGGGTGTTCGGATACCACGATCCGGCCGACGACCAGCCACTTCGCCGCGGCGGCGATGCAGCACGCGGCGGCCCCGGCGACCAGCAGGATCAGCCCGCTGACCAGGCCGGCGATCACGTAATTCGCGTGGAAGGCGACGTACTGCAGGCCGAGAAGCATGAACAGGCCCAGACCGAACGACACCATCACCGGGATGAGCCGCAGCGTTTCGATGATCGACCGGGCGACCTTGAGTTTCATCGGCGGATCGAAGGTGCGGGAGGTGTCGGCCTCCGAGGCGGTGCGCCGCAGCCGGACCGGCGGACTGCCCAGCCACGAAGACCCGCTCTTGGCGCGGTCGGGGGCGGCCGAGAGCACCGCGACCAGACCGTTCTTGGGGACCTTGCGGCCCGGGCCGGTCATCCCGGAGTTGCCGAGGAATGAGCGTTTGCCGATCTTCGCGTCGTCGATGTAGAGCCAGCCGCCACCGAGCTCGTAGGAGGCGACCATGGTGTCGTCGGCGAGGAAGGAACCGTCGTCGATCGTGGTGAACTTGGGTAGCACCAGCGCCGTCGAGATCTCGGTGCCCTTGCCGACCTTGACGCCCAGAATCCGGAACCACCACGGCGTCAACAGACTTGCGTACAGCGGGAACAGGTAGGTGCGCGCGGAATCGAGGAGCCGCTCGGTCATCCACACCTGCCAGCCCACCCGCGACCGCACCGGGTGATAGCCCTTCGTCATGCCGATCGCGAGCAGCCGGACCAGCACCGCGGTGATCACCGCGAACGTGCCGAGACTCACCAGGGTGGCGGCCGGGATCAGGATCAGGGCGCGTTCGGCGACGTCGCGCAGACGATTCGCGTGCAACGCCCACGACCCGATGACCACCAGGCCGGCGCCGAGGGACACCAGCGGGATGGCCGCGAGCAGCAGCGACGACAGTCCGTAGGCCGGAACCCACGCGGTCCGCCGCGGCGGCCGGTGCGCCGGCCACCGATGCTCGGCCTTACCCACCTTGACCGCCGGTGATCCGGCCCAGTGCTGTTCCTTCTTGACGCGGCCGAAGACCGCCGAACCCGGCGCGACCTCCGCGTCACGCCCGACGACCGCGCCGGGTGCGAGGGTGGAGCGGGCGCCGACCGTTGCGCCGCGCTTCACCTCGACCGCACCGATGTGAACGACGTCGCCGTCGATCCACCACCCGGACAGGTCCACCTCGGGTTCGATGGAGGCGCCCTCGCCGACGGTGAGCATGCCGGTGACCGGCGGGATGGTGTGCAGGTCGACGCCCCGGCCGATGTCGGCGCCGAGCGCCCGGGCCAGGTAGATCATCCACGGCGCGCCCGACATGTTGGCGGCGCCGGCGGCCTCGAGGAGTCGTTCGGCGACCCACAGTCGCAGGTGCACACCGCCACCACGCGGATAGGTGCCGGGTTGCACGCCGGCCAGCAGGACGCGTGCCCCGAGAGCCGCGATGACCATCCGGCCCGGGGGAGTGATGAACACCAGGAACGCGACGAGCACCACCCACCAGTTCACCTCGACCAGCCACGGCACCGTGACGTCGAGTCGGCGTGCCGCCCAGGCGCCGACGTTGTTGGTCACGCCCAGCCACGTCGCCCATTGCAGTCCGGTCAGGGTGGTCAGCGGCACCGACAGCAGGATCTGCGCCACGCCGGTCGACCGCGGTGTCGGGGTGACCTCGCGCTCGGTGATGACCGTCGTCGGCGCGATGGTGTCGAGCATGCGGGCCAGGGCCCCGAGGCGCGGATGGTCGTAGAGATCGGCGACGGTGATCGCCGGGTAGCGTTCGCGCAGCGCGGTCACCAATTGTGCCGCCGACAGCGATCCGCCGCCCTCGGTGAAGAAGTCGGCGTCCGGGCTGGTGATCCGCGCGCCGAGAACGTCGGTCCAGCGCCCGGCCAGCCACGCCTCGGTCGGCGAGAGATCGTCGGCGTCGTCGTCATCGGCGTCCGCGGCCGCGCCGGGCAGTGGCCAGGGCAGGGCGTTGCGGTCGACCTTTCCCGATGTGCGCGTGGGCAATTCGTCGACGAGCGCCAGGCGGGGCACCATCGGCGCCGGGAGGCGTTCGGTGAGCAGGGTGTGGGCGGCTTCGACGTCGAAGTCGGGATCGGCGGAGACGAGATACCCCACCAGCAGACTGTTGCCGGCCGCGGTGGTGCGGACCGCCGCGGCGGCGCCGCTCACACCGGGCAGATGCTGCAGGGCGTTGTCGATCTCGCCGAGTTCGATGCGTCGGCCGCCCACCTTGACCTGATCGTCGGCGCGGCCCTGGAATACCAGGCCCTCGGCATCCAGACGCACGAGATCGCCACTGCGATAGGCACGTTCCCATCCCAGGCTCGGCATCGGCGCGTACTTCTCGGCGTCCTTGGCCGGGTCCAGATAATGCGCGAGTCCGACGCCGCCGATGATCAACTCGCCGATCTCCCCCTCAGCGACCGGGTTGCCGTCGGCGCCCACCACCGCGAGATCCCAACCGGCCAAGGGTAATCCGATACGGACCGGTCCCGGTCCGCCCAGCGGTGCGGCACACGCCACCACGGTGGCCTCGGTGGGGCCGTAGGTGTTCCACACCTCGCGACCCGAAACGGCAAGGCGCTCGGCCAGTTCCGGCGGGCAGGCCTCGCCGCCGAAGATCAGCAGCCGGACCGCCTCGAGGGCCTCCGGCGGCCACAGCGACGCCAGCGTCGGCACGGTGGAGACGATGGTGATGTCGCGCTGCACCAGCCACGGCCCGAGGTCCATGCCGCTGCGCACCAACGAACGTGGTGCGGGCACCAGGCAGGCGCCGTTGCGCCACGCCAGCCACATCTCCTCGCACGACGCGTCGAAGGCCACCGACAGTCCCGCGAGGACGCGATCGCCGGGGCCGATCGGCTCGCCGGTCAGGAACAGTCGCGCCTCGGCGTCGACGAAGGCGGCGGCGTTGCGATGGGTCACCGCAACACCTTTGGGGGTTCCGGTGGAACCGGAGGTGAAGATGATCCAGGCGTCGTCGGTGACGGTGGGACGCACGTCGGCGACGGCCTCGGTCTGTTCGTCCGTCGGGTTGGTGGCATGCACCCCGAAGGCGTCGACGAGGGCGTCGATACCCGCCTCACCGAAGACGAGTTCGGCGCGCTCCTCGGGATCGTCGGCGTCGACCGGCACGTAGGCGGCGCCGGCGTAGATCGTCGACAGGATCGCGGTGTAGAGATCCCGCGACCCCGACGGCATCCGGATGCCGACGCGACCGCCGCGTCGCACCCCGGCCGCGGCGAGCCGGTCGGCGCCGCGACGGATCACCGCGAGCAGTTGCGAGTAGCTGACGATGACGTCGCCGTCGTCGATGGCGGGTGCGTCGGGATACCGTGCGGCGGTCTCGTCGAGGATGTCGCAGAGCGTGCGCGGTGCGCTCGCCTGAGACGACAACAGATATTGGCCGGGTATGTCCACTCTCACCACCGTTTTTTCGACATGGAAGCAAGAAATATATCGCGCCCGGGATGCGTGTTGACCCGGACACGGGTGAACGCTGGGTGTCATTCGTCTCGGTGCCGGGCTCCGGTGAGTTCGGTTGCGAAACCCGCCGTAACCGCCCCGTGAGCGCCGGAGGCCGGTGTAGGTTCACTTACACACTCCCGATCAGTCCACTCGGGTGGTCCGACGACGTGCCGGTACCAAGGCCGCAGGCGTCACACCTCGGCCTCCCTGACACAGAACCCTGGAGGAGTCCGATGCCGATCGTGCATCATCGCAAGGCGAGCCTGCTGTCGTATCCGATCTGGCTGGGCAGCCGCATCGCACTCAAACCGCTGATGTCGCTGTGGCCCCTGGGCCGCGCCGGGATGGCCGGTCTGTTCCTCATCGACCGGACCTTCGCCGCCGGCCCCACCCCGCGCGGCGTCGTCCGTGAGCAACTCGAACTCGGCGGACGTCCGGCCGAACTGATCGTGCCGACCGGGCCGTCGCGGCGCGACTCCGACACCGCCGTCCTCTACCTGCACGGTGGGGCGTTCGTCGTCGGTGGCGTCGGCACCCACCGCTCCATCGCCGCGCGCCTGTCCAAGGCCACCGAACTGCCGGTGTTCTCCCTCGTCTACCGGCAACTGCCGGCCGCGGGCGTCGGCACCTCGGTGGCCGACACCATGTCGGCGTACCGCGAGTTGCTCACCGAACGCGGATTTCGACGTGTCGTGGTGGCCGGGGACTCCGCGGGTGGCTTCCTGGCGGCCAAGGTCGTCGAAGGTGCGGCCGAGCAGGACCTGCCCGCGCCGACCGCGCTGATCGGCTTCTCCCCGCTGCTCGACATCGACCTCGCCGACAATCCCGACCGCAGCAGCCGCTCCGATGCCTACATCCCGCTGTCCCAGCTGCGCAAACTGGCCCCGGCGTTCCTGCGTGGTCCGCTGCCCTTCACCGGGGCGCGCCGCATCGCCGATCTCGACCCGGAGGACTTCCCGCCGACCATCATGGTCACCGCCGAGAACGAACTCCTCGAACCCGACGTCATCCACCTCATCGAGAACCTCGACGCTGCCGGAATCGACGCCGTGGCCCACAGTTATTCGTGGCAGATTCATGCGTTCCCGGTCTTCGGTTTTCGTCACCAGGAGACACTGGAGGCGATCGAGGCCACCGCCGCATTTGCCGGCCACGCGATTCGAGAGGCCAAGGACACTGACGACCGCGAAAACCAATGGGCCGGATGACGACGATCGGGTGGTGCCCGCCGAGGATCTGAGGCCGCCGGGCGCACCCGATGCCCGATTCACCCTGGCCGCCGAACGCACCCTGCTCGCGTGGGTGCGTACCGCGCTCGGCTTCATCGCCGGCGGCGTGGCGATCGTGTACGTCGCCCCCGACGTCACCGATGCGATCGTGGAGACGGTTCTCGGTCTGGTGATGGTCGCGCTCGGCTGTGCGATCGTGCTGCTGGGCGCCTGGCGGTGGCGGCGCACCGACCGGGCGCTGCGTCGCGGTGAGCCGATGCCGGGGTCGAGCCAGGTGATCATCGTCGTCGCTGCCATAGTGGTGGTGGCAGTGGCGACCGCGGTGGCGATCGTCGTGCAGAACTGACCCCAGTAGTACGAGGAGTGCACGTCCGGTGACCAATCATCAGTTCCAGAGCGCCGCGCAGGGCTTTTCGCGTGGCATGGTCACCGTCGGCGCCATCATCCTGATGGTCTGCGTCGGATTCCTGACCTACACCTGGTGGCGCGACGGCCGGTGGGTGTGGGTCGCCCTCGGCATCATCCTCATCCTGGTCAACATCATGATGCTGGTGATGACCTACCGGAAGGCCAAGCTCACGCCGCCGCCGGGCGATCACGGTGACGATCCCGAGGACTGAGTCCGTGCGTCGAGTGGGCGCCCTTTCCCGTCGAGTGTGTGTTCACGCACCCACGGCCGGGCAGCACTCGCGCGACGACTCCTCCCCGGCGAACTGGGTGCGGTACAGCTCGGCGTAGCGCCCGCCCTTTGCGAGCAGCGTCGCGTGGGTTCCGCGTTCGACGACGCGGCCGTCTTCGAGCACCGCGATCTGGTCGGCGGCGCGAATGGTCGAGAGTCGGTGGGCGATGACGATCGACGTCCGGCCTTGTAGCGCCTCGCCGAGCGCCGCCGACACCGCGGCCTCCGACGTCGAGTCCAGGTGGGCGGTCGCCTCGTCGAGGATCACCACCGACGGCTTCGCGAGCAACAGTCGTGCGATCGTCAGGCGTTGACGTTCACCGCCGGAGAGTCGGTAGCCGCGTTCCCCGACCACGGTGTCCAGGCCGTCGGGAAGAGTCGCGACGAGGTCATCGAGCCGGGCCCGGCGCAATGCGGCCCAGATCTCGTCGTCGGAGGCATCCGGACATGCCAGCGTCAGATTGACTCGGACGGTGTCGTGGAAGAGATGGCCGTCCTGAGTCACCAATCCGACGGTGGCGTGCACCGACGCCGACGTCAGGTCGCGGACGTCGATGCCGTTGAGCCGCACCGATCCCTCGTCGACGTCGTAGAGTCGGGTGGCCAGCGAGGCGATCGTCGACTTCCCGGCGCCGGAACTGCCGACGAGGGCGAGCATCGATCCGGCCGGGACGTCGAGGTCGATGTGATGCAGCACGGTGCTGCCGCCCCGATTGTCCAGTTGCGCAACCTCTTCCAGCGAGGCGAGGGAGATCTTGTCCGCGGACGGGTAGGCGAAGGAGACGTCGTCGAAACGGACCGTGACGCCACGGGTCTCATCGGTGTGCGGCACGGCGATGGCGCCGGGCTTGTCGGCGATGAGGGGCGCCAGATCGAGGACCTCGAAGACCCGCTCGAAACTGACCACCGCAGAGGAGATCTCGACGCGGGCGTTCGCCAGGGCGGTCAGCGGTGCATACATCCGGGTGAGCAGCAGCGCCAGCGACACCACCGCACCTGCGGACAGGTGCTCGTGCACGGCGAGCCATCCGCCGAGGCCATAGACCAGGGCGAGGGCCAAGGCGGACACCAGGGTCAGCGCCGTCATGAACACCGACTGCAGCATGGCACGGCGAACCCCGATGTCGCGCACCCGATCTGCGCGGTCGGCGAAGGCCGCGGACTCGGTCTCCGGACGCCCGAACAGTTTGACCAGCGTGGCGCCGGGGGCGGAGAACCGTTCGGTCATCTGCGTCGACATGCGGGCGTTGTGCTCCGCGGCCTCCCGCGACAGTGCCGACATCCGCCGCCCGAGCCGTCGGGCGGGAATCACGAAGACCGGCAACAGGATCAGTGCCATCAGGGTGATCGGCCAGCTGATCGCGAACATGACGCCCAGCGTCAGCGCCAGGGTGACCGTGTTGGAGACGACCCCGGACAGGGTGTCACTGAAGGCGCGTTGCGCGCCGATGACGTCGTTGTTGAGGCGGCTGACCAGGGCGCCGGTGCGGGTGCGGGTGAAGAAGGCGACCGGCATCCTCTGCACGTGGTCAAAGACCGCGCGACGCAGATCGAGGATGAGTCCCTCGCCGATGGTCGCCGACAGCCAGCGGGTGATGACGGCGGCGCCCGCTTCGGCCACCGCGATCACCGCGATGAGCACCGCGACGCCGACGATGGCCGCGCCGGCCCCGGGGTCTCCGGCGGTGATCAGGTTGACGACATGCCCGGCCAGCAAGGGTGTGACGACGGTGAGCACGGCGGTGAACACCGACAACACGAGGAAGGCAATGATGCGGCGCAGGTGCGGGCGCGCGAAGCCGCCCACCCGGCGCAGCGTGGTGCGGCGGTCGGCGCCGCCGGCCGACCCGGTGGGTGCGGTGCCGGATCGATACATGATGTCCCAGGCGACGGACTCCATACTCATGACGACGAGGATAGAACCTCAAGTGAGCTTGAGGTCTAGTTGTCGAGTTGGGCGTCAATGGGGCCGCGTCTGTGCAGCGGATCACGTGATGAGTACGTTGGATATCGATCAGACGACAGCGATCGGAGCGACACCGGAACTCGAGACCGGGCGGGCGTTCCGCGAAGTGAGGCGGCGGCATGGCACAGCAGTTGAAGCTCGGATTTAAGGCGTCGGCCGAGCAGTTCGATCCCCGCGAGTTGGTGGAGATCGCGGTCGCGGCCGAGGAACACGGGATGGATTCGGTCGCGGTGAGCGATCACTTCCAGCCCTGGCGGCACAATGGCGGGCACGCCCCGTTCTCGCTGGCATGGATGGCCGCGGTGGGCGAACGTACCAAGCGGGTGCAGATCGGCACGTCGGTGATGACGCCGACCTTCCGCTACAACCCCGCCGTCATCGCGCAGGCCTTCGCGTCCATGGGCTGCCTGTATCCGGGACGGATCATGCTCGGCGTCGGCACCGGCGAGGCGCTCAATGAATATGCGACCGGTTTTCAGGGTGAATGGCCGGAGTTCAAGGAGCGTTTCGCCCGGCTGCGCGAGGCCATTCGGTTGATGCGCGAACTGTGGACCGGCGACGAGGTCGACTTCGACGGCGAGTACTACCACACCCAGGGTGCCTACATGTATGACGTTCCGGAACAACCGATTCCGGTGTATGTGGCCGCGGGTGGGCCGGTGGTTGCGCGGTACGCCGGACGGGCCGGCGACGGTTTCATCTGCACCTCCGGCAAGGGCGCCGAACTCTATACCGAGAAGCTGATCCCGGCGGTCAAGGAGGGCGCAGAGAAGGCCGAGCGTGACTTCGACAAGATCGACCGGATGATCGAGATCAAGATCTCCTACGATCCGGATCCGCAACTGGCACTGGAGAACACCCGATTCTGGGCGCCGCTGTCGCTGACCGCCGAGCAGAAGCACAGCGTGAATTCGTCGGTCGAGATGGAACGTCTGGCCGACGAACTGCCGATCGAGCAGGTGGCCAAACGATGGATCGTCGCCTCCGACCCGGATGAGGCCGTCGAGAAGGTCAAGTTCTACACCGACGCCGGCCTCAATCACCTCGTCTTCCACGCGCCGGGACATGATCAGCGTCGTTTCCTCGACAACTTCGAGTCCGACCTGGCCCCGCGCCTGCGGAAACTGACTGTCGCGGAGTGATTCTCTGACGCCACGTGCGGTGAATCTCCCGGCCCTCGCCGCGGCCACCACCGTCGCGCTGTGGTCCCTGTCGTTCATCGCGATCCGTTCGGCCGGACAGGCATTCTCGCCGGGGGTGCTCGCCTTCGGGCGGCTCGCCATCGCGGTCGTCACGCTGGTGGTGATCGCCGCCGTCGTGGTACGACGATCGAGTGGCGCGGCGTCGAACCCGTTCGTGCCACCGCGCGGCCGATCCCTGGCACTGGTGATCGCCTACGGCGCAGCGTGGTTCGGGGCCTACAGCGTGGTGCTGAACTGGGCCGAACAGCACATCGACGCCGGAACCGCGGCACTGCTGGTGAATCTCGCACCCATCCTGGTCGCCGTGTTCGCCGGATTCTTTCTGGGCGAAGGCTTCTCGACGCGGCTGGTGGTCGGCATCGCCATCGCCTTCGGCGGCGTCGTCCTCATCACGGTGGGTGGCGGTGAGCGGCACGCGGACTGGCTCGGCGTCGGACTGGGACTGCTCGCCGCCGTGCTCTACGCGGCCGGCGTGCTGGTGCAGAAGGTGGCGCTGGGCACCGTCGACGCGTTGACCGCGACATTCTGGGGTGCGATCGCGGGCCTCGTCGTCACCCTGCCCTTTGTTCCCGCCGCGATCGGCGAGGTGGCCTCGGCCGCGGCCGCCGACATCGGCTGGATGGTGTTCCTCGGCATCGGCCCGACCGCCATCGCCTTCAGCACGTGGGCCTATGCACTGGCCCGCACGTCGGCGGGGGCGATGGCGGCCACCACACTGGTGGTGCCGGCCCTGGTCATCGTGTTGTCCTGGCTGCTGCTCGCCGAAGTGCCGACACCCCTACGGATCGTCGGCGGTGTGCTGTGCCTGGTGGGCGTCGCCCTGACGCGCGGGCTGCTGCGGGTGCCGCTGCGGTGGCGCCGGGTAGGCGAGGAGCAGCCGGTCGATGGTGGTCAGGCCGTGAGTGACCCTCGTGGCAAGTGAGGGAACTGTGGGCTAGACTTGTGGTAATCGTTTCGGCCCGCCTCGCTTTGTCGAGGGCGGGCCGGACTTCTATTAACCTTCCCGCATGGTGACGAAGCAATGGCTGTCGATCAATGCGCAACTTGCTCGTCTGGAACAGCGAGGGATGGTCATCGGCGATCGGGAACACGCCGCTCGCTGGCTGGCGCAGGTCGGCTACTATCGCCTCAGTGGCTACTGGTACCCCTATCGACGGAGGGACGTCTCTGGGGACCTCAGCGATCACTTCGAACGAGGTACCACTTTCGCCGATGTCGCCGCGTTGTATGAGTTCGATCGTCACCTCAAGAACCACATGCTGAGCGCGGTTGAGCGTATCGAGGTTGCCATGCGTTCGCAGGTCGGTCACGCGCTCGGACGACTGGGAGGCGTCGCCTACCTCGGTCACACTCCGTTCAGCGATGATTTCCTCACCAGCGGGCAGCATTTGGATTGGTTGAGCACCGTAACCAAGCGTGCCAACCGCGCCAAGAGACGCGACCCGTTCATCGGTCACCACTTCGTCAACTACAACGGGTAGATTCCGATCTGGGTGCTGACGGAGGTCCTCGACTTCGCAGACGTTTCGAAGGTTTACAAAGGCATGAAGATGAGCGACCGCGACCGTATCGCTCACGACTTGGGTATCACGGGCACGCGAACCCGTAGCAATGCGAGACCAGGCGACATTCTGGCCAACTTCCTCGAACACATCACGGTGGTGCGCAACGTCTGTGCGCATCATTCACGGCTATGGAACCGAAACCTCACGCCGGTGGGAACCGCCCGGTTGGCGGCCATGGACAGCTTTCGTGGACTGGCCAAGGGCCAGGACGGATCTGTATTCGTCTCACTGTGCATTGCGGGTCATCTCCTGCAAGTGATCTCGCCGGGAACCACTTGGGTGGACGGGGTCGCCGATCTGATCACGACGCGACTGGCATCGATTCGGATGCGCTCCGAGGGCGAGATGGGATTTCCTTCGAACTGGCAGGCTCTGCCGCTGTGGCGGTAGCCGTCGGCGAACCCGCCGATCCGCCTTACCGACCGGCGGGCGTCCCGTCGTCGATAATCAGTTGCAGGAACGCGAGATCCAGCCATGATCCGAACTTCGTGCCGACCTCGCGCAGTGTCCCCACGCGGGTGAAGCCGAGTCGCTCGTGCAGCCGGATCGACCCGGTGTTGGCGGCGTCGATCCCGGCGACGACGACGTGCACCCCGGCGTTGCGCGCCCGATCGAGCAGGGCCGCCATCAGATCGGTGCCCAGGCCCCGACCCCGTTGATCCCCACGGACATACACCGAGTGCTCGACGGTGCGGCGGAAGCCGTCGTGGGGGCGAAACGGGCCGTAGGTGGCGTAGCCGAGGACCCGCTCCGCGTCGGGATTGCCCGGGTCCGGTTCCACGGCAACGAGAACGGGGAATCCGGCGGCCCGACGGTCGGCGATCCATGCACGGCGGTTGGCGGCGTCGACGAGCTGATCGTTCCAGATCGCCGTGGTGTGTTCGACGGCGTCGTTGTAGATGACGGTGATGCCCTCGGCGTCGAGGTCGGTGGCGTCGCGGATGTCCATGGTGGGGCCTCTCGAGGTCGATCCGGTGTCAGCGCGGTCGGGAAACCTTGTGGAGCACAACAAGATAACGACACATTTCGGTGGTGGACGGATTGTGGAATCGGCACGGTGCCGGCGCGCCGAGCGACAGGCAGTCGCCGGGGTGGAGTTCGTGGGTCGCTGGTCCCTCGTCGAACCTGAGGGTGCCGGCCAGGACCCAGATCTGCTGATCGATGAAGCGATACGACTCCGCGGGGTAGGAGACCTGTGAGCCGGGTGGGAGATCGACCTCGACGAGTTCGAGATCGTGTGCGGCGGAGGGGGATACGGCTCGTCGGCGGTATCCGGTGTCGGGGTCGGTCCAGGTGGGTTGTTCGTCCCGGCGGGCCAGCCGGGCCTCGGAATTCTCGGCGCGGGCGATCAGCTCCGAGAGTGTCAGGCCCAGGGCGTTGGCGAGTTTCGCGAGCAGTGCGGCCGTCGGCTGGGCGTCGCCGCGTTCGATCTTGGTGATCATCGCGCGCGAGACGGCCGACTCGGTGGCCAGGGTGGCGACGGTCATGTCGCGTTCGAGACGGGCGTTGCGGACCGCGTCGGCGATGGCGGTGGTCAGCGCGGTCGGCGCGGTGGGTCCGTCGGGGGGCATGCGGTGAGACTACTATGATCGACACTTCTGCGCACAACAGTGACACGACTGTGACGTCGTGCGCGGCGCATCACCCCGAATGCGACCCGTTCGCTACCGTTTTCTCATGGAACGCGATCGGATGGTGGACGTCGGGGTCAGCCTGGTGTCCCGCTTCGGGGCCAAGGCACTGAGCCTGACGTCGGTGGCTCGCCACGCGGGTGTCGCACGGGCCACCGCGTATCGCATGTTCGGTGGGCGCGATGCGCTGGTCGCGGCCATCGTCGAGCGTGAGGTCGCGCAGTTGCGGGTGCTGCTGCGTGACTGGGCGGCGAGCGAACCGGATGCGGCCGGCAAGGTCCGCGCCCAGATCCGCAACGTGCTGCCCTACATCCGGGAGCACGAGGCCCTGCAATACGTGCTGCGCAAGGAACCCGAGGAGATCGTCCGGGCGATCATCAGCACCGACGCCGCCGCCGGGCCGTCGCTGGTGGAGCGGATCGTCGACGAGGCACTACAGGACCTCGAACCGGAGATCGGTGAACATCTGGTGCCCGATCCGCGAGGAGCCGCTGAATTCCTGGTGCGGGTGATCTACTCGGTCATGCTCGTCCCGCAGAGCGCTTTGTCCGATGAACAGGTGGCCGAGCTGGTGGTGCGCGCGATCGTCGCGGACGCCGCGCGGCCGGAGGGTACCGAACCGACCGGTCAGTAGGGCGCCTGGCCGGGCGGGTATCGCTAGGCTAAGACACCATGACCGCAGCCAGCGAGGACAGTGCGAACGCCCCGTCGACGAGTATCTACATCGCCTCGGCCGAGGGGGGTACCGGAAAGTCGACGATCGCGCTGGGAGTGCTCGCGTTGTTGTCGGCGACCGGTGGTCGGGTCGGCGTGTTCCGGCCGATCTCGCGGGCCGTCGCCGGGGAACGCGACTTCCTGCTGGAGATGCTCATCGAGCACGCCTCGGCCGACGTCGACTACGACGACTGCATCGGCGTCACCTACGACCAGGTGCACGCCGCACCCGAGGGGGCGATCGCCGAGATCGTCGCCCGGTTCCACGTCGTGGAATCGCGATGCGACGCCGTGGTCATCCTCGGTTCGGACTACACCGACGTGGGCAATCCGTCCGAGCTGGCCTTCAACGCCCGCGTCGCGGCCAACCTCTCGGCGCCGATCATCCTGGCGCTCAACGCATCCGGCCACACCGCCGCTGAGGTGCGCGAGCTCGCCGAACACCTGCTGGCCGAGATCGCGGCCATCCACGCCACCACCGCGGCGATCGTCGCCAATCGCTGTGATCCGCAACAGATGTCACGGATTCACGCCGAACTCGACAAGGTCCCGGTACCGGCCTGGTGCCTGCCCGAAGACCCGGTGCTGTTCGCGCCCACCATGGCCGAACTCCAGGAGGCGCTGGGTGCCTCGCTGTTCAGCGGGGATCCCGAACTGCTCGACCGGGAGGCGCTGACGGTGATGGTCGGCGGCATGACCGTCGAGCACATCCTCGAACGGCTCAGCGACGGCATGGTCGTGATCGCCCCGGCCGACCGGTCCGACGTCCTGCTCGCGTTGGTGACCGCCAATGCCGCGCAAGGCTTTCCGCGGCTGACCGGCATCATTCTCAATGGTGGGCTGCATCCTCATCCGATGATCGACGCACTCGTCAGCGGCCTGAAGTCGACGCTGCCGATCCTGGCCTGCGAACAGGGGACCTACGAAACCGCGCGCACCGCGGCCAAGACCCGCGGGCGGGTGGCGGTCGGATCGGTCCGCAAGATCGAGGCCGCACTGGAACTGATGGAACGCCACGTCGACGCCGACGAGATGATTAGCGTCCTCAAGGTGCCGACCAGTCAGGTGACCACGCCGCAGATGTTCGAGTACGGGCTGATCGCCCGCGCCCGCGCCGACAAGAAATGCATCGTGCTCCCCGAGGGCGGGGACGATCGCATCCTGCGCGCCGCCGGACGTCTGCTGCGTCGCGACGTGGTCTCGCTGATCATCCTCGGCGATCCCGATGCGGTCGGCCGGCGCGCGCAGGATCTCGGTATCGACATCACCGGCGTCGAGATCATCGATCCCGAAACCTCGCCACTCACCGACGAATTCGCGACGATCTACGCCGAACTCCGCAAACACAAGGGGATGGATTTCGAGCAGGCGCAGGAACGGATGCGCGACGTCTCGTATTTCGGCACGATGCTCGTCTACACCGGTCGCGCCGACGGCATGGTCAGCGGTGCGGCGCACACCACCGCACACACCATCCGTCCGGCCTTCGAGGTCATCAAGACCGCACCTCGCGTCTCCACCGTCTCGAGTGTGTTCTTCATGTGCCTGGCCGACAAGGTGCTGGCCTACGGCGACTGTGCCATCGTGCCCGATCCCACCGCCGAGCAGCTCGCCGACATCGCCATCTCTTCTGCGACAACGGCATCGGGCTTCGGGATCGAGCCTCGGGTGGCGATGCTGTCGTATTCGACGGGGAGTTCGGGAACCGGTGCCGACGTCGACAAGGTGCGCGTGGCCACCGAACTCGTCCGGGAGCGCGCCCCACATCTGTTGGTGGAAGGCCCGATTCAGTACGACGCGGCGGTCGAACCGTCCGTCGCCGAAACCAAGATGCCCGATTCGCCGGTCGCCGGGCGCGCCACGGTGCTTATCTTCCCGGACCTCAACACCGGCAACAACACCTACAAGGCCGTGCAGCGCAGTGCCGGCGCCATCGCCATCGGACCGGTGCTGCAAGGTATTCGACGGCCGATCAACGACCTGTCGCGTGGTGCGCTGGTCGACGACATCGTCAACACCGTCGCCATCACCGCGATCCAGGCACAGAACATGGCCGCCGAGGAGGTCACCCGATGACCGACCAGATCGCCGGGTCGGTGCTGGTTCTCAACGCCGGATCGTCGTCGCTGAAATATCAACTCGTGCATCCGAGTAGCGAGGTGGTCATCGCGGAGGGGATCGCCGAACGCATCGGTGAGGACGAGGGAACGATCACCCACGTCCAGGCCGGTGAGGAGATCACCGAGAAACTCGAACTGCTCGACCACGCCGCGGCCATCGGCCGGGTGATGGCCTTGTTCGCCGAAGGCGGTATCGACCTCGCGAACGCGGGGCTGTCGGCGGTGGGGCACCGAGTGGTGCATGGCGGGCGCACGTTCTTTGAGCCGACGCTGATCGACGACTACGTCATCAGTGAGATCGAACGCATCTCTTCGCTTGCGCCGCTGCATAACCCGGCGAATCTCACCGGTATCCAGGCGGCCCGGGACAAGCTTCCCGACGTGCCCTCGGTGGCCGTCTTCGACACGGCCTTCTTTCACGCGCTGCCCGAGGCGGCCGCCACCTACGCCATCGACCGCGGTGTCGCGAAACTGCATGCCATTCGCCGCTACGGTTTCCACGGGACCAGCCATCAGTTCGTCTCCGAGCAGGTGCCGGACCTGCTGGGCAAGGAACCGTCCGACGTCAATCAGATTGTGCTGCATCTGGGTAACGGTGCGTCCGCCTCGGCGATCCGGGGAGGCGACCCCATCGATACCAGCATGGGCATGACGCCGCTGGAGGGGCTGGTGATGGGTACCCGCAGCGGTGACATCGACCCGGGCGTCGTGCTGCATCTGCACCGCGTCGTCAAACTGAACGCCGATCAGATCAACACCCTGCTGAACAAGAACTCCGGCCTCAAGGGGCTGTGCGGAGACAACGACTTCCGTTCCGTCACAAAGCGAATCGCCGACGGCGACCCGGCCGCAAAGCTGGCCTACGACGTCTACATCCACCGGCTGCGCCGCTACATCGGCGCCTACATGATCGACCTGGGACGGGTGGACGCCATCACCTTCACCGCGGGCGTCGGCGAGAACGCGGCTTCGGTCCGGGCCGACGCCCTTGCCGGGCTGGAGAACTACGGCATCGTCGTCGACCCGGAACGCAATGTGGTGCGCAGCAGGCAACCGCGACGCATCTCCACCGACGACAGCCCGGTCGCCGTCCTGGTGGTCCCCACCAACGAGGAACTCGCCATCGCCCGGCAGTCGGCGGAAGTCGTCGAGGGGTAGCGCGTGCCGCACTGACGGCGCTTGCGGGTGCACTGACAGCGCTCGCAGGTGCACTGACAGCGCTCACCCCTACGTTGACGGCGCTCACCCACGCGTTGACAGCGCTCGCCCCTACGGTGACAGCGCTCGCCCACCCGTTGACAGCGCTCACCCAACCGTTGACGGCGCTCGCCCCTGCGTTGACAGCGCTCACCCACCCGTCGGTCGAGCCCGACGAGGCGCTAGCCGAGGAGGTGTCGAGGCCTCCGCAGGTTGCGCTGGAACGATCCCGAAGCGCTGTCAACGACGAGGTGAGCGCTGTCAACGCACACGAAAGCGCTGTCAACGTTGAGGTGAGCGTGGTCAGTGGTGTTGGGGTGGTGTGCGCGACGAGAACCTCGCAAAAACAGTCTGGACTGATCGTAAGTTGGCGGATACGATCACGGAGTGTCCGAAACGCCGACCACTCCCGTCCCGACGACGCCCGCCCCGCGCACTCAGGCGCAACGCTCGGCGGCGACGCGCGACAAGGTGCTCGACGCCACCGTCGCGTTGCTGATCGAGCG
This sequence comes from Gordonia sp. VNK1, assembly GCF_040049135.1. NCBI lineage: Bacteria > Bacillati > Actinomycetota > Actinomycetes > Mycobacteriales > Gordoniaceae > Gordonia > Gordonia sp. VNK1. The sequence goes on along the minus strand of NZ_JBDZDJ010000004.1, from coordinate 265,273 downwards.
GGGCTACGGTGCCACCACCACCCAGGAGGTCAATCGGCGGGCCGGGGTGTCGCGCGGTGCGCTGCTTCATCAGTTCCCGACGCGGGAGTCACTCGTGGTGGCCGCGATCGGTTACCTCGTCGACCGGCGTAAGGCCGAGATCATCGAACGTGCCGGCGCGGCCGAACCGGACCTGGAACTGCTGCTCGACGTGTTCGACGGTCCGCTGTTCTATGCGGCGCTGGAACTCTGGGTCGCCTCGCGGACCGATCCCGCACTGCGGGAAGCACTGATCCCGGTGGAGCAGCGCATCGCCGACGAGTTGCTGACCACCGGTCTCGAACTGTTCGGGCACCGCTACTCCGCGGAACAGATCGAGGTGGCCGCCGAACTCGCTCGTGGACTGGCCATTTCGCGCCTGCTGCGCGACCCCTCCACCGACCGCGACGTCGCCGGTCGCATCTTCACCACCTTCACGGAGGCGCTCCGACGATGACTCTCACACCCACCGATCGACCCGACACGCAACCGCCCGCCACGGATGGCCCCGAGCCGAGCGGCGGCACCGAGTGCGTCGACGTCCTCATCGTCGGCACCGGATTCGGCGGACTGGCCGCGCTGCACCGACTGCGCACCGACCATCCGCATCTCACTGTGGTCACCGTCGAACGTGCCGACGGCCCCGGCGGCGTCTGGCGTGACAACAGCTATCCCGGCGCGGCCTGCGATGTGCCCACCTCCCTGTACTCACTCTCGTTCGCCGACAAGTCCGACTGGTCGCACACCTACGGCCGTGGCTGGGAGATCAAGAACTACCTGGAGGGTGTCGCGCGCGAATTCGACGACCAGATCCGTTATGGCTGTGAGGTTCTCGCGGCCCTGTGGGATGCGGAGCAGGGGCGATGGCGGGTGGACACCTCGAGTGGCACCGTACTGGCCACCTACCTGATAGCGGCGCCCGGGGCGTTGTCGGCCCCGACCATCCCGGCGGTCGACGGACTGGAAGACTTCTCCGGCAACGTCTTTCACACCGCGCAGTGGGATCACGCGCACAGCCTCGCCGGCCGTCGGGTAGCCGTGGTGGGAAGCGGTGCGTCGGCCATCCAGGTCGTGCCCGAGATCGTGGACGACGTCGACCAACTGGTGGTCTTCCAGCGCACTCCGTCGTGGGTGATCCCCGCCTGGATCGCACCATCGGGCCGGTGGAACAGGCTGCCTACAAACGCTTTCCGAAGCTGCATCGCGCTGCCCGGCGCTTCACCTGGCTCACCCACGAATTCCACGTGATGGCGATGGCGCACCACCGCAAGCTCCTCGACATCTTCCGCGCGATCTCGCTGCGGCATCTGCATCATCAGATCGCCGATGAAGACCTGCGACGGCGCCTCACCCCGGATTTCAGCATCGGATGCAAACGAATCCTGATCTCCAACAAGTGGTATCCGGCGCTCGTCCATCCGCACACCACCGTCACCGGTGCCCTGGAGCGTTTGACCCCGACCGGTGCGGTGAGTGCCGACGGCACCGAATTCGAGGTCGACACCATCGTTTTCGCCACCGGGTTCACCCCTACCGCGCCGCCGCTGGCGTCGGTCATCACCGGCCGCGACGGACGGCGACTCGACGAGGTCTGGCACGGATCGCCGAGCGCCTACCGCGGTGTCGAGATCCCGGACTTTCCCAACCTGTTCTTGATGTACGGCCCGAACACGAACCTCGGGCACTCGTCGATCGTGCTGATGCTCGAGGCGCAGGCCTACTACATCGGCCAGGTGCTGACCTATCTCGCCGCGCACGGCGCGGGCACCGTCGAGGTGACGCAGGCCGCCCATGATCGGTATGTGGCCGACATCGATGCACGGCTGGCGTCGACGGTCTGGAACTCCGATGGTTGTGGCAGTTGGTATTTCGACTCGACCGGCCGGAACTCGGTGATGTGGCCGACCTACACCGCCACCTACCGTCGGATGATGTCGCGATTCGCGCCGGGAGATCACACGATCTCGGTGCGCGCCGCGTCGTCGGTGCGTCGGTAGAACGCGAGGCGCCCACTCGACGGGATAGGGCGCCCACTCGACGGGAAAGGGCGCCCACTCGACGGGGAAGGGCGCCCACTCGACGGGAAAGGGCGCCCACTCGACGAGATAGGGCGCCCACTCGACGCGACGACGTCAGAACAGACTGTCGGGACGCACGTAGTTCGCGAGGTCGACGAGCAGGAAACGATGATCGCGGTTGCTGCGCATCTGACGGGCCAGTGAGCGCAGTGCGCGTTCGGTTCCGGCGCGGAGTCCACGTTCGGTGAACGGCACGCCGAGCACGGTGGCCGGGGTGCCGGCCTCCTCGGGATGGGCCATGATCCACCCCATCGTGGTGCCGAGCACGATGAGTTGGAGACGCGCCTTGCGGGGCTCGGAATCCGGCATCGCCTCCAGACGCTGTGCCGCCTCGATGATCTGACGTTTCTCCACCAACTGCGGATCGCGTCCGTGGACCAGAGCGAGCACGGCGGTGGCCCGGGCGGTGTTGTAGTGACGGCTCGTCGGGGGGACCTCGTCGAGCGGTTCGATCGCGGCGTCGAAGTCGCCGCGGGCCACGGCGAGGCGCGCCAGCCCGAAGGCGGCGGTGACGATGCTGTGGTCGGTCAGCCACAGGTCGTGATAATGGTGTGCGGCGATCGCGTACATCTCCTCGATGCGCGCATCGGGAGCGCCGTCGGCATCGTCGGTCGGCTGTTTCTCGTCGGTGAGCCATCGTCCGATGAGTTCGGAGGTGCCGGCGGTCGCCAACTTGGGTGCCACCTCACCGGGCATCGCGGCCAGGACGTCGGTGAAGCGGGCGTGGGCCAACTCCGGTTCGTCGTTCATCAGGGCGCAGATACCCATGTACCACTGCACCCGCCACGAATCCCCGTGCTGGGCAGAGACATCCCGCAACACGGCCAGTGCGGTGTCGACGTCGTCGAGTTCGAGGTGTGCTCGGGCCTCGGCGAGGTCGATCTCCAGCGACGGGTGGGCGCTGGTGGCCGGGCGGCCCAGCAGTGATGCGAAACCTTCGGCCCGGGCCGCGCCGATCGAGTCGAGGGTCTGGCGCGGATCCGACAGCGCCGCCGAATTGAGCAGTCCGGCAGCGGGATCGGTCGGATTGACCAGCGGCACCGGCAGCGCGCGGGCGATGTCGACCGGATCGTAGAAGGCGGCGAGATCGGGATCGAAGAAGCCGTCGACGGGAGCGAGCATCAGATCGGTCCCGAAGGTGGAGCGTTGCGGGGTGAACACCGTCGACAGCGACGGTCGCGGCACCCCGGTGTGCACGGCGACGGTCTCGCGCAACACATTCAGCAGCTGCGTGGTCATCTCCTCGGCGGAGGCGAAGCGGTCATCTGGGTCGGCCGCGGTCGCCCGCCGCAGGAGCATGTGGAACGACGGGTTGTCGGCGAACACCGGTGTCGACTCGGCGTCGGGCAGCCCGTCGAGATAGCGTCCCTTCTCCATGGGCATGTCGACGGTCAGGACCGCCAGGGTCCGTCCGATGCTGTAGATGTCGGTGACCACTTGCGGTCCGGTCTGTACGATCTCCGGCGCCTGGAATCCCGGTGTGCCGTACAGGTGTCCGTACCCGTTGATCGCCGACACCGCGCCGAGATCGATGAGTTTGACCTCGTCGCTGGAGATCATGATGTTCTCGGGTTTGACGTCGTTGTACACCAGTCCCACCGAGTGCAGATATCCGATGGCCGGCAGCACCTCGAGAATGTAGGCCATCGCCTGTTCGATGGGCATCGTTGCCTGCGCGGAGTCGGAATCCGCACCGCCGGAGGTGATCTGCTTGAGCGTCTGGCCGCCGATGTACTCCATGACGATGTAGCCGAAGCGTTGATCGTCGTCGGTGACGTGCTCGACGAAGTTGTAGATCTTGACGATGCCGGGATGATTGACCGACGCCAGGAACTGCCGCTCGGCCAGTGCCACCTGCTGCGCCTCGGAGTCCGACGAATTCAGCAGACCCTTGAGGACGACGGGGCGGTCGGAGACGTTGCGGTCGATGGCGAGGTAGATCCAGCCGAGGCCACCGTGGGCGATGGCGCCGGCGATCTCGTACTGTCCGGCGACGACGGTGCCCGGTTCGAGTCCGGGAACGAAGGAGTATCGCGCGCCGCAGTGCGGGCAGGTTCCGGTGAGTTCGCCTGCAGCCGAACCAGAGTCACGTCCCACCGGTCGGCCGCAGCGCCAGCAGGTGCGCTTGGCCTCGGCGATGACCGGATAGTCCAGGACGGCGTCCGCGGGCTCGATGTCGGTGATCTTCGGGAGTTCGACCAGACCGCTGCCGAGTCGCCGATCGTGCACCTGCGGGCGGCGCTTTGGGACGAGACGACGGGTCTGGCCGACCGAGGTGAGTGCCTCGGTCGGGATGAGCGGTCTGGACCGCACCACCGGATCGGTCGATCCGGTCATCGGGGTGGCCATGGTCCCGAGGTCGGCGGGATCGGATCGCTGGGTTCCCGGATCGAGATCGTCGAGCGATGCGCGCTGGGTTCCCGGATCCAGGTCCTCCAGCGATGCGCGCTGGGTTCCCGGGTCGAGATCGTCGGACTCCGCGCGTTGGGTCCCGACGTCGAGGTCTTCCAGCGCGGCACGTTGCGTCCCGACGTCGACACACGCGGGTGTCTCGTCGGTGCGCTCGTCGTGCCCGGTCATCGTCCCTCAGTCCCGATATGTTGCCTGTGGCGGGCCGTAGCTGGGGCCCAGATTGCTCAGCCACCGGTTGTAGGTGGCATACCACTGACCGTTGGCCTTGTTCTCCGCGAGGACTCCGTTGACGAACCGCACCATGTCATCGTGCCCTTGCGGCATGCCCACTCCGTAGTATTCGGCACCGAGACCCGGTCCGACGACCTCCACCCACGGATCCTGTGCGGCGAGCCCGGCCAGGATGGCGTCGTCGGTGGTGACGGCATCGACCTGGCCCTGCTGCAACATCACCAGGCAGTCGGCCCATGTGGTTGTGGTGATGATCTTGGCACGCGGTTGGTCGGCCTGCATCCGGCCGATCGAGGTGGTTCCGCGCGCGGCGCACACGCGCTTGTCGGCGAGGCCGTCGACGTCGGTGATGCCGGAATTCTTGGGTGCCAGAATGCGTTGCGACGCAATATAATACGGGGCCGAGAAACTGACTTCTCGGAGACGGTCGCAGGTGATCGACATGGTCTTGACCACGACGTCGACGGAGCCGTCACGCAGTGCCTCGGTGCGGTCGGCCGAGCTGAGCACCCGGTACTCGATCCGATTGGGATCACCGAAGATGGCCGCGGAGATCTGGCGGGCGATGTCGACATCGAATCCCTGGATGTCACCGGAGAGCGGATCACGGAAGCTGAACGGGTTGGAGCCGATGTCGGTGCCGACGACCAGCCGACCGCGGGCGGCGATCACGGCCATCGTGCTGTTCGGCGGCATCTCGTTGGGTTCGGGCATCTGCTCGGGTGGACGCAGACTCGCCGTCGCATTGCACGACTGCGAGTTCGGCACCGGCTCGGTGGTCGTCGCGGTCTGCACCCCGGGCGGGGTGGGTGTGACACCCGCGGCCGACGGCGGCGGCGACTCCGGCGCGGTGAACGTCACGCAACCGCTGCACAGTACGACGACCGCGCCGAGGAGCACGATCCACCGTGCCGCGCCGTGGCGCCGCGAGGTGAGCGGATGCCGTCCGGGGTTCATCGGTCCGGGGTTCATCGGTCCGGGGTTCATCGGTACGGGGTTCATCGATACTCCCGGATCCGCGGGATGATGCCGAGCACGAGGGCCGCCGCGGCGAAGAGCGACAGCACCATGATCCCGGTACCGGTGTAGCCGAGGACCCGTTGCGCGGTGTTGATGTCGTCGCGGAACGAGTTGCGGGTGGTGGTGATCGCGTCGGTCAACGCCGAGTCGACCGCGGCGTAGCTGCTCGCGGTGCTCGACGGATCGCTGCCGATCGTGAGGGTGCGGGCGGTCGCGAAGTCACCCTTCTCGATCGCCGCACGGGCCTGCTCGTCGGATTCGCGCCACTGCGCCAGCGCCGACTTCACCGACTCCACCTGCGACGACGACAACGCGCCGTCGTCGTCGGCGGTTTGCCCACCCAGATGCGTCAACGTCGTACTGATGCTGTCGGTGGCGGTCGCGAAGGTCTGGTCGAGGTCGGCCTGATCGCTGCGACGGACCAGCGAGAGGGTCTCCGCCGACCGTGCCTGCTGGGTGAGGATGCGGGCCTCGGTGAGCTGCCCGAGGGGATCGGCGCCGTCGACCTTCGCCGAATTGGTGGCCGCGACGGACGCCAACCCGGAGATGAGCAGCCACGCCAGCCCCCCGAGGATCGCGACGAGGGCGGCGAGCACCCCGATGTTGAATCGGCGTCGTGTGCGGCGCACCAGGAACCGGGAGGTCGCGATGAGGGCCAGGCTCACCACGAGCAACCCGAAGTAGACCCCGTAGGGCGGGATCGTCAGGGCCTGCTGCGGGTCGGCGATCGCGGTGGAGCGTCGATCGTAGAGTCGTTGGGCCGACGGCAGGATCTGGTCCTGCATGAGCGCCGACGCCTGACCGAGATAGGCGCTGCCCACCGGGTTGCCGAGCCGGTTGTTGATGCGGGCGGTCTCGATGAGTCCGCTGTAGACGGGGATCGTCGTGGCGAGGGTCTGCAGGTCGGCGTTGATCGCGCGGTCGGTGGCGTCGTTGTCCTCGCCGGGCGCCCCCGAGGTGCCCGCTGCCCGCATCAGCGACGCCGAGGCGGTGGCCAGTGCGTCGGAATAGCGTGCCCGCAATTCGGGGGATTCCAGACCGCCGGAGATGAACGCGGAATTGGCGGCGGCGTCGGCGATCGACAGCGAGCTGTAGAGCACCTGGGACGCCTCTGCGAGGGGTTCGTCCACGTCGATCATCGATTTCAGGGAGTCGGTGCGTTTCTCGAGCACGTTGGAGCCGTACCAGCCGGTGGCGAGGATCCCGATGGCCAGGACGGCGACGATCATGATGAGTTTGCCGGGCGTGGTGCGGGCGTAGTGACGCAGCGTGACCAACGGTGACTGGGCGCGCCCCCGGCCCATCGACATCAGTTCGCGACGGTCGGTGAGGACCTGCCGGATCGGTGGGGTGGTGGGATGCGGTCGGATCGTGCGACCCGCACGAGTGAGCGCGGTACGCACTCCAGATGCGTCGCCGGTCACGTCGTCACCTCTTCTGGCCGCCGGTCCTGGGCAGCGAACTGCTCAGTGTGCTGGTCGCTCCGCCCGCATCGGCAGGGCGCACCCACCGACGCCTCGCCGCGGCGTGGCAGTGTCCGGTATCGGGCGAATCGCTCGGTATCGGATGAATCGCTCCGGGGGAGGAGTCCGTTTCAACCCTAGGACATGTCGACGGGCCGATGCCCCACCTCCCCGGGGCGTTTTCTCCACTTCGCCCGCATCGGCCCGACACGCGCGCCACCCCTGGCCGAGGTGCGCTGCCTCACATACGGTGGAGGAACGGTGGTGGTGCGGACGCACCTGCCGTGGATGGCGGTGGTGAGTTTCTCGCCGGCGATTCTCGGGTGTCGAGGAGGCATGTGTGCGCGGAGACGGGGACGGCTGGGTCATCGGTGGCGATGGCAGCCGGTATTGGGGTGTCAACGGTGCGGCGGGACTGCTGGTCCGTGCGCCCCACGAGGAGGAGGGCCGGACCCTGATCCTGCTGCAGCATCGGGCGGTCTGGTCCCATCAGGGCGGCACCTGGGGTCTGCCCGGCGGGGCGCGTGACTCCCACGAGAGCGCCATCGACACCGCGTTGCGTGAGGCGCACGAGGAGGCCGGAATCGAGGCCGACGACCTGCATGTGGTCGCCGCGTTGGTGACGCACCGGGTGGACGCGTGGACCTACACGACGGTGATCGCCGACGTCGACGCGCCGGTCCGGACCGTGGCCAACGGTGAATCCGCGGAACTGCGGTGGGTCGACGAGGCCGACGTCGACAGTCTGCCGCTGCATCCCGCCTTCGGTGAGGCGTGGCCTCAGTTGCGGGAACGTCTGGCGGCGCTCGACCCGACCTGAGCGCTGCCGGACCTCCCGGGGCCTGCGCCTACGGCTCGAGGAGTCGGTTGGCGCCGGCGATCAGGGCCTTGACGTTGGCCTCGTCGCCGGTGGCGCCGTCGCCGTAGGCCCAGCACTTCCGGTCGTCGCGCTCACACAGCAGAAACGACGCGAATCCGTCGTCGGTCGGGCGCTGATGCAGCGTGAGGATCGAGACGTGCGCACCCATCTCGTGCAGCATCGACGTCATGGCGCCGATCGGGCCGGTCGAGGTGGACGACAGCGACATGATCCGGTCGGCGTAGGCCATGGTGGCCCGGCATTCGACCATGTCCGCCGGGGCCGGTGCCACCGAGAAGGACCCGAGGCGGATGGCGCCGCTCGCGCCGTAGGATTCATTGAACTCTTGCCAGGTCATGCCCGTTGCCTCCTCGCGAATGCCGCGAGGGAGTGGACCGCCGCAGCGCGACCAGGGGAACGTGGACGGATGAGGGTCGCGCTCACCCGAGGACAAGGGTGCGGGCGAGAGGTGACGAGAATGCATCGTGGATCATCGTTTCGGTCAAAGAGTGGGTGACCGACTTCCAACGCATGACATCCAGCGCACGCCGACCCCGCAGCGGGGGGTCGGTCAAATCAGACCCCGCTGCGGCGGGTTACGAGCGCGATGTGTGTCCACGACATGATCCGACCACCATAGACCCGGCTCGTGGCGGTGGGCAAACGGTTTTCGGGAGGGGACTCAGGGCAGTCCGCGTGGGTGAGTGGCAAGGTACGCCTGCCTCGACCCGGCTTCTGCTCAGAGAAGGTCCTTTCCGAAAATCGCGCCCTGTTTCGCGTACACGTCCATGAGTCGCCGAACGTTGCTTCCGGCGAGGTCCCACACGTTCCTGCCGGGTTCACTCCACATCCCCGGAAGGCTCTCGACCAAACCCACCCCGATGAGCGCACGAATACTCACTCCGCTACTCGTGTACGCGGAATCGAATGCGTCGAGCATGCGGGATACGCCCATCGGATCGGACGTGGAGCTGCGCTCGATCCACGACGCCGTATCGGCAAGAACCATGTACACCGGCACGCCGAGTCCTTCGGTTTCGAACTCCTGCCGCCGGTTGACAAAAGCGTCCCGGATTGGCCCGAAACGGTTGGCCATCTCTTCGACGAACGCCAATTGCTCCGCGAACGTCAATTGCTCCGCGAACGTCAGGTTCTCCGCATGGCCGTCGTCGTCGCTGATCATCGTGGCCTTTCGGTTTGCTGGTACCACGCCCGCGGGGTCGCTTTCGGCAGCATCTCCGGTTGCGGGTGAATGGTGCTGCGTCAGTTCAGCCGAGCCGACTCCGCAGATCGGTCGCCGCCGCAGCGGGGTCCGCGGCCGCGGTGATCGCCCGGACCACGACGATCCGTCCGGCCCCGGCGTCGACGACCTCGGGCACGCGGTCGGCGTCGATGCCGCCGATCGCGAACCACGGCTTGGCGGTGCCGGTCGCGGCCACCGACCGCACCAGGTCGAGGCCGGCGGCGACCCGACCCGGTTTTGTCGGGGTGGCCCAGCACGGTCCGGTGCAGAAGTAGTCGACGTCGCCGTCGGCGATCGCCGCCGCGGCCTGCTCCGGGTCATGGGTGGAGGCGCCGATCACAACGTCGTCGCCGACGATGCGCCGGGCGTCGGCAGGAGGCAGGTCGCCCTGGCCGAGATGCAGAACGTCGGCGCCGGCGAGTGCGGCGATGTCGGCGCGATCGTTGACCGCCAGCAGTGCGCCGTGTGCGTCGACGATGCTGCGCAGGTCGGCGAGAATGGCGAGTTCCTCGCGGGCCTCGAGCACGCCGAACTCGCGTTCACCGGCCGAACCCTTGTCGCGCAGTTGCACGATGTCGACCCCACCGGAAAGCGCGGCATCGACAAAGGCCGGCAGGTCTCCGCGTTCGCGGCGGGCGTCGGTGCACAGGTAGAGCCGGGTGGTGGTGAGGCGATCGCGCCGGGATGGTCCCTCGGCGCGGCCGGTCCCGGGAGTCCGAGATTCGGTCGACATGGGGACGAGAGTAGCGGCCGTGCGGTCGGGGGTAGGCTTGGCACCACCACACGGGAGTCCGGGGAACGTCGGGCTGAGAGTGCGGGCCGCCCCCGCAGACCGTCACACCTGATCCGGATCATGCCGGCGAAGGAAGGAGCACGGATGCATCATTCGCGGATCCCGGAATCCGTACGGCCGCACGGGCGGACGCTGGCCGTCGTCGGTGGCGGCGTCATCGGCCTCACCTGCGCACTGGCCGCCGCCGATCGTGGTTGGCGCGTCACGGTTTTCGACGCCGGCGAGCATTACCGCGCCGCGCACGTGGCTGGCGGGATGCTCGGCTCGCTGGGCGAGGGACATCCCGGCGAGGACGCATTGCTGGCGCTCTCGGAAGCCTCGGTGCGGCGCTGGCCGGCACTCGTCGAGCGACTCGGCGACCCGTCGATCATCGCGGCCCGCGACTCACTGTTCGTCGCGACCACCGCCGCCGACGTCGCCTACCTCCGCCAACTCGCCGACTTCGTGTGGTCGGCCCGACCGCGCGGCGACGACGACCTGACACCCGTCGGCGCCGCGGAGATCCGTCGTCGTGAGCCGGCCGTCGGGCCGCGGCTGCGCGGTGGATACCTCGCGCGAGGCGAAGGGGCAGTGGACAATCGGCGGTTACTGGCGGCACTGCGCGCAGCGTTGCAAGCAGTGGGTGGCACCATCGTCACCCGCCGGATCACCTCGCCGGCCGAGGTCGACGCCGATCAGGTGCTGCTCACCGCCGGCGCCGGCATGGTGGACCTGTGGCCGTCGGCCCCGGTGCACCTGGCCGCCGGGGAGGTGCTGCGCCTGACCGCCGACCGCTGGACGGTACCGCCGCCGCGGCACGTCATCCGCGCTCGAGTGGACGGCCGGATGGTGTACCTGGTGCCGAGAAGCGACGGAATCGTCGTCGGCGCAACACAATACGAAGGTGACGTGTCCGACTGGCGGAACGCCTCGGGTGCGGCACGGGCCGGTGGCGTGGCCGAGTTGCTCGCCGACGCGATCGAGGTCTATCCGGGCCTGCGCGAGTATTCACTCACCGAGGTGGGGGTGGGATTCCGGCCGTGTTCGCCCGACGGCCTCCCGATCATCGAACGGGCCGACGACCGGACGGTGATCGCGACCGGTCACGGGCGCAACGGAATCATGTTGGCGCCCTACACATCCGACGCGGTCCTCGAGTTGCTGGGCGAGGCGCCGAGGGAGACCGGGATCGGGGCGGGCGTCACGAAAGGGGAACGAGTATGACGATACGGGTCAACGGGAACACCATGGACCTCGCCGACGACCGATCGGTGGCGCACCTGGTGTCGACGATGGGTCTGCCCGATCGAGGGATCGCGGTGGCCGTCGACGGCGAGGTGATACCCCGAAGTGGCTGGGGCCGTGGCCTTTCCGACGGTGCCGTGGTGGAGATCGTGACGGCGGTGCAAGGTGGCTAGCGCGCCGGCCGAATCCGCGTTCGGCACCGCGGTCGACCCGGGAATCGGCGATCCGCTGCGCATCGCCGACAAACAGTTCACCTCACGCCTGATCATGGGTACCGGCGGTGCGGGAAACCTCGATGTTCTCTCCCGCGCACTGATCGCCTCGGGCACCGAACTCACGACCGTGGCCATCCGGCGGGTCAGTGCCGACAGTGCCACCGGCGTGCTGGAACTGCTGCGGCGATTGGGGATCGACATCCTGCCCAACACCGCGGGCGCTCACACCGCGGCCGAGGCGGTCCTCACCGCGCGACTGGCGCGGGAGGCACTCGAGACGTCCTGGGTGAAACTCGAGGTGGTCGCCGACGAGCGGACGCTGCTGCCCGATCCCGTCGAACTCCTCGACGCCGCAACCCAACTCGTCGACGACGGATTCGTCGTACTCGCCTACACCAACGACGATCCGGTGCTGGCCGCCCGACTCGCCGACCTCGGCGTGGCGGCGGTGATGCCGTTGGGCTCGCCGATCGGTACCGGCCTCGGTATCCGCAACCCGCACAACATCGAGATGATCGTCTCGCGGGCGACGGTACCGATCGTTCTCGACGCCGGGATCGGAACCGCGAGCGACGCCGCTCTCGCCATGGAACTCGGTTGTGACGCAGTACTTCTCGCGACGGCGGTGACGCGCGCCGACGATCCGGAACGGATGGCCGCGGCGATGCGGCACGGCGTCACCGCCGGCCGGTTGGCCGCCGGTGCGGGCCGGATTCCGCGGCGACGCTGGGCGAACGCCTCCTCGCCCGACCGCGACGCCTGAGACATCACCCTGAGACATCGCACCGCCCGGCCGACACCGGAAGCTGTGTAGTGTCGAGTCCGTGCTGAGAGTGGAGAACCTCACCAAAGACTATGGGCCGGTGCGTGCCGTCGACAACCTGAGTTTCGAGGTGGCATCCGGGATCGTCACCGGCTTCCTCGGACCCAACGGTGCGGGCAAGTCCACCACCATGCGGATGATGCTGGGACTGGACCGGCCGAGCGCGGGACGCGCCACCATCGACGGCAAGGAATACCGTCACCTCGATCATCCGCTGCGGCAGGTCGGTGCCCTGCTCGACGCGAAGTGGGTGCACCCCAACCGCAGCGCCCGGGCACACCTGAGGTGGCTGGCCGCCAGCAACGGCATCGCCGCCGCCCGCGTCGACGAGGTCCTCGAGACCGTCGGCCTGACCCAGGTCGCGGGCAAACGCGCCGGGGGTTTCTCCCTGGGCATGTCGCAGCGCCTCGGACTGGCCGGCGCGATCCTCGGCGATCCGCACACCCTGCTGTTCGACGAGCCGGTCAACGGCCTCGATCCCGAGGGCATCGTCTGGATCCGCAACTTCATGAAAGCGCTGGCCGCCGAGGGCCGGACCGTCCTGGTGTCCAGTCACCTGCTGACCGAGATGTCGCTGACCGCCGATCACCTCATCGTCATCGGACAGGGCCGGCTGATCGCCGACAAGTCGGTCGCCGAGTTCACCGCGGCGGCCCGCACCATCGTGCGGGTGCGCTCGCCCTATCCGGATCAACTCCATCACGCGCTGGTCACCGCCGGCGTGACGCCGCACCCGGAGATCGACGCCCACGGACGCACCGTGTTCGTCGTCGACGACGGATCGACCACCGATCGGATCGGCGACATCGCCGCCGCGGCCGGGGTGACCCTGCACGAACTCGTCGGCGCGCAGGCATCGCTGGAGGAGGCGTTCATGGCGATGACCGCGCACGCCGTCGAATATCAGGGTGGTGCCGGGGCGGCGCCGGGTGGCGGCGCCCACGAGATGGGTGTGGCGATGCCGGGCGCCGAGCCGGGTATGCATTCGGGTCCGCCGCGCCACGGCTCGCCACCACCGGGGTATGTGCCACCCGGTCAGGTGCCGCCACCCGGATTCCCGCCTGCCCCGCCCGCACCGGGGCCGTTCCCGGGCCCGTCCCAGGGAGGTCCGCAGTGATCGACGTCCTGCGCGCCGAACAGATCAAACTCGGCTCCATCCGCTCCCCGTACTGGTGCATGGGGCTGGTGGTGTTGCTCAGCATCGGTATCACCGCGCTGTTCAGTGCGCTGTTCACCGGGGCACCCGACGAGACCGGAACGAGCAGCACCGAGATCGCCGACGGCTCCGCGATGACCGTGCTCCTGGTCGGGTTGCAGCAGTTCGCCGTAATCGTCCTGATGATCATGGCGGTCCTCGGCATCACCAGCGAATACCGGTTCTCCACGATCCGCGCGTCGTTCCTCGCGGTGCCGAACCGGCCGCTGGTGTTGATCGGCAAGGCCGTCGTCTACGTTGCGCTCACCGTGATCACGACGCTGGTCCTGGCGGTCGTGTGCATCCTGATCCTGCAGGCCGGTCTCGGCACCTCGGTCGTCGGTTTCGGCAACTCGGCGGTGATCCGGCAGATCTGGGGCACCCCGATCTTCGCCGCGCTGTGCGTGCTGCTGTCGATGGGAATCGGTGCGCTGGTCCGTCAGACCGCCGGCGCGATCTCCATCGTCCTGGTGTGGATGCTGGTGCTGGAGACCATCCTCGGATCGGTTCCGCGGGTGCGTGACTGGGTCGGCCCGTTCCTGCCGTTCGCCAATGGGTCGCGATTCCTGTCCGGCGGTTCGGCCGACGACGTGTTCCATTGGAACTCGTATGTGTCGCTGGTGTACTTCGCGGTGGTCGCCATCGTCATCTACGTCGCCGGCGTCGTGGTGACCAACCGACGGGACGCGTGATCAACCGACCGTATGTCGTTGGCTGATATTCACCTGCGTATTTGCTGATAAAGGGACTAAAATCAGCAACCATGCCAACGAATTGGCCCCTGGTGCAACGCGAGAAGGAGTATCGCGCCATCTCTGCGGCCCTGCGCGGCGAGTCCGCCGTGGGTGGGGTGGTGCTGACCGGGGACTCCGGCGTCGGCAAGACGACCCTCGCGCGGCACGTCACCGCGAGCATCGGCAGTGGCGTGCGGTGGGTCGCGGGAACCGAATCCGCGCGCAGCATCCCCCTCGGCGTCTTCGCCCATCTGGTCGGGACGGCCACCTCCAGTGACCCGGTCACCTACCTCGCGGCGGCCCGCGAATCGTTGCTCGCCGACGGTCACGCCGTCATCGGCGTCGACGACGCGCACCTGCTCGACGAGTTGTCGGCGACGCTGCTGCATCAACTCGCCATCGACCGCGCGGTGCACATCGTGGCGACGGTCCGCAGCGGCGAGACCGTACCCGACGCGGTGACCTCGTTGTGGAAGGACAACCACCTGCTGCGGATCACCTTGTCGCCGTTCACCAAGGAGCAGAGCGTCGAACTGGTGGAGTCGGTGCTCGGCGGCCAACTCGAGGAACATTCGGCCGATCGGATGTGGGCGGCGTCCGGCGGGAACGCGCTGTTCCTGCGCCACCTCGTCGACGGTGCCCGTCAGGCCAACACGCTGCGGCAGGTCAACGGGGTGTGGCAGCTGCGCGGACGTGCGGCCATCACCTCCGAACTCGCCTCGCTGCTCGAGGGACGGATCGAACAACTCCACGAGTCGGTGCTGACCGCACTGAAATACCTGAGCCTGTGTGAACCCCTCGATCTCGACGTCCTCGCCGAGGTGGCCGGGGAGGAGGCGGTCGAGGAAGCCGAGATCGACGGACTGGTGCGGATCGAACGGGAGGGCCGCAACCTCAACGTCGGCTTCCACCATCCACTGTTCGGGGAGGTCATCCGCCGACGCCTCGGCTTCGCCTCGTCGCGGCGCCTGCGCGGCAATCTGGTGAAGGCCCTGCGCGGGCGCTCGCTGTCGTCACCCGCCGACCGCATCCGGCTGGCCGAATTGGCCTTGGAGAGTGACGCGTCCGCGGTCGACCTCGGTCTGCTGTCGGCGGCCGCGGGCGACGCCCTGAACCTGGCGCAGACCCCGATGGGGGAGCGATTCGCGCGCGCCGCGCTCGAGGAGGGCGGCGGTCCCGCCGAGGCCGAACTGCTCTCGCGGGCATTGATGTGGCAGGGGCATCCCGACGAGGCCGAGGCGATCCTCGCGCGCATCGACACCACCGGGCTCGAGGCGTCGCTGCAGTTGCGGATCGGGTTGCAGCGCGTCGGCAACATGTTCTGGGTGATGAACGACGCCGACCGGGCATCGACCATCCTCGACGCGGTGCGCGCTGCGGTGACCGATCCGCACCTGATGGGAATCGTCGACGGAATCAGTTCTGCCTGTGCGCTTTTCGAGAACAAGCTGGATGACGCGCTGCGCCTGTCGGATGCCGCACTGGCACCGGAGGACGCGCTGCCGTGGGCGGTCGAATGGGGTGTGTTCGGTGGCATGCTGTCCCGGGCCCTCATCGGGCGCGGCGACGAACTCGATCCGCTGATCCAGCGGGCCCGCGAGGCCGAGAAGTTCACCGACGGACTGTTGCGGTATCCGGCCGGGATCGGCGAGATCCTCGGACTCATCCTCGGCGGCCGACTCGACGCCGCCGACGCCGCCGCCGGACGCTACGTGGCGTTCGCCGACACCGCGCAGTATCTCAGCTGGGCGATGTCCGGGATTTTGGTGTCCGCCGTCGAACTGGCTCGGGGCGAATGCGCATCGGTGGTGCGGCGGATCGAGCAGACCCTGGCCACCCTCGACGGCGAGGAGTACTCGGCCTCGTGGAATTTCCCCGCCTATGTCTTTCTCGCCCAGGCGCTGAGCGCGCTGGGGGAGGCCGACCGCGCCGAGGCCGTCCTGGCCCGCGCCCGCGCCCGGGACGGCCGGCACGTCGCGGTGTTCCGGCCGATGCTGCGCATCGCCGAGGCCTGGCAGGCGGCCGCCGCCGGCACGGTGTCACTGGGTATCCGGCGGGCGTGGGATGCGGCCGCGCTGGCCGCGCAGACCGGGCAACTGGCCGTCGAGGCGCAGGCGCTGCACACCGTCGTCCGGTTCGGTGACGCCGGCCCGGCCGGGCGCCTGGCCGAACTGGCCGAACGGATCGACGGTCCGCTGCCGGGCCTCTACGCCCGGCACGCCGAGGCGCTCGCCGCCGGTGACGGGGTGGAACTCGACGTCTGCGCCGCCGATCTCGAGGCACTGGGGCTGCGGCTGTCGGCGGCCGACGTCGCCGCGCAGGCGTCGGCGATCCATGACAAGGCCGGCAAACGGTCGGCGACGGTGGCGTCGTCGTCGATGGCCAATCGCCTGGCCGCGGCCTGCGGTGGCCTGCGCACCCCGGCGTTGCTCGAGGCCGCGCAGCCGCTGCCGCTGACCACCCGCGAACGTGAGATCGCCACGCTGGTGGCGTCGGGACTGTCCAACCGGCAGATCGCCGAGCGGCTCACCGTCTCGGTCCGCACCGTCGAGGGCCACATCTACCGGGCCTGTGCCAAGCTCGACGTCACCGATCGCGACGGCATCGCCTCACTGATTCTCCGGGAACGGTGATCCTGCGGGCTCGGTGATCATTCGCCGAACGGTGATCATTCAGGAACCACGATCGCCGGCCCCGGCGTGACGCTGAACCCGGGGATCGACGCCAGCGGTACGTGCGCCTCGTAGGTGCGCTCGTATCCGGTGGCGCAGATCCGCCAGCCGTCGGCGGTGCGTCGATATTCGTCGGCGTAGAAGGCGGCGCCGATGAGCATGAACTCGACCTCGGCGACGATCACCCGATCCGACAGGTACCAGCGTCCGTACGCGATGTCGCCGTCGACGTCGATCTCCGGATGTGACACACGATGTTCGGTGATCACCCCCGGTCCCACCGACTCGCGCATGAAGCCGACGAGGTCGTCGCGGCCGGTGAGGTCGAGGCCGCCGTAGTGGCCGATCACATCGTTGGTGAGGGTGGCGGCGAAATCATCCCAGTCCTTGGTGTCCAGGGCCCGCAGATACCGATACTTGAGCTGCTTGATCTCCGCGAGATATCCACTGGTGAAACGTCTTTGGTGATCACGTGGCTCGTGTTCGTCGGCGGGGGGCGGTGGTGTCATGGTTCGACCAATACACCCACCACACCCGCCGGCGGATCGAGATCGCCGATTTCGCCGGCTACTTCTTCCGGGCTACTTCTTCCGGGTGCCGGGCAGGACCCCGGCGTCGATGACGGACTTCACGTACGGGCGCAGGGCGGTGACGGTCTCCGACAGCTCCGGACGCGACCACAGCTGCTCACCGAGGGCGTCGGTCTGCGCCTCGATGTCGTCGTAGATGGCGGCGCCGTCGGAGGTGAGGCGGTGACCGGGATCGGTATCGGAACCGGTGCGTTCGGCGAGCCCTTGGGCGACAAGACGATCCACCGATTCCTCCCACTCCTGCGCCGACCAGCCGCGGGTGAGCAGCGTCAGATCCCGGCCCAGCACCCGGCGCGTGACGGTGGGATCGGGCAGTGCCGCCTCGTGGAATACCGCGGCGTCGAGTCCGCCCAGCCCGTGAACCACCAGCGCGGCAATGTGGTTGTCGCCGCGCCACTCTCGCAGCACGGCGAACGTATGCCACAGCCGCAGGTGCGGCGGCGTGGGTGCCGGGGCCGCGGCCCACGCGGCGGCGAGCGGACGACCCGAGTACGGCAGGGTCTGCGCCGCCTCGGCGAACACATCGGCGGCCGCGGCGATCGCGTCGTCGTCGACGCCCTCGCCCCAGATGTCGCGCAATTGTTCATCGAGCATCCGGTCACGGGCCTGCGACACCCGGTCGAGGCCGACCTCGAGCGCCTTGGCCCAACTCTTGGCGATCGAATCGGGGGCGAAGTTGACGAAGGCGGCAGTCACCACCGACGCCGCGCACGGACCCATCGGTGCGGCACGCGCACCCACGTAGAAGGCATGCGCGTTCAGGCCGGTCGCCTCGTGCGCGCCGGCCAGGGCCGGACTGAAGTAGGCCAGGACGTGGAAGGGTTCGAGGGTGTCGTAGGCGCGGCGGGCGGCGGATGTGGTCGTGGACATGGTCACCACGCTGTCGGCGCCATCGGTCGGTGTCAAGCGTGCAGCCGGTTCACGGGGTGAGGCGTCACGGGGTGCGGCGCGGTCCGTTACCGCCGGGACGGGCCACCCGCTGATCGCCGGTGACACCCAGGTCGGCTTCCAGATCGTCCTCCACCAGGGTGAAGTCGGCGTCGCAGAACTGGTCCTCGCTGACCTCGTCGTCGGTGTCGGTGCTCACCGCGGCGGTCGTCGACCCGTCGCTCGTCACCCCGGCGGCGTCGCGCTCCGCGGTGTCGAGGTCGTCATTCTCCCGTCCGCGTCGCCAGCCGCCCTTCATCGGCGGTGCCTCGCCGAAGTGGTCGGGATCGCCGGAGCCGTACCAGGCGACGAGGACCGCACCGATCACCGCGCCGATGAATCCGACGACGGCCAGCCAGCCCAGACCTTCCTTGGCGGTGTCGCCGAGGAACAGCACCCCGACCAGGCTCGGTCCCGCGGTCTCACCGACGACGAGGACCGCGGTGACGCCGTTGACCGCACCGAGTTGCAGGGCGACGGTTTGCACGAAGAATCCGGCCGCGCCGGCGACGGCGATGGTCCACGCCGCCGGATCGAGGAGCAGCACCTTGAGATCGAAGGGGTGGACGCCGTCGAGGATGCGCACGGCGATCGCGATGACGCCGAAGAGCAGGCCGGCCATGGCGCCCCCGACGATCGCGCCGTGGCGACCCAGCCGGTAGACACCGAGCAACGCCAGCGACGACAACACCAGCGTCGCGACGAACAGACCCCAGTGGATCGAGTGGGCCTGGCCATCACCGGTCGTATGTGACGAGGAGAAACCGAGCAGACACAGGGAGAAGACGACCAGCCAGATCGACACCCAGTCGCGGGTGTGCAGGGCGATGTTGAGCATGATCGTCCCCAGCAGCGCGGTGACGACGAGATTGGCCGAGACGATCGTCTGGGAGAGGAACAGCGGCAGGAACCGCGCAGCCACCGCCCCGCCGGCGAAGCCGACGATCACCATGACCGTTCCCAGGATGAACGAGGGGTCGACGAGGGTGGACATCGTCGACTGCAACGACGGTCCACCGGCCGGGTTGGTGTCCTCGATGCCGTCCTCACGGGCGGTCTGCGCGACCCGCCGGGCGCCGAGCGCCCGCAGGACCGTCGACATGCCGTATGCGACGGCGGCGAGGCATGCGGAGATGACGCCGACGACAAACAGCATCTCCATCACCTCCACCCACTGCACGACGACATCGGATCTGCCGTCGAGATCCGGTCGTGGACGACCGGCAACATCAACTTAACAACGCGAAAGACTGCAACAGCCATCGCGGTCCCGGTATTCCGGACCCCTGCGTCCGAGTATGCCGGGTCGCACCGACAACGGCTCATCAATTTTTGCAAACGATCGACACGCGGTGCCGGTCACCGATCCGGTTGGGCCCGCACCGGGTGTCCGCCCCGATGAGGAGGACGCCCTAGACTCGCGACGTGGCCCCCACCGGTAAGCATGTGCTCATCACCTTCGGCCGATCGTTTCTGACCCTGAACCTGGCGCGACTGCTCGCAGCCGGCGGACATCGGGTGACGACGGTGGACTCGATTCCGGTTGCCCTCACCCGGGCGTCCACCGCGGTTCACGGCTTTCACCTGGTACCACCGCCGAAGTTTGAACCGCAGAAATACTGTCGTGAGCTCGCGCGGATCGTCGTCGAGGATGCGGTGGACATCGTCATCCCGATTCATGAGGAAACCGACATCCTCTCGATGATGCGTGGACTCTTCCCGCCCGAATGCGAATTGTTCCTCTCCGACTTCGAACTCGAGAACCGGCTGCACAACAAATTCGATTTCCAGGTGATGTTGGCCGATCGCGGTGTGCCGACCCTGAAGTTCGCCGAACTTCGGGGGCCGGAGGACATCGGGCAACTCGACTTCACCGGCCCGTTCGCGGTGAAGAAGTGCTATTCGCGGGGCTCGCAGAAGGTGCACAAGGTCTACCCCGGCGATCCGATGGACTGGCTCGACCACGACCCGAGCAATCCGTGGCTGGCGCAGGAGTGGCTCACCGGCGATCGTTACTGCACCTACTCAGTGGTGCGGGAGGGGCGGATCTTTGCGCACGCGACCTATCCGGTGGAATATGCGATCGGCGGCAGCTCCTGCCTGTCGTTCGTCTCGGCCCACCACCAGGGGATCGTGGATTGGGTGACCGACTTCCTCGCCGGTACCGACTTCACCGGTCAGGTCGGGTTCGACTTCATCGATCATCCCGACAAGGGGCTCTACTGCATCGAATGCAACCCGCGCGCCACCAGCGGGATCATGATGTTCCGTCCACACAACCGGCTCGATCGTGCATTCTTCGGCGAGAACACCGAGGTCATCGTCCCCGACGACGACGTACACACCATGATCAAGGTCGGCATGTCGATCTTCGGGTGGCGCAAGGATGCGAGGCAGGGCCGCACCATGCGGGAGTACTTCCGTGATCTGCGTGGATTCGACGATGTCATCGGGGTGCCCGGCGACCGGAAACCGGGATTGTTGTTGCCCGCCGCCTACCTCGGCATCGTGCGGAGCTGCGTGAAATACCGCGTCGGTCTGGCCGAGGGATTCATGCACGACCACGAATGGGACGGCCACGTCATCTGACCCGGTCACCTCCATCCGGTCACCTCCGACCGGTCGCCTTCGCTCGGCGCGCCGAACCCGCGGGGTTGTGCTTCGGTTGGACGATGAGCACGCACCTCGGGCACATCGTCCACATCGCCGGGAGCCCCGTTGTCGACGACGCCGTGGCCGCACTCGTCGACATCCCCGACGGCGCGCTGGTTGTCGACGACGGCACCGGGGTCATCCTGTTCTCGGGGTCCCGCGGCGACGTGCCGGATGAGTACCGCGCGCACCCGGTCATCGATCACGGAGCGGCCTTCCTGCTCCCCGGTTTCGTCGACACCCACATCCACTTCCCGCAGACCTACTCCCTCGACGCCTACGGCGGCGGTCAGTTGCTGGAGTGGCTGAACACCTGCATCTTTCCCGCCGAGGCCCGTTTGGCCGACCCGGAGTTCGCCCGACGTGTCGCACGGGATTTCACTGCCCGCCGGATCCGGGCCGGAACAACCGCGGCGATGGTGTTCGGCTCGGCCTTTCCGGTGGCGCAGGATGCGTTGTTCACCGAGACGCAGCGCGCGGGCCTCCGCATCGTCAGCGGCCGGGGGATTCAAACGACGGGTCCGGATTCGGCTGAGCCCCTGATGACTTCGGAGTCCGACGCGATCGCGTTGACGATGGCGGAGATCGACCGCTGGCACGCGTCGGACACCGGCGATCCGTCGACGGCGTTGCGCCACACCGCCATTGTGCCCCGGTTCACCTTGTCGGTGACCACCGAGACGCTGCGTGCGTTGGGCGATCTCTACGCGTCGGTCGCCGATCAAGGCGTCTACGTACACACCCACCTGAACGAGAACAATCGTCCGCATACTGGTGAGATCGACACGGTGAAAACGCTTTTCGCGGTTGACAGCTACCTGGACACCTATGATGGCAAGTTCCTGCCCGGGTCACGCCGCGGGGGTGAGAGTCTCCTGGGCCGGCGCACGATCATGGCTCATGCGGTGCACTGCACCGACGCCGAGCTGACGCGGATGGCGCAGACCGGGACGTCGATCGCGCATTGTCCGACGTCTCAACAGTTCCTCGGGTCGGGGACGATGCCGTGGCGGCGGACCATCGCGGCCGGGATCACCGTCGCGGCCGGAAGTGATTGTGGCGCAGGAGATGAGTGGCTGATACCGCAGGTGCTCGCCGATGCGTTCAAGGTGCATATCTCCGAACCGGGAGACGCGAGCGTGGCATTGCATCCGGCGCAGCTCCTGTTCACCGGCACGCTGGCCGGCGCGCGGGCACTCGATGCCGAGGCGCGATTCGGCAACTTCGACGAGGGAAAGGAGGCGGATTTCGTGGTGATCGAACCCGAGCGCTGGGCGCCGCTGCAGTCGTTGCTGGACCACGGAATTCGATCCGACGATCCGGAATTGGCGCGGGATCAGACGCTGTTCGCGCTGCTGCTCGGAATGCGGGAACCCGCGATCGCCGAGGTTTATGTGCAGGGGCGGCGGGTGGAGTACGAGATCTGACGGTCTGAGTGTGGGGCGCCGGGTCAGGCGGCAGCGGTGGGAACGGGGTTGAGTTCGGCGCCGGGAGTCGGTGCGGAGGTGGACGTGCGGGCCGAATCGGCGATGATGCCGATGAGCGCGCCGATTCCCGCGGCGCAGGCGACGAGGACGACTAGCATGCTGAGCGCGAGGATTCCCATTGATGTCATGTCACTCAATTGTCCGCGGAAAGCGCAGATGTTCCACCCAGGAGGGCGGGTTGGTGTGGGTACTCACTCGTAAACAAGGAGTGTGACATGCCGACGGCGCCGCGCCGAACAGTGTAGTCGACGTTCACATCTGTCCTCGTCACAGCGCTGATCGCGACCGGTTGACCGGTGTCGTCGCCGGGTCGTGGCCCCGGAGTATCCGGGCGGGAGTCCGGCCACCGTCATCGCCGGGCAGATGACGCACCGATCAACTCGTCTCGCGTCCGCTCGACGATCCGGTCTTCGCGGCCGCGTTGCGCCGCTTCGTGGTAGTTCCGGTCGCCGGATACGACCACCCGATCCGGATCGTCCAGGGGTATCGCGACGCTGATGTGCCGATCCCGCCGACCGCGCGCGAGCGTCGTGAGGTCGTCGGCGGCAGGGTTACGCGAGTGCTTTCGCCTTGAGTGCCTCGAACTCCTGCGGTGTGATGGTGCCGGAATCCAGCAGCGCCTTGGCATCGGCGATCTGCTCCGTCGATGACTTGCCTGCGACGTTGCGGATGTAGTCGTCGGTCTGCTGCTGCACCTGTTGCTGCGCGGCGATGGTGCGTTCGGTCATCCCGCGCCCGCGGGCGATGAGATACACCAGTGCGGTCAGATACGGGATGACGATCAGGAAGATGATCCAGATCGCCTTGAACCAGCCCGAGAGCTTCCGGTCTCGGAACAGATCGCTCAGGATGTAGAACAGCACGAGCAGGTACGCGACGAACGCGAAGATCACCACCATGCCCCAGATGAAGTCCCAGAACGAATTCCACATGACGAGTCTCCCTCACGATCTCGGGCCATGGCGGACCCGACGATGGTCGTTTACCGGTCTATCGTGCGATGCCCGTGCGCGCACGCGGATCACCCGGACCGGATGAGATCACCTGGTGGCGGCGTGGTGGATTACCACAGCCGGCTGTTGTCATACCGGTAGGATGATGCCGCGTAGTTCCGGGCGATGAGAGGCTGAGAACCATGACTTCAGCAGACAGTGAGATCACCGACGTCGACGCCGAGATCGGTCCGATCGATTACCTCGTCGTCGAATTCCCGGCAGACGCACACTTCGACGGCAGCGCGCTGGGGCATCTCCGCGATCTCGTCGACCGTGACATCATCCGTGTCCTCGATCTGGCCTTCGTCCGACGCACCGCCGATGGCGTGGTCGGCATCGACATCGCCGACCTCGACCTCGACGGTGACCTCGATATCGCACTGTTCGCCGAGGCGTCATCGGGACTCATCGGCGACGACGATGTCGCCGAGGCGGGCACGGTCCTGGAGCCGGGCCATGCCGCTGCCATCATCGTCTATGAAAATCATTGGGCCGCACCGTTTGCCACGGCACTGTTGCGGACCGGGGCTCGGCCCGTCGCGTCCGGACGGATTCCGGTCACCGACCTGGTTGAAGCGCTCGAGGCCGCCGAGAACTGACAAGCCGGCCGAATTCGACCCGGCCCGAACAGAATTCAAGGAGAAGATCATGCCCGGACTCTTACGTGGAATGGCACGTACCGCCGTCGTCGCCGGCACCGCAACGGCGGTGTCCAACAGGGTGTCTCGTCGCCAGGGTGAACGGTGGGCCCGTCAGAGCTACGACCAGCAGCAGCAGTACGCGCAGCCCGAACCGCAGTATGTTCAGCAGGCACCGCCGCCGGCCCCGGCGGCGTCGAATGCCGACCGCATCGCCGAATTGAAGCAGCTCGCGGATCTGCACGCGCAGGGAGTTCTGACCGAGGCCGAGTTCGCCGCGGAGAAGCAGCGCATCCTCGCATCCTGATGGCGCGGGATCGATCTCGCGTCACTCACCACCGATGAGAACGGACATGCCATGAGTGCTCCGGATGTAGTGGTCGAGCCGGCACGCCACCTGAGTGTGACCGCCCGGGAGGCCGTCGGGCGCGCGGCGGCCGACCGTGTCGCGGTGGCCGATCTCGCCGATCTCGGCGACGGCACCGACCGCGATCCGATCGGTCTGCTGATGGGTCAGGCAGCCACCCGGGTAGCCGAGTTGGTGCCGATCCGCCATGGCCGAATGGCGCGGACACCGTTCACCTTCTATCGCGGTGCGGCCCTGGTGATGGCCGACGATCTGGCCCGGACCCCGAATTCCGGTCTGACCGTGCAACTCTGCGGTGACGCGCATCTGAGCAACTTCGGCCTGTACGCCACCCCGGAACGGCAACTGACGTTTGACGTCAACGATTTCGATGAGACGTATCCCGGTCCGTTCGAATGGGACGTGAAGCGATTGGCCGCCAGTCTGGTGGTGGCGGCATTGGGCAACGGGTTCTCGCCGAAGGCCGCGAAGGAGATCGCGCAGGGCTGCGCCACCGAATACCGCACCACGATGGCCGATCTCGCGACCACCGGGACCCTCAAGGCCTGGTACAGCCATGCCATTCCGACGCCCGATCTGGCACTGCTGAGCCCTTATCTGGATCCGAAGTCGGCCAAGGAGGTCCAACGCACCATCAAGAAGGCGTGGCGGCGCGACAGCCTGCAGGCGTTGAGCAAGCTGACGACCGTCGTCGACGGCGCCCTCGAGTTCGTCGATCAGCCCCCGTTGATCGTTCCCATCGAGAATCTGCTCGGTGAGTCCGCGCCGGGGTTCTACGACGAGATCGCACGCCGGTACGTCGACTTCCGGGCGACGATGGAGCCGCATCATCAGGTCCTGCTCGATCGTTTCGAGTTCGTGCGCATGGCGCGCAAGGTCGTCGGGGTGGGCAGTGTGGGCACGCAGGCGTGGGTTCTGTTGCTGCAGGGCAAGGATTCCGGCGATCCGCTGCTACTGCAGGCCAAGGAGGCCCAGCGTTCGGTGCTCGCGGGATATCTCGACGGGCCGACCTATGACAACGAGGGCCAGCGCGTCGTTCACGGGCAAAAGCTGATCCAGGCGGTCAGCGATGTCTTCCTGGGGTGGAACGGTGGGCCCGGCCTCGACGGCACGCAACGTGACTTCTACCTCCGTCAACTTCGCGACGGCAAGGGTTCCTTCGTCATCGAGGCCCTGGACCAGAAGGGGTTGTATGCCTACGGCCGGGTGTGTGCCCGGGTGCTCGCCTACGGCCACGGCCGATCCGGCGACGCCGTCGCGATTTCGGCATACCTCGGCGAGACCGCCGAGTTCGACAAGGCGATCCGTCGGTTCGCCACCCGGTACGCCAAGGTCAATACCGGCGATCACGCTGCGTTCGTCGCGGCGATCGAGCGTGGTGAGGTGACCGCGGTCGCCGACGTCTGAGCCGGACGATCGGTTCCGGTCCTGTCCTTCCCGGGCGCACCCGTCAGGTGGGCGCACCCGTCAGGTGGGCGCACCCGTCAGGTGGGCGCACCCCGGGATGCTCCGTCGACCCTGGTGGCACGACGTTCGATGGCCTTGGCGATCGTGTCGCCGGCGGCGGGAACCGGGCGTGCCCGGCCGACCGGATGGCCGATCACCGCATGCCGGGTGCCTCGTGAGGGACGCATCGTCATGGGTTCTCCTCGACTGATGAGATCGTGCTGGTGTGTCCATCATGGGCGGGATGCCCGGATCGGGTCGTCATCCGAGGTGGATGAACCCGCGAGGTTGATGAACCCGGGTGGATGTGGTCGTCGGTGCGTAAGATCTGGCCGGAAGTATCCGGCGATCTCCTCGGGACGGGTTGTGACAGAAACTGGCATCGGCGGCGCCCGCTCGCGCTTGCGGGTGTCGCGTCCGGCGGTTCCGCCGGTTCTGGTCGACCGGCCCCGCCTCGACGCCGCACTGATCGCCGGTATCGAGGGACCGATCACCGTGGTCTGCGCCGGGCCGGGCTACGGCAAGACCCTCGCCGTGGCCGCGTGGGCCGAGGATGCGCCGTGGCCGGTGGTGTGGTTGACCGCCGATCCCGACGCCGACCTGCCGTCGTTCTGGACCGATATGCTCGCGGCCTTCCGGGTGGCCCGAGTGTCCGGATACGACGACGGTCTCGACCTGATCGCCCCGGGCCCCGATTTCGGCCTCGGCGACGTCGATCGGATCAGCGATGTCCTGGCGGCGGGCAGCACCCCGGTGATCGTCGTCATCGACGATGTCCATCTGATCACCGATACCGACGTCAACGAATCGATCATCCGGCTGCTCGACGCGTGTGAGCATCGGCTGCGGCTGATCCTGATCGGCCGGACCTGGCCCAGACTGCGCCTACGACGGCGTCAGCTCGACGGTGCCGTCACCGAGATCACCGCCGAAGACCTGGCATTCACCAGTGTCGAGACCCGGCAGCTGTGTGACGGGATGGGTCTGTCCGAGGCCGAACTCGGTGTGCTCGGCGAACGCACCCAGGGGTGGCCCGCCGGTCTGCGGCTGGCGCTGCTGGGCCGCGGCTCACCGGTCGAGGTGGCCAGTCGAGACGCGCTGTGGCAGTTCAGCGGTCACAACCGCCTGGTGGCCGCCTATCTCCTCGAGGAGGTCTTGGCGGGGCTGTCGTCCAG
This sequence comes from Gordonia sp. VNK1, assembly GCF_040049135.1. Taxonomy (NCBI): domain Bacteria; kingdom Bacillati; phylum Actinomycetota; class Actinomycetes; order Mycobacteriales; family Gordoniaceae; genus Gordonia; species Gordonia sp. VNK1. The sequence continues at coordinate 238,016 of NZ_JBDZDJ010000004.1, read as the reverse complement.
CGACCGGCGATTCCTCCTGGCGACCTCGCTCGTCCCGGAGGTCGATGCATCGCTGGCGCATGCCCTCACCGGCCGCGACGACGGCCGCCGTGTTCTCGAGCAGATGGTGGCCGACAACGCGCTGACGGTGCGCCTCGCCGACCGCCCGGACTGGTTCCGCTACCACCCGATGCTCCGGGAGTTGCTCGGCGATCGGCTGCAGACCGAAGTGCCCGACAGCGTTCCCGAACTGCATCGCCGCGCGGCGCACTGGTATCTCGACCACGGTGATCACGTGGCCGCCGTCGGGCACCTGATCGCGGCTGACGATCGGGCCCAGGCGGCGCGGGTGCTCGGGGGGTATGCAATTCCCCTGATGCTCACCGCGCGCGCGGCCGATCTGGCGGCGACGCTCCAGCAGGTCGACGACAAGCCGGGCCTCCCGGCCACCGTGGCGGAGCAGATCATCGGCGTCGTGCTGGCCTATCACCGACGCGATTACCTGCTGATGGGCCAGTACGCGGACGCCGTCGAGCGGATGCTGGCCGACGGCGCGGTTCATCCCGACGCTGAACTCGTGTCGAGCGCCCGGATCGTGGTCGCGGTGGCCCGGATGGTGCTCGCCCGGTTCCACACCATCGCCGATCTCACGGTGCGGGCCGAGCAGATCCGGCAGGTCATCGGCGAGGTCGAACCGGGTCACATCCCGGCCGCGCCCGCCTACCTGGTGCTCGCGACCAACAACCTGGGGATCGGGAACCTGCTGCAGGGCCGGTTGGTCGAGGCACGCGGGATGCTGGAAGGCTGCCGAGATCAGGCCGTCGATCAGGGCATGGGGTTGGTGGCCATCGCGGCGTCGGGTTACCTGTCGCTGCTGGATCTGATCGACGGTCATCTGGCCGAGGCCGGTCGGCGGGCGCGCGCCACGTTGGAGCAGGCCGGCCGACGGGGCTGGAGCAGGCAACCTCAGGTGCTCATCTCGCATGCGGTGTGCATTGCCGCAGCCCTGCACACCGGACACCTCGAGGAGGCGTGGGAGCATGTGCGGCGCGCGCGGGTGGCCGGGGAACCGGTCACCGACATCGCCGCCCTGATGATCGTGGAGATCTACGCGATCTGGGTGGCGGTGGCCGCCGGTGACGCCGACGCCGCCCGGACCGCCGCCGATCGCCTGGCCGTCCTGCGGTCGCGCGCCGGCGCGCTGCCCGACCTGCTCCGGCGGTGGATGTGCGTGGTCCTCATCCGGCTGCACCTGGTCCACGGGGACGTCGAGGGTGCCCGGGAAAGCCTGCCACCGATGCCGCAGGACTGGGGACTCGCGGGCGTCCTCGAACGGGTCGTCACCGCCGAGGTCGCATTGGCGTCGGCGAAGCCGAACGACGTCGCAGCGATCCTCGGGCCGTCGACGAAGTACCGCGACTATCCGATCCAGCAGTGCGAGGCCATGGTGGTCGCCGCCGTCGCGGCCGCCCGGTGCCGTCGCGACGCCCAGGCCCTCGACCGGATCGGGGAGGCGATCGCGGTCGCCGGTACCACCGGATCGGTGCGCCCGTTCGCGGCGTGGTCCGCCGACATCGGCCCCATCGTGGCGCGATACCGGTTGCTGACCGGCAAACATGTCGAGGTGGTCGATCGCATCCTCGAACTCTGCGGCGACGACACCGCCGCGGCGTCCCCACCACCGGCCGATCCGGATGCGGTGGCGCCCGAACAACTGCTCACCGAGCGTGAGTTGGCGGTGCTGAGGTATCTCCCGACGATGTACAAGGCATCCGAGATCGCCGCGGACCTCTTCGTCTCCGTCAACACCGTCAAGACCCACCAGCAGTCGATCTATCGCAAACTCGGGGTGTCCACCCGGCGCGACGCGGTCGACCGGGCGCGGGAGCGTCGCCTGCTCTGACCGCGGTCCGAGATGGGCGCGGCCCACCTGTCACTCATCGCAGGACAGCGAGGACACGATGGCGCGCAACGGGATTCGTCCCTGCGCGACCAACTGGGCATCCGACGCGGCGGCCGCGTCGATGAGTTGCCGGGCACAGACGTACTCCCACACCAGGATTGCCGCGCTGCGGCCCGGTTCGATCGCGGGAGCCAGATTGTCGAGATCTTCGAGCGCGAGAATCTCGGCGAGTGAACCACCGAGTTCCGCGGGGAGCGTGGCGCCGACGTCCTCGTACTCGCGGACCGACAACCCGGTGTCCCGATCATGATGGACCAGTAGCAGATCCAGAATCCGCACCATGCCCGAGGCGATCATCCGCGCCAGCGTCTCACCGATCCGGGTGGGCAGTTCCTCGGTACCCGGTGCCAATTCGATCACCAGGTAGTCGATGGGGCCCATGTCCGCAGCGTGCAATGGTCCGGCTCCTCACGACGGGGCAACGGGAATGTGCTCGTTCCAGTGTGGAGTCGGGGCGGTCGCGGGTCGTCATGCGTAAGGGATGAGAACCCGGGATCGATCCCGGCGAATCGGCAAAGGGCCGGACACATTCGCGAGGGTTTCTCGCGCAAGGAAGTGTCCGGCCCATTCCGTGCCACGCGCGATGACGGCGACGTAACCGCGCTCGGTGGCTCCGGCGTCGGGGATCGCCCGCGCCGGTGGTTTCTGATGTGAGGGTCGATGTGACCCGGGGATCTCGGTGTGACCTGGGAACTTACGGTGTGACCTGCGGCCTACGGGGCCCAGGTGCGTGGTGCGGTGTCGCCGGCCTCGTCGGCCGGTGCTGCCACCCGATGTGCGCGGTTGACGGCGGAGACGACGGCGCGCAGTGATGCGGTGGTGATGGAGGAGGCGACGCCGACCCCCCATACGGTTTCGCCGTCGATCTCGGCCTCGACGTAGCAGGCCGCGTTGGCGTCACCGCCGGCGGTCATCGCGTGTTCGCTGTAGTCGAGGATGCGCAGATCGAATCCGACGGTGCCCAGCGCATCGACGAAGGCGTCGAGCGGACCGTTGCCGGAGCCGGAGATCTCCTTCTCCACGCCGTCGACCTTGACCACGACGGTGATGCGGTCCTCGCCGCCGTCGACCTCGGCCGCGTCGACCTTCTGGCGCATCCGTTCCAGCGGCCGGATCGGCAGCAGATACTCCTGCGCGAAGACGTCCCACATCTCCTTGGGTGCGACCTCGCCGCCCTCGCCGTCGGTCAGCTTCTGGATCTCGCGGCTGAACTCGATCTGCAGGCGCCGGGGCAGATTCATGCCGTGGTCGGTCTTCATGATGTAGGCGACGCCGCCCTTGCCGGACTGGCTGTTGACGCGGATGACCGCCTCGTAGCTGCGGCCGACGTCCTTGGGGTCGATCGGCAGGTAGGGGACCGCCCAGGTGATGTCGTCGACGTCGGCGTCATCGGCGTCGGCGTCGTACTTCATCTGGTCGAGGCCCTTGTTGATGGCGTCCTGATGGCTGCCGGAGAACGCGGTGTAGACCAGATCGCCGCCGTAGGGGTGACGCTCGGGAACGTTCAGCTGGTTGCAGTACTCGACGGTGCGACGGATCTCGTCGATGTCGGAGAAACTGATCTGCGGGTCGACGCCCCGGCTGAACAGATTCATGCCGAGGGTCACCAGGCAGACGTTGCCGGTGCGCTCGCCGTTGCCGAACAGGCATCCCTCGATGCGGTCGGCGCCGGCCTGATAGCCGAGTTCGGCCGCCGCGACCGCGGTGCCGCGGTCGTTGTGCGGGTGCAGGCTCAGGATGATCGAGTCCCGGCGGGCCAGGTTGCGGTGCATCCACTCGATGGAGTCGGCATAGACGTTCGGGGTGGCCATCTCGACGGTGGCCGGCAGATTGATGATCATCGGCCGCTCCGGGGTGGGCGCGATGATCTCGGTGACCGCGTCGCAGACCTCTTTGGCGTAGGACAGTTCGGTGCCGGTGTAGGACTCCGGGGAGTACTCGTAACGCCAATTGGTGTCGGGGTAGTTCTTCTCCACCTCGAGCACCTTGCGGGCGGCGTGGGTGGCGATCTCGGTGATCTTGTCCTTGTCGGCGCGGAACACCACCCGGCGCTGCAGGATCGAGGTGGAGTTGTAGAAGTGCACGATCACGTTGGCGGCACCGCGGCACGCGTCGAAGGTCCGCTCGATCAGCTCGTCACGACACTGGGTCAGCACCTGGATGGTGACGTCGTCGGGGATGGCGCCGTCCTCGATGATCTCGCGGACGAAGTCGTAGTCGGTCTGGCTGGCCGAGGGGAATCCGACCTCGATCTCCTTGTAGCCCATGCGGACCAGCAGGTCGAACATGCGGCGCTTGCGGGCCGGGCTCATCGGATCGATCAGGGCCTGGTTGCCGTCGCGGAGGTCCACCGCACACCATCCGGGTGCGCGGTCGATGACCTTGTCGGGCCAGGTGCGGTCGGGTACCGAGACGGTCTCGACCTCGTCGGCGAAGGGGCGGTAGCGGTGTACCGGCATCGCGGAATTGCGTTGGGTGTTCCACGCGGGCTGGTCGGCGGGGATCGGGCCGGTGGGCTCGACGATTCGGCTTGCGCCCGAGGTGAAAGTGTCTGCTGCTGCCATGATGGTCATTCTCCGAGAGTCAAGGGGGGAGGTGACCGGCGCATAGAAAGGCCCGCGACGGAGGGCCGGTCAGATCAGACCCCGCCGCGGCAACCGAGAAGGAGCGCACGCTGCATGCAGTCGAATGTACTCCTCGGGGCATGTCCGGATCAAATGTCGGTCGCGATCCGCGTGGGCTGCCCGCCCGGGAGTCGTTGCGCACACGCGACCGCGACGGGTTCCGGCGCGGTGGGCGCTCGGAATCCGTCGCAGTCGTCCCCTCAAGAGGGTGAGAAGTCCGGTCACGGCAGTGACGTGTAGGGCTCCTCCCACGGGTTGACCTCGGCGTAGGCGCGGCCGGACACCGGTTGTCCGTCGAGTCGGCCGGTGACCGCCGACGCCGCCTCGAGGTAGGTGCGGTGCAGGGAGACGGTGAGCTCCTGATGCGGCACCAGCGGGTGACCCGGAAGGTTCCGGAGGGACGGTCAGACGCCACTTGGTGGGATAGGTGAATCCCGACGACGGGCTGCGTTGGCTGCCCAGCACGGTCAGGCCCATCCGGTTGCCGGGGACGGTGGTCGGCACACCGTTGACCACCTTGGTGCCGATCTTGTTGATCACCGCACCGGTCGACGGATCGGTCAGGTAGTACAGCATGTACTGGGTGTTGTCGCCCAATTGCAGTGAGAACCAGTTCCATCCGCCGCCGAACATCTGGGTCTTGTTGAACCACTGGCGATCCTGCCACGACGAGCCGGTGATCCGGATCGGCTCACCGTGATCCCAGATGGTGCCGGTGGTGTCGAGGTTGGTCGAGGAGTAGTACGCCGAGGTGTTGCCGACGGCCTTGTAGTCGACCAGTCCGTTGCCGTTGTGGACCACGAACGGGATGGAACTGCTGGTGTGCAGATCGACGGCGTATCCGCGGTCGGCCATGGCGGCCTTGATGTGGTAGTTCTGGTTGCTTCCGCCGAGCGTCCAATCCTGCGCGGTGAATCCGAATCCGCCGTTGCGAGCCGGAATCGGGGTGAGGTTCGCGCGGTCCTCGACCCGGAACTTCTGCTTGTTCACATCGGTGATCGCGAAATGCCAGGAGTAGATGGCGTCGGATCCGACGGGCAGTGGCCACAGCTGGAACACCGTTGCCTCATAGCCGAATTCGCGCTTCGCTCCGTGCGCGTCGGTGCCGTAGAGGTGGCCGACGAAATACCACCACTCCAGCTGCTGATGATGCGGCGACTCGTCCCGCGGGAAAGTGACGGGTCCCGGCGGTGTGAATACCTGCGGGAAGTCGGGGACCGGTGGGAAGGCGTGGGCCGGTGCGCCGATGGTCAGGGCGCAGGCAGTGCCGGTCACCAGCACCGCGGCACTGGTGAGCAGGCGTCGAAAAGCCTTGAAGGACATGGGGTACTCCTTGGGGGCGACATAGGGGGGTGACAGAGGGTGCGGTAGAAGGCGCGGTGAAGGAGGGAAGTGCGAAAGGGCTTGTGCGGGTGGTGCTCAGGGCAGTAACTGGTCGGGTCGCCAGTTCACGCCGCGGGGGTTCATCTCGGCGTAGGCGTTGCCGGTTGCGGGGGCACCGTCGAGGGTTCCGGTCACGGTGGTGGGGCCCTCGTAGTAGAACTTGTGGCCGACGCCGCCGCTGAGCTCGCTGTCCTGGATTTTCGGGGTGAGTGTGATTGCGCCGCCGGGCAAGGTGATTCGCCAGCTCGTCGGATAGGTGTATCCGGTGTGCGGGCTGCGCCACGCGCCGATCGGTTGCATGGACACCTGGTCGGCGGGCACCGGGGCGTAGTGGCCGTCGGCGGTCCTGACGGCGATCACCTTCTGTACCTCGCCGGACGGTGCCTGGAAGAAGCTCAGGTTGTACTGGACGTTGTTGTCCAACGAGACCCCGAACCAGCTCCACCCGGTGCCGTCGGTTCCCGGTGCGCCGGTGGCCCATTCGTGGTCGTACCAGCTGTTGCCGGTGATCTTCACCGGCACGCCGTGATCGATCAGGGTGCCGACCGTGGCGTTGGAGGTGTAGGAGTAGTAGGGCGACACCCAGTCGCCGAAGGTCTCGATACCGTTGACGCCGTTGAGGGTTGGCGGCACCAGGGCGGTGGTGCGGATGTCGAGTGAGTAGCCGGGCTGCGATGCCGACGCCGCGTAGTGCCCCATCGAGCCCGTGATCCTGAATCCCGCGACGTCCTGGTCGACGGCGTTCGGGGTGGTGGAGTAGGCGCCCGCGGTGGTGTGCTCGGCGTAGCTGAACTTGTGGCGGCCGAGGTCGGAGATCGCGAAGTGGGAGTCGTAGATCGGCGGGACGCCGGCGACGGCGGCGATCTGGAACACCACGATCTCGTAACCGTAGTGGCGGGTCTTGCCCGCCGGGTCGACACCGGTGAGATGGCCTGTCATGTACCACCATTCGGCGGGTTGCCGGTGCGACGACTCATCCCGCGGCAGCGAGATCGACCGTTCGATGGGCGCGAAGTCGCCGTAGGTGCCCGGGTGGGTGTCGGCGGCGGCCGGACCCGCGGCGATCACCGCGCAGGTCGCGGCGGCCACACCCCAGGCGCCGAGGCGGAATGCGATGGGTCGGGTGAGGGACCGGGGATGAGCCATGCGGGTGAGCCTTTTCCATGAGTTGTCGGGGACGACAAACGGCAATGAGTGCGAGCTGCCACATCTCCAGGGCCGGATGTGAACGGGCACACATAGAGGTATAGGCGCGCGCGAGTTGTTTGTCAACTGTCAATTAACGAAGGGTGTGGCGACCCAAGGGCGTACGCGTGCGCCGGTCAGGGGCCGTCGGGAGGCGTGTGATCGGTGAGGAGGCGCCGACGTTCGGACAGCATCCCGGCGATCGCCGGGTCGAGCGGGCGGTGCGGATCGGCACGCCAGCACCACGTGAGTGCCTCATGGCCGACGTGGCACAGGGCGACGTGGGCGGCCCAGCGTCGTCGCGCCCACCCGGGTTCGTTTCCCGCCGCGTCGGTGGCGGCCATCTCGGCTTCGAGCAGTGACCACTGCAGGTCCCGGCGCAGCGTCATCGGCCGGGGTGAACCGACGGGTCCGGCAGCGGCGCCGTCGAGCACGTCGTCGAAACCGTCGACGACGGCGTCGTCGGCATACCGCCAGGTGCGGCGATGCGCACGCCCGAGCACCAGCCACATGGCGGCGATGGCGCAGACCACGCCGAGCAGCGTCTCCAGGAAGCGATCACGCACCGGAATGGTGATGTCGGCGGCGGGATCGCCCATCAGCATGGCGAGAGGAGTGATGAAGGTGACCGCCACGGCGTAGTTGCCCACGATGGTCAACTCGATCAGCAGGTTGAGCGCCGCGATCACCACGATCAGCGTCGGCACCCCCAGATCGAGCAGGTGCAGGGCGACGAACACGCCGAGTCCGGCGACCGTGCCGATCAGCCGGTGCGCACCGCGCACCATACCGCGGATGCGGTCGGGCCCCAACTGGAGAACCAGCACCGCGCCGAGGATCGCCCAGTCGGGACGCGAGAGTCCGGTGGCGATCGAGATCGCGCCCGCGGCGAAGGCGGCGGCCGCGACCCGCACGGTGGTCACCTCGGCGTGGCTGAACCGCCGGGCGGCGATCCGCAGCCGGTGGGCGACCGACGGCCGGGGCAGTGGCGGTGCGAGGTCGACGGGTTGCCGCGCGCCGTGCCAGCGGTGCATCGACTCCCAGAGCTGTTGGGCCAGAGCGCTGTTGGTGGCGGCCGCGTCATGCAGCACGGACCACGCGTGCAGGGTCGAGAGGGCCACCCCGTGACGATGTGCGGGGCCGGCACTGCGGTTGTCGTCGAGGTAGTCCTCGACCGCCCGGATCGCCACGGCCGTGGCGGCGGTCTCCGGGCCGTGCGGGCGCCACAGGGCCGGCGCCATCGACACCACCAGGGATGCGACGGCGCCGGCGGCGGAGGCCAGTACCAGTGGGGTGAGGTCGACGCCGTGCCGGGTGACGACGGAGGCGATCGCGGCGGTCAGGACGAAGAAGAACGGGCCCGGCGGGCCGAGCCGCAGTGCGTTCAGGCAGAACGCCGTGGCGGCCGCACCGGCGACCAGCGCGGTCATCACGACGAGGTTCTGCGTCGGCGTCGCCGACGGCCCGGCCCAGGCCCCGAGCGCGCCGTACCCGGCGGTGGTTGCCACCAGCGCAGCGCCGGCGGTGCTCACCGCCCGCCACCGCACACGGTACGGACGCTTCTCGCCGTAGAGTGCGGCGAATCCGCCGAGGGCGGCCAGAAGGCAGTCGCGGTCGAAGCCGAGCAGATACAGCGCGGCGGCGGGTATCGCGAAGGCGAGACCGGCCCGGATGGCCGCGGGCCAGCGGCCCCGCACGTCCGGGACCGCGAACAGAGCGCCCATCATCGATGGCCGTGCCGGCGGTTGGGGGCGTGGGTCGTCGGTGTCCATCGGTGCGATCGTGTCGGGGTGGGTGGAACGGAACGGAACGGAACGGAACGGATCCACTGTAGTTCTTGCCCGGATGGGCGCACCGGCCCGATCCCGGCGGAAGGCGCACCCGTCAATTCGGACAATGGCGACGAACGGTGAAAAGCGTTCTCGCGCTGTGGGAATCGTTCAGGGTTGGCAGGTGCGTCACAGCCCACTCCCAAGGTGGCTTCCTAGTGTTGGTGGCTGTCACACCGGAGGTGTTTTCGGTGCGGGAGAAAGGTGGACCCATGAAACTCGTGAATCAGATCGTCGGTGTGCGGATCGGCATCGCCGTCGTCGGGGCGGGCATCCTCGCCACCGTCGCGGCCGGCGTCGCATCTGCCGCCGACACGTCGTCGACGGTGCCGGGAAGCACCTGCACCGTCGGGCAGGCCGAGGCGACGCTGGCGGCGCAGGATCCGGCCGACTACGCCAAGATCATGAAGTACCCGGATTCGTCGGCGGAACTGGCGAACGTGTTGGCGCTGAGTCCCGCCGACCGCGCGGACTACTGGGATCAGGTGCGCCCCACCGACGCCGACAACCGTCAGATGTTCCTCGGCGTCCACGGGTGGTCGGAGAACGAACGCCACGCGGCCGAGGCGGCCATCGACACCGCCGCGACGACCTGCCGCGCGTAGGGACTCACCCGACGATGCGCGCGCAGCTCCCACACGCACGGAATGCACGGCGTGCAGGTGGGAGCCGAGCGTGCAACTGGGTGCGGGACTCAGGCGCTGGTGCGGCACATGCTGTGGCGCAACGGTTCCCGGAGTTCGCTGGTGAGCACCCGGAGCAGGTCGGCCATCACGGCGTCGGCCTCGGGTCGGCCGGGATAGCGCACGCGCAGATCCAGGCCGGACTCCGAACGGTTGAACCAGAACTGTGCGGTGTCGGTTCTCGTCACGGCCGAGATGTGCTGTGCTCCGGGCAATGCTGGACCCAGCTTGCGGTAGTCGAGGTAGGAGACCATGAAGATGCCCTCGGTGACGAAGCTCGGCCGGCAGTGGGCGAGTACCTGATCCAGCGGTAGATCCGTCAGTGCCGCAGCGTGTGTCAGCCAGCGCGTGGCGCTGTCCGGGTCTCCGGCGTCGACGACCACCGGCGCGTTGGAGACCATCCAGCCGGCCGTGTCGTGCCAGCCGGAATCGCGTGCCCCGCGGGTGTGCACGGGTATCAGCGTCGCCAGTCGCCGTGGACCGCCCACCGATGCCACTGCCGTCGCCAAGGTCGCCAGGATGTGGGCAAACGCCGAACGGCCCAGTGCATCATGGCATTCCGGGGAGCTCAGCAGCGGCACGACGACGGTGCGCTGCGGGGCCGCTCCCGATCCGAGCGGCAGCGGGAAGGCCGGCAGGGTTGCGTCGGTGATCGTGAAGAAGTCCTCCCACACCTGCATCAGACGCGTGGGGTCGGTCGAGTGCGGTCCACCCGACACCGACGCGCCCGTCGCCTCGATGACGCACCGCTGCGCGAAACTGCGTGTGGTGCGCGCGGCGGTGTCGGGATCGGCGTAGAGCTCGTACAGCCGTCGCAGGACGAGATCGATGGTGAAGGCGTCGGCATGCGCATGATCGAAGGCGCAGACGAGCCGATCGTCGAGGATGCCGAAGAACAATCCGGGGACCTCACCCGCCCGACACCGCTCGGTGATCAGGGCGGTGGTGAATCCGTGCCACACCGTGCCGACGGTCCGGGCCCGAACCGCGAACTGGTCGGGGCCGTACACATCCTGACGAGGAGTGTCGCACGGCCGAATTCGGGCCCGGAGCGCGTCGTGCTCGACCAGCAGGCGGGTGACGGCCTCGACGATCCGCGACCGGTCGGGATGGCGATCCGGCAGGGTCACCGTCCCGGCCAACCAGGCCCCGCTCCCGGTGAGTTGGGCGCGAACATGGTTGCCCTGATTGAACGTGACCGGCACCTCGCACCGCGCCGGCTCCGCATCCCAGGTGATCTCGATCTCGGTGAGTCGACCGGCGAGGTCGGCGAGGTCGACGGCGGTGACGTGCATCAGCGTGCTCCTGCGTCGACGGCCACCGCGGCGGTGAGGATGTCGCGGACGGTGGCGAAGTACCGTGCCACCGATTCGGCCGCCACCGGATTGTCGGGGCGCTGGGTGTTGATGCGCAGACCGTCGAGATCGCGGGAGATCCACAGGGACGCGTTGCGGGTGCGTCCCTCGCCGGTGAACACGACGATGTCGTGGGCGCCGTCGGGGGCTGGGAACCAGCGGAAATCGAAGTAGGTCACCATCTGTGGGCTCGCGACCACCGACGGGTCGATGGCCCCCTCGCCGAGCAGGATCGCCAGCGCACCGTGCACCGGGTCGGCGACGGCGCGCTTCGACGCCTCCACGGCGGCGGCCGCGTCGTCGATGACCTCCTCGAGCGTCGAGCCGCGGATCTCGAATCCGATCGGCGCGAAGTTGCAGTACCAACCCTGCGAACCACGATGCTCCGCGTTCCCCCGGGTGGACAGCACCGTGGCGGTGGCGTAGCGGTCGGCACCGGAGAACGTCTTGTGCGCCAGCGCGAGTCCCGCGTAGATCACCGAGATCAGGCTCGTCCCATGAGCTTTGGCGATCACCGACAGCGCCTCGGTGGTGGCGGCGTCGGCGAGATCCTCACAGTGGATGAACACCTGCTGCGGATCGTCACCGAGCCCCAGCGGCAGCGGGAAAACCGGAATGGTGCCGCCGGATTCGGTGAGGACGCGCCGCCATTCGACGACGCCGGGCGAATCCGGGGTGAGCCCCGCGGCACGGGTGAACTCCTCGACGGCGTAATCGAGGTAACTGCCGTGCCGTGCGGACACCAGCGGATGATTCTCCTCGCCGCGATAGCGGGCCAGGATCTCCAGCAGCCCGAGCACCTGGGAACTGCCGTCCCCGTAGGCATGATCGATGCCGTAGTAGAGGTCGAACGACCCCGGTCGTGTCACCACCCCGAAGGCGCATCCGGGGAACGCATCGAAGACGGCCGTGTGCGGAAGTCGTTGGGCCAGATGACGATGCGGGCCGGTCTCGGCCACATCGGCGGCCACGATGTCGACCGCGTCCGGATCCACGACGTAGCGGGTGACGCCGCCGCTCTCGTCGACCCGGAAGGACGACCGCAGACCCTCGTGGGCCCGCACGAATGCGGTCAGCGCCGCCGCCATCCGGTCCTCGTCGAGGTCGGCGTCCACCGTGATCGCACTGCAGGTGTACCCACGGTGCTCGCGGCCGGCGGTGCGCTGCGCGAGCACACCGGAGATGTGGTCACCCTGCAGCAGTGACGGTCCCACCGGGTGCTCCGGTGCGGCCTCGGCCGCCTGCATCGTCGACGGTGCAGGGACGAAATCCACCAGCCGCCCGGGGAGCGGGCACCAATAGGTGTCCGGACCCAGTCTCATCGAACCTCGGTCGAGGTGACCGTGGGGCTCGGGGCCGAATCGGTGTCGGCGGAACCGGTGTCGCCGGGTGCGCCGCACAAGGCCAGATCGCCGGTGGCGGCGACCTCGCGCAGCACCGCGGTGTACTCGCCGATCAGTGCGTGCAGCGACGTCGCGGCGACCTCGTTGTTCGGGAAACGCATCGAGACGTTCATACCCTCATGGGTGCGATTCACCCACAGGTAGACCTCGTCGAGATTGTGGATTCGGCTGCGCAGCGCGCGATCCCGCTCGTCCCACGAGTCGGCGCCCGGCACGAATCGTGCGTCGACGAAGGACACGGCGAATCGTGGTGCCTCGGTCACCGCCAGCAGTTCGGCGATGCGTGGGTGCGGGACGTGGGTGAGCGCGGCGTGGCGGCGCACGCCGGCGTCGACGATGTCGATGGCCTCGGCGAAGGTGTTCGCCTCACCCAACGACATCTCGACGGGCACGAGGCCGACGTACCACCCGGCGGCGGCCAGGGATTCCGGATCGGTGCGGGTGTGCATCGGCATGACGAAGCGGGTGGTGCGCTCACCGGTGAGGCGCTCGATCGCCGCCGCGAGGGCCGTGAAGGCACCACCGGACAGCGACTTGCCGTGCTGCTTGCAGGCGGCGTTGAACGCGGCGGTCTCCTGCGCGTCCAGCAGCCACAGCGACAGGCTCGACTGCCAGCCGGGAGCCGCCGCGGTGGTCGCAGTGGTCTCGGTGGTGGCGGAAGGCTGTGTGGGCAACGGGAATCGCGGCATCGTCAGCCGGCCGGAGTCGCCTTCCAGGAACGATCGCCAGGTGGTCACCGCCGGGTGATCGGCGGTGATCGATTCGGCCGTGCGATGTTCGTGGGCACAGTGGTCGACGAAGGATCCGCAGGGCGGCAGGACCGGGTCGCGGCCGTCGGTCAGCGCACCGTAGATCTCCCGGAACTCGGCGATCAGCAGCAACTGGGTGTAGGCGTCCATCACGGAGTGATCGGCGCCGACGATGACGATGACGCCCTTGGTCGCCTCGAGGAGGCTGTCGGGTTCGATGGTGGTGGCCACCACGTGCGGCCAGCGCAGGGCGCTGACCTCGCGGGCGAAGAAGCGCTCGATGTGGTGGTCGACGCTCACCCCCTCCGGGGGCGCCTCCTGGCGACGTGCGGTGATGGTCACCGAGTCCGGAACCACGACGTAGCGCGCGTGGCCGTGCCCGTCGTGCTGGGCCGTCGTGCGGAACGCGTCATGCCGGGCGATCCAGATGCGCAGGACCTCGGCGAAGGTGTCGGGATCGAAGGCTCCGGGCAGGCGGAAGGCCGTGCCGATCCAGGAGCCCAGCCCGAAATCGTCGGCGGTCGACGACGTGGCCGAATGGTAGAGGTGCGCAGCGTGATTGGGTGAGAGCGGACGATCGTCCGACTGCCACCGATCGGCCTCGACGGTCGGAATCCACTCGGTGATCCGACCGGTCGGGACCGGATAGTCCGCAAGCTCCGTGTACTCCATGACATCCCCAGGGGTGACTAGGCGAAAGCTGGTCAGCTCGAGCGTGCGGTCCCCGTTCCGAACGCCCGGTGCTGTTGGGGGAGGATGACAGATGACACCCGCGGAAATGCGGCGACGGTGAGTCCTTGGTCACACCAAAGCCGAGTACGCAGTGACAGAGCATGCATCTTCCGCGAGCAGTGTTCGACGACACAATGAATGCGCCTTCGTGTTTTCGTCTTCCCTCATCCCCAACCATGAAGGTCGACAAGCGATGACATTAGCGGCATTTCGCCCCTCCCGCCAGCCCTGCGCGATGAGATGTGGGCAACCCTCGGGGGTGGGTAGTTACTGACGCGAAATGTCGGATGTGCCGATTTGAAGAATTGACGGAAACGCCGCCTCGATTTCTGTGAATTAGATGTGAAACGGCCGCCGAATTATGATTCATCAGTCCGTCCGCATATGTCGTGGTGGCGCCAATCATTGCCAGGTGGGTGCCGGTGTCCTAGACTCCGCGGAAGGAACCTGCACGGGGGTCACGTTCCGAGGTCGAGTCGCTGTTGCGATCGCACATGTCGTGCTCCCTGTTCATTTTCCCGCGGCCACCGCCGACGGCGGATGTCGCCGACCCGGGCGAGGCAACGGTGCCTGTGTCCACCGGTCGTCGGGTGCGAGTGCACCCGTGTGCCGATGGCGTATCCGAAATGCGATGTGCCGACAGCAATGTCACCATCGCGAAAGACCAACTCGACATAGCAAAGGATTGCGGTGACGACCTCAGACGTGGCCAGCCTCGCAGTAGATGCCGCCGGAGAGGACGCCACGGACCCGCAGGTGCGGCTGTCCGTGGTCATCCCGGTCTACAACGAGGAAGACACCATCGGTACCTGCCTGACGCTGCTGCTCGAGCAGGCCGACCACATCGCCGAGATCGTGGTGGTGGACAACAATTCGACGGATCGCAGTGCCGAGGTCATTCAGGAATTCATTGACCAATGGCGCATTGTCCGGGTGATCAATGAATCGAATCAGGGTTTGGTCTTTGCTCGGAACGCCGGGATGGATTCGGCAACAGGAGATGTGATCGCCAGGATCGATGCCGACACCCGCGTTCCGCCGACGTGGGCCGCCACGATCGTCGAGTTCTTCACCGCGGACACGGCGGGGCACTGGTCGGCCCTCTGCGGCCGCGGCGCCGCCTACGGACTTCCGCTGGAGGGCTCCACGAGCCGGGTCCGCAGGCTGATCGATCCGCTGTTGCGTCGAATCCCCAAGCGGGGACGTGCGAGTGACACCGACGGGACGGTGGCGCCACGCGACATTCCGGTGCTGTACGGATCGAACATGGTGGTGCGGCGGGAGATGTGGCAGGTGATCCGCACGCGGGTCAGCATGCGCCGCGACATCTTCGAGGATGTCGACATGGGGCTGTGTGTCCAGGACGCGCACGGCCGCAATGCTTTTCTCTCCTCGCTGACGGTGGGCGTGTCGCCGCGCCGGATGGAGACCGCGCTGCCGGCATTCGTCGAGTACATGAGCTTCCTGCCACGGACCCTGCTGATGCACCGGCGATACGGACTGACCGCGGTGGTGGTGTTCGGCTATCTGCCGCCACTGATCGTGGTGCATGCCGCCCGCCTCGTGCTCATCCGCGCACACGACGAGCAGACCTCCACCTTCTCCGTTCGCAATCTCCTGCGGGAGACCTCGCAACGGGGACTGCCGTGACCGAGCGCGGTGTGACCGGGCGCAGTGTGACCGACGAGGCCGTGGGTGCGCATTCCGATGCCGCGGTGCATGGTTCGGCCACGACGGGCCTCCGGGTGTCCGGTCCGGACGAGGCGTTTCTGCTCGCCGAGGAGAAACTCGGATTCCGCACACCCATCCAGTTCTGCTGGGTCCTCGACGACGACCCGGGCCTCGAGGCCATCGAGCGGTACGCGGAGTCGTTGAGTACCGGCCTGCTCCACCGCGCCATTTCGCGCCGACGTTTCCCGGCCGCGCGTCGTCGGTGGGTGTCTTCGCGGGTGCAACCGCGCATTATCGTCGGCGCCCGCATCGACGATGCCGAGATCGGTGCGTGGGCCGACAACCTGCTGCGTTCGGCGGATCTGCGTCCCGCGCAGGGACTGGGCTGGCGAGTGCACACGACGACCACCACCCGTGGACGCCGCGTCGTGGTGCTGCTGCTGTCGCACCTGATCGCGGACGGGGAGGCGATCATGCGCGCCCTCGTCGCCGCTGCCGACGGTGAGACGACCGCACTCGCCGATCCCGACACCGCCCGCGGTGCGCGGGCACTGGCCGAGGACGCGCGGGACAGCGCACGGCAGATCCGTTCGGCGGCACGGTCGGTCCGTGCCGTGGCCCGCGATGCACGGCAGCGGCGGCGCGAACGTCGCGAGGGCACCGCGCCGGTGGTCCCGAATCGCCCGCCGTCACCACCGCCGACCTACGACCCTTACCGCGCCACCTTGGCCATCGTCGACGTCGACCGCGACCTCTGGCATGCCCAGGCCCGGCAGTACGGCGGTACCGGGAACACCCTCTTCACCGCGCTGGTGTGTGGGCTGGTGCGCCGATCTGGCTATCCCGTCGGTGACCAGATGCGTGTCAGCGTCGCCGTCAGCAAACGCGGTGGGCCAGAGGATCTGCGCGCCAACGCCTCTGGTGGGATCTGGCTGCGGGTCGGCGAACCGCAGGAGTCGCCGGCCGACCTCGATTACCTCCGTGGTCTGAGCCGGCAGGCGTTCGCCGAGTATGCGAAGACCGGCACCGACGTGCCTGACGATCTCCAGTCGCTGGTGCGATTGATGCCGCGACGGGTGCTGACGACGGCGTTGCGGTCGGTGCCTGCCCCCGATGTGAGCGTCTCCAATCTCGGGGTGCTCGACGATCGGGTACGCACCATCGCCGGAGTGCCCGCGTCGTCGTTCGTGCTGCGATTGATGGTGCAGGACACCGCGGGTGAGGATGTGGCGATGCCCGGCCCGGGGCTCTCGGCGTGGATAGTCGAGTACGGTTCGACCGTCACCCTGTCGTTCGCCGCCTTCAGCCCCGAGTACTACGGCGACGAGGATCACCTCGCGAAGCTGCTCAGTGCGGAGCTGTCGGCGTGGGGCCTCGATCACAGATTCTGGTGAATTACTCATGATGACAAGCCGATCCGACGGCGCGCATGTCGCCGTCATCCTCTACGGCAGTCGGGGCGACGTGCAGCCCGGGGTGTGTCTGGCCGTCGAACTCCAGCGGCGTGGCCATCGGGTCAGTGTCGCGGTACCGCCCAATCTGCTGGGCTTCGCGCGGAACGCGGGAGTGGCGACGGTGGTGGCCATCGGCCGCGACACCGGCACGCAGTGGTCCTCCGATGAGGCGCTGGACGCCCAGCGGTCCCGAAACCCATGGACGCGTGCACGATTCGCGCTCGACACGGTACGGGACGGCATCTCGGCCTTCGACCGGGCCATGGTCGAGACCTTCCTCGACGACGACGCGGCGATCACCGACGTCGACATGCTGATCGCCGCCCCGTTGTGTCAGGCACGGGGCCTCGCGCTCGCCGAGCGGTTGGGCGTGCCATTGACGGTGCTGCGCTATGCGCCGATGTCGGAGAGCGGGGTGATCGGTCCGCTACCCGGCGTCACCGACTCGTGGTCGCCGAAGTGGAAGCGACGCAGCTGGCGGGCCTATGACCGCATCGTGTGGTGGGCAACACGATACAGCGAGAACGGATTTCGTCGGCGGATCGGCAGGCCCGCCGCGCGCACCGGCTGCCCGGATCGTCTCGGGGTGTTGCGGGTTCCGCAGATCCAGGCCTACGACCCGGCCATCGCTCCGGAGTTGGTTGCCGAATGGAAGGCCGGGCACGCGGTCAAACCCATCATCGGATTCCTCGACCTGCCCGCCGGCGCCCGCGATCACCTCGCCGAGACCTCGCATGGGGACGCCGAACTGGCCGAGTGGCTCGACGCGGGCGAGCCGCCGGTGTTTGTCGGGTTTGGCTCGATGCCGGTGACCGACCCGCAGCGGGTTCGGTCACTGTTCGGCGCGGCTGCAGCCGAACTCGGCGTTCGATGTGTGTTCGGCCTGGGAGCCACGCCCGGGGTCGACGCCGACGACACGTCCATCTATCACGTGGGTGCGGTCAATCACGCGTGGCTGTTCCCACGCTGCGCCGCAGTGGTCCACCACGGGGGAGCGGGGACGACGGCCGCCGCACTGCGGGCCGGTGTGCCATCGGCGGTGTACTCGTTCACCGCCGAGCAGCCGTTCTGGGCGGAGCGTATCCGCACCCTCGGAGTCGGCACCGGCCGAGCGTTCTCGGCACTGACCGACGAGTCGATCCGCGCGGACCTGTCAACGGTCCTGACGGAGAAGGTCCGTTGCGCAGCAGTGGAGTTCGCCCAGCGGATGGTGTCCCCGAAGCGTGCCGTGGCCGCCGCCGCCGACATCGTCGAGGTGCGGTTGCCGGTGCCGGCGGGGGAATGATCCGGAAACCCGTTGCGGAGTAGCACCACTCATCCCGCCGGGCCGAGCTTGTCGAGGTCGAGACCACTTTCGCAACCCGATGCTGGAAACCGACTGCAGCGCACCCAGACTCCCGCCGATCGAGCCGTCACCGTCTCGCCGGTCGAGCCGCCTCGTGCGAGCTTGCGAGCCCGTGGCGTGTCGAGACCACGCAACCCGACGCTGGAAACCGATTGCAGCGCAGCACCACCCGACGGCAGTGACCTACCGCGGATAGGTGGTGATGGTCTCCCCGGTGACCGGATCACGCCAGATGACAGCCCGATCCGACAACATAGTGGGGATCAACAACCCCATGTGCTTGCGCTGATGGTCCGGGGTACACAACGGCATCAGGTTGAATTCCACGGTCCAGCCACCGGTGATCGGATCCTGGTGCACGAACTTCACCACGTGATCGATCTGGCATTCACTGGCCGGTCGCCCGCAATGCGGGTACCGGCACGTGCCATCCAACTCGATGATCTTCTCCCGCAACCACGCCGGAATCCGATACGTCAACGCACGCGGCGGCGGGAAGAAATAGCCGCCGTGCCCGGTCGGGTCGATCGGTGCCGCCGGGAACGGATCGTCGAGGCGACGCCACGCCGCCGGTATCCGGTCCAGAGAGGTGGTGGTGCTGATGCTGGGGATGTCCAGGGTGGGAAACTCGGTGACGGTGACGAGCTGTCCCGAACTGATCAAGATTGCAGCGTGAGCGTCGTCGACAACGCCGAAGTACTCCAACCGAGCTTCCCGCTGCCCGGACGGGTCGGTGATCAACGACAGCGACAACTGCGCATCGGTGTCCGCGTCGGGTTGTGCCTCAACAGTATCCGTTGCCGCACAGTCAGCGTCGTCACAGTCAGCGTCGCCGTCGGTGATCGTCTCGGGATCGTCGGTCATGTCGGCGTCCGCATCGACCTCGACATCGCCAGATAGATCAGTCGCGGCGGGGTCGATGTCGAGTTCGGTCAGGCCACTGGGTTCTTCCGGCAAGGGGATCGCCCGCGAGCAGTCGCCCCGACCGCACTCACACGACAGCTGCGCGCCGGGCAGTCCTTGGATTTCGGCGAACGCCGCGACCTGCACCTGACCCTGACGACGCGGATCACGCGGGCAGATCCGCTCACTGATCATCTTCGCGATCCGCGCCGCCAGATGGGCACCCATCTCACCTGGTGCGTAGACGGAGATGCTGCAGTGCCCGTTGGTGTCTCGGCGGACCCGCACATTCTGGTCACGTGCGGCAGCTTCCTCGCGACGGTCCGCGGCGCCGTCGGGATCCAGGGCGATCACCATCTCGATGACCTGATCCCGCAGGGTCTTATCCGCCTGATTGCGTTCGGCCAGTTGCAGTGCACGGGTTTCGGCGAAGGCGCGGACGTCGTCGTCGGACAGGACGGCGATCTCGTTGGCGATGATGCGGATACGTTCCAGCGAGTGGTCACCGTCCAAGAACGCCGCGGTCACGGTCGGGAGCGTCGACAGCAGGAAGCTGAGCGTCATCCACGCGGTGGCTTGCGGCACCGAGACGCCCAGGGTGGTGGATACCTTGCCGGTGGCGGACTTGTCGACGGCGCCGGTGGTGTGCACGTTGGTCTGATGGCCCGAGAGCAGCATCTCGTCGTACACGGTGTGCCCGATCCGCGCCGCGGAGAGCACTTTCCGCGCGATCACTTGTCGTTCCTGGCGTTGCAGGGAACGAGCCAGAGCGGTCGCGGCCTCGACGGGGAGGTGATCGATCATGGCGGCGTCGTCGGCGGTCATCGACAGTTCCGGTGCCTTGTGGCTGCCAATCATGTTGGTGGCCATGATGTTCACCTCCTCTGCTCGGTCGGATCAACTGAACTGAGTCAAGTGTAGCGAGGGGGTCCGACAAGTTTCTTCGGCGCGGAATCGGTTGGTGGTGGCCCGGTTTCGATGTCAGTTTGCCGAAGTGGTCTCGATACGCGACGAGCTCGCTTCGCTCGCGCGGCGCACTCGACCAGCGGGGGTGAAGCTGGTGCTTGCGTACTGCTTGCGGCTTGCGGAGGTGGCCTCGACCTCGACAAGCTCGGCCGGGCGGATACACCGACTCGCAAGCTCGTCGGCACTCGGCCAGCGGGGGTGCGGAGGTGGTCTCGATATGCGACGAGCTCGCTTCGCTCGCGCGGCGCACTCGACCAGCGGGGATTAAGCACACTCGGCCAGCGGGGACCAGGCGCACTCGACCAGCGGGTTGCGTGCACTCGGCCGGCGGGGCCGCTGAGGTCCTACTCCTCTGGCTGGGCGCCCCAGAACGATCCGTCGAGATCCCAGCGTGAGAGTTCCTCGGCGACCAGCGATGTGAGCGTTGCGGTGTTGGCGACGCGGTCGGGATCGAGTGCGGTGATGCACAGGGTGATGTGTCCGGCGCTGCGCGATGACCAGCCACTGATGCCGCCGGCCATCCGGCGCATCACGTCCAGGGAGGCGCCGACGGTCATCGAGCGCATCGCCACCGAACCGGGCAGTCCGGTTCCGAGGCCGGCGAATCCGGCGTCGAGGGTGCCCAGGTTGGATGCGAGACACAGGGGTGCACGGGAGTCGGCGGCCAGTCGTCGGACGATGGAGTCGCCCAGTGGCTGAGCCAGACGGCCCAGCAGCGCAAGTGAACTCGGTGCACCTGTTGCCGAGGCGAACGCGGTCTTGCTGGCCGTGCGCAACGGACTCAGATCGGTGCGCAGGGCGGGGCTCACCCGTATGCGGGCGGTGACGCCGGTACTCGCATTCGCCCGTCGATCGCCCGGGATACGGGTCGAGACGGGCAGATTCACCGGGATCTCGTCGCCGTCGGCGACCGCGCCAGAGTCTTCGAGAATGCCGATGACGATGGCGGTGAACAGGGTGTTGGCGGTACCGCCGACGCGTTTCGCGACCACGTCGAAGGCGGCATCCGGGATGGTGACGATGACGGTCGGACTGACTCCGCCCCAGTCCTCGGCCGACACGGCAGGTGCGGGCGTGGTCGGACGCGGGAGTGGTGCGGGTTGAGCGCGGTGTCGCGCCAGTCGATAGGCGGCGACGGCGCTGGTGCGCAGCGCATCGGCACCCTCCCGCACCGTGTCCAGCACGCCGGTGTCGGCATCGGCGGCGTCATAGCCGATGCCGTCGAGGGCTTCGCCGATGCCGGTGATCACCGCGCCGCCATCGCCGATGACATGCGAGGACACCCAGGACACGAACGTCTCGTCGGTATCGCGTGTGGTGATCGCACTCATGCGCCACGACGGACCGGTGACACTGTCGATCCCGAGATTGGCTTGCGCCAGCGCCCACGCGGCACCGTCGGCGGCGTCGATCTGCTCGTCGTCGAAGGCGTGACGTCCCGCATCCGGCGTGTGAACCCATCGGTCCCGCAACGGAAATGCGGACCGGACAACCAACCTGCTGAGCCGTCCGCGGGCCAGTGCCGCGCCGAGTTCGGCGAAGCGTGCGGGATCGAGGTGGGTGGGCAGGCGCCAGACGGCCTGGTTGACCACCGGTAGTCCCATCGCGTGTTCCATCCGGACGAACAGGTCGTCGTCGGGGGTGAGTCGTTCCGGGCGGCCGGGTGCCGCGGACATCGATGTGGGGTGTGCGGCGATGGTCACCAACAGTTTTCGTCCTTGTCGTGCGGGTGGGGAGGAACGGGCGTCGTCAGGCCTTACGCAGGTACGCGCGCACCGTGATCGGCGCGAAGACGGCGATGATGATCAGCGTGCCGAGCAGGGTCCACGCGACGTGGCCGGTCACCGTGCCGTCATTGATCAACGACCGCAATGACGACACCAGATGCGAGATCGGGTTGACGTCGGCCAGGTTCTGCATCCAGGTGGGCATCGTCGTCACCGGGACGAAGATGTTGGAGGTGAACGTCAACGGCATCAGCACCAACATCGAGACACCCTGCACCGCCGACGCTTTGGACATCAGCACGCCCATGAGGGCGAAGATCCAGCTGATCGCGAAGGCCGCGAACATGGTCAGGATCACCCCGGCGACGGTGCCCAGCACGCTGTTGGGTCGGTACCCCATCACCATCCCGACGCCGATCGACATCACCGAGGCGATGAAGTAGCGCACCACGTCGGCGATGAGCGATCCGGCCAGCGGAGAGATCCGGGCTATCGGCAGGGAGATGAATCGGTCGAACACCCCGCGGTCCATGTCTTCTCGGAGTTGCACACCGGTGACCACCGAACTGGTGATCGCCACCGACACCAGCACACCCGGAACCAGTTGCGGCAGATACGCATCCACGCTACCGGCGATGGCCCCACCGAAGATGTTGGCGAACATCACGGTGAAGACGATGGGGATGACGATGACGTCGAAGAGCTGCTGCGGGGTGTGCTTGAGTCGCAGCAATCCGCGGCGGGTCATCGTCAGGGTGTCGGCGACGACCTTGCCGGGCCCGATGCGTTCGATGATCGGCCCGAAGTCGATTCCGGGTGAGGGGCTTTCGGTGACAAGCGTCATGCCGCGGCCCCGCTTTCGGTGGCGGCGTCCGTGTCGGATGCCGGCGGGGCCGCCGGGGCGGCCGTGATGGAGAAGAAGACGTCGTCGAGACTCGGTCGGCGGACCGAGATCTCGGCCACCGTGATACCCGCATCCTCGAGCGCGACCACCGCCCGCGCAGAGAGCGACGGGTCGGCGATCGGCGCCACCAGCCGCCCGTTCTCCGGGGTCGCGGTCACCGTCGCGTCGAGTACGCCGCGCAGAACCCGTGCGGCGGCGTCGAGCCGGGCCGGTTCCACCGCGATCTCCAGAGAACGGGTACCGACGCGGTCCTTGAGGGAGTCGGCGTCTCCGGAGGCGACGACGCGGCCGGAGTCGATGACGACGAGGGAATCGGAGAGTTGGTCGGCCTCTTCGAGGTACTGGGTGGTCAGCAGCACCGTGGTGCCCTGATCGACGAGATCACGCACCACCGACCACACCTGGGTGCGGGTGGTGGGGTCCAGGCCGGTGGTCGGCTCGTCGAGGAAGAGCAGGGCCGGCGTGCGGATCATCGAGGCGGCCAGGTCGACGCGGCGACGCATGCCGCCGGAGAATCCGCTGACCGGACGGTTCGCCGCGGCACTGAGCCCGAACTGCTCGATCAACTCGCTGCCGCGGGCGCGGGCCTTGCGACCACTGAATCCGAGCAGCCGCCCGAACAATTCGAGATTCTCCAGCGCGGTCAGATCCTCGTCGACCGATGCGTACTGCCCGGTCAGGGAGATCAGGGAACGCACAGCGGTGGGATCGCCGGTCAGGTCCCGTCCGAAGATGGTGGCATGGCCGGAGTCCGGGCGGATCAGGGTCGCCAGCATGCGGACCGTGGTCGTCTTGCCGGCCCCGTTGGGTCCGAGGACGCCGAGGACCGAACCGGTGGGCACGGTGAGCGAGACGTCGTCGACGGCGACGACGTCACCGAAGGTCTTGCGCAGGTGCTCCGCGTTGATCGCGATGTCGGGAAGCATGCCGACCACAGTGCCCGGCCGGCCTTTCATCTCCCTTTCACCGGTGCGTCGACGACGCCTCGAAACCTATCCGACCAGCCGAATCAGGCTCCGACGGTGTGACCGAGGTCCCTCGCCCAGGTCGATCACCGCGAAGTCGCGCCGGTAGTGGGCACCCCGGGCGGCGGCGGCGAGCGGATCGTCGGCGGCGCGGTTCTCGACCAGACAGATCGCCGCGGCCGCCCCGGCCAGCGCCGGCAGATTGACGGTCGGTGCCGCCACCAGAAACCGCAACGCGACGCCGAGTGCGTCGGCCGCGAGCCGTGCGGCCACCTCGGCGCCGGACCGGGCCAGGATCACCGCACGCACCCCGTGCAGGTAGGCCGAGTGCCCGTCGTGCGGCGCCCCGATGATGGCGATCGCGGTGTCCGCGGAGCGCCGCGCCGCCTGCGGGTTCTCCGGCAGGCGCAGCACCGACAGGGCCATGTGGGCGGTGGCGACGTGCGGGCGCCGCGAATCACCGGCGGCGAGCAGGCACGCCTCGAGGATCTCGGTGGCCGCGGCCGGATCCGAGGGTGCCAGGGCCAGGGCCTGATGGATGCGGATACCCGTGGACTCGTCGGAGAACCCGATCGTGGCGAAGTCGTCGGCGCTGCGGGCATAGAGGGCGGCCGCACCCGGTCGGTCCCCGGTCAGGGCATGCCCGCGGCCGAGCCGTTGGCGGGCGGCGGCGATCAGCCACGGGTGTCCCGCCCGCTCGGCGCACACCAGCGCCGCCAGGGCGCATCGACGGGAGAAGTGCACCGCCGCATAGAATTCGGCGACATCGGAGCGGACGATCTCGGCGAGTGCGGCGACCACGGCGTCGGAGGAGCGAGTGGCGTCGGTGAGGATGCGCGCGGTCGCACGCGGCGATCCGGTGACGATGTCGACGGCCAGTGCGATCGGCCCGGCGGTTGCCGGTGCCCGGCGGACCGTGGCGCGCAGCCGTGTCCGCGCCCGCGCGGCCTCCCGGAATCGTCCACGAACCATGAGATAGGCGGTGGCGCACAATAATCCGAGTACGTCATCGGGACTTCCGGGGTGATCGAGGGCGATCACCGCGAGCCGCTCGGCGTCGGGGTAACCGCCGGTGCGCACCAGACGCCACAGGGTGATGGGGAGCAATCGGGTGACGGCACCCGGGATGGCGGCGGTGGCGGGATCGTCGAGGGCGGTCAACACCGCGTCGGTGCTCTCGTCGAGGCGTCCGGCGGCGTCACCGACCCGGCCGGCGATCAGATCATCGGTCGTCGGGGCCACGACATCGGCTGCCCAGGAGACGAATTCGTGATGCAGCGACCGATGGACCGGCGGGTCCAGCCGAGTGCGTTCCCGGACGAACTCCCGCACCGTCTCGGTGATCCGGTACCGCGTGCGGCCGTCGTCGAACTCGACGACGCTCGCCATGTGGTGATCACAGAGTTCGGCGAGCGCGGGCAGCGTCACCGACCCGAAACCCAGAGCGTCGTCGATACGCACCTCCGCGGGGAACAGGGCCAGGACCGCCAGGGTGCGTTGGGCGGACGGGCTCACCAGGTCCCAGCTGGCGGCGACGACGTCGGCGATGCGATGGTGTCGGCCCGCACCGGCGACGGCGAGCAACCCGAAACGTGCGTCGAGTCGCCCGACTACATCGGCCAGCGACAGGTAACGCAGTTGTGCCGCTGCGAGTTCCAGTGCCAACGGGGAACCGTCGAGGCGTCGGCACAACTCGATCAGCAGGCCGCGATCGAGGTGAACGTCCGACCGCAACTCGCGGGCCCGCCGGGTGACGAGTTCGACGCCGCGGTCGGTGTCGAGCGGGCCGACGGTCACGATGCGCTCGTCGGGCACCCCCAGCGGGGTCGTGCTGGTGGCCACGACGGTGAGATCGGCTCGGCGGGAACGGATGTCGTCGACGAGGTCGGCGACGAAGGCCACCAGGTGTTCACAGGTGTCGAGCACCACGAGCGCACCGACGGGGCTCAGCTGGGCGAGGACGGCGCCGGTGGTGACCGACGGCGCGGCCGTCGAGATGTCCTGTTCGGGCAGGGAGCCCCGTCCCAGCGCGATGGCGACGGCGGCCGCGACGTCGTCGGGATGTCGGGCCGCCGACAGGTCGACGAAGACCTCGGCAGGTCGGGTCGACGCGATGTACTCGGTGATCAGTCGGGTCTTGCCGATGCCGCCGGGGCCGACGATCGTCACCAGCGATGATCGTGCAATCGCCTCGGCGAGTTCGGCATTGGTGCCGGCGTCGGCGAGGAACGTGTCGGCCGGCGGTGCCGGGGTGTGGGGCAGCGGAGCGAACGCGAGGGCGGCGCTATGGGCGGCGGCAAGTGCCGGACCGGGATCGGCGCCCAGCCGCTCGGCGAGTTCGGCACTGATCTCCGCGTGGATGCGGAGCGCCGCATTCGGATCGCCCGCGGCCAGGTGGGCCCGCATCTGGAGCGCCGCGAGATGCTCGTCGAGTGGCAGATCGCCACGCATATCGGCGATCTCGGCCGCCACGCCGGCCGGGTCGTGTGACAGGCGGGCATGCCACTCCCGCTCGAGCGCGGCGCGGTGGGCGCGATCGGCCCGGGCGCGCAGGCGATCCCGGAGTTCACCGGCCGGCAGGTCGGCGCCGGCGTCGCCACGCCAGAGCGCGAGCACCCGGGCCGCGCCGGCCCCGTCCGGGTCGTCGTCGAGGTCCGACAGTGATTCGGCCACAGCGAGATCGGAGACCGGCACGGCGAGATCGAGTCGATATCCGGCGGCCGAGCCCACGATCGATCCGGTACCGAGGACCTGCCGAAGGCGGGACATCTGCGTTTGCACGGCCCCGGCCGGATTCTGTGGCGGCCGGTCTGCCCAGGCGTCGGCGACCAGTGCGGCGACGCCGACCGGCCGCGGATGGGCCAGCGCGAGGGCGGTCAGCAGTGCCCGGGCGCGCCCGGACGTGATGGGTGTCTCGTCGTCACCGTCGATGACCGTGATGGGACCCAGCAGCCCGACACGGGGATGCGTCTGCGGCGGCGGGGAACTCATCGGGGAGCGATCGGCGGCCGGCGGTGGTCAGTCGGCGGTGATCAGTCGGCGGGGTAGAAGGACGTGCCCCACTGCCCGGCAAAGGTGATGTCGTGCAAGGGGAGTCGTTCCCGGGGCCAGGCGTCGCGTTCGGCGACCTCGGGGGCGAGGGTGGTCGGGTCGGCGGCCAGGCGGGCCAGGGCGAGGACCAGCATCGGTCGGGACTCGGCCGGGACACCGAACTCCGCCCGCGCGGCGGCAACGTCGAATCCGGCCATCGGGTGCGCGTTGAGCCCCATCGAGACGGCCTGGATGCTCATCTGTGCGGCGGCGAATCCGAGGTCGACGGCGCCGTACTCGTGCACCATGGCGTCGTCGGGATTGTTGCTGGTGCTCAGCAGGATGAGGGCGCCGGCGGCCGGTGCCCAACTCTTGTTGCCGCGGTTGAGGGTTGCGGCCAGCCGCGTGAAGGTGTCGTCGCCGCGGAGCCCGACGATGAACCGGACCGGCTGGATACGGCCCCAGGTGGGTGCCCATCGGCCGGCCTCGAGGACGTCGGTCACCTCCGCGGTGGTGATCGTCGCCTCGGGGTCGTAGCCGCGGGCGCTCCAGCGATTCTCGATCGGTGCGTGCACCCCGACGAGCCTACGGTGTCTCGACGGCGGCATCGTCGTCGTCGCCGACCGGTGTGCGCAGCACCACAGCCAGGACCACCGCCAGCACCGACAACGTGATCACCGCGGCCAGCGATGCCGCGTGGATGCCGTCGACGAAGGCGCTGCGTGCGGCGTCGGCCAGTGCGGTGCCGTCGGGGCCCAGCTGCCCGGCGTCGTGCAGGGTCTCACCGAGGGTGTCGCCGAAGTTCCGGCCGTCGGCGTGCTCACGGAACACCAGCGTGGCCAGCGACCCGAGCAGGGCCAGGCCGAGCGCGGTCCCGAGTTCGAAGCTCGTCTCGGAGATGCCCGACGCCGCGCCGGACCGTTCCGGCGGAACCGAACCGACCACGATGTCGGAGACCAGGCTGAACTGGATGCCGTAGCCGATACCGGCGACCGACGTGGCCACCAGATAGATCCAGAGCGGGCTGTCGGTGGTCAGCCACAGCAATCCCAGGTTGCCGGCGGCGGCCAGGACCACCGAGCCGATGAACGCGGTGCGCACACCCACCCAGGCGGCGACGCGGCTCGCGCCGATCGAGAACACGGCGACGGCGATGGCCATCGGCAGACCGGCGAGGGCGGCGGCGAGCACGTCGTGGCCCATCACCGACTGCAGGTAGACCCCGGTCAGATACGAGGTGCCGCCGAGGGCCATCATGCCGACCAGCGCCACCGCGACGGCGGAGCTGAACTGCGCATTGGCGAAGAGCTTCAGGTCGAGCAGTGGTGCCCGCGCGGAGCGTTGCTGCACGATGAACACCGCGAACATCGCCACGCCCACCACGCCGATGACGGCGACGAGCGGGGTGACGCCCTCGGCGGCCATCGTCTTGATCGAGTAGACGATCGGCAGGATCGCCAGCAGCGACAGGACGACGCCGACGATGTCGAAGCGGTCGGTCGACGGGGCCCGGTACTCGGGCACCAGGCGCGGGGCGAGCAGGAACAGCACGGCCAGCACCGGCACGTTGATGAGGAAGACGACACCCCACCAGAAGTGGTGCAGCAGAACGCCTCCCACCACCGGACCGATGGCCGAGCCGCCGGCGAAGGCGGCCGTCCACACGCCGATGGCGCGACCGCGGTCACGGGCGTTCGGGAACATGTTGGCGATCAGCGACAGGCTCGACGGCATCAGCGTCGCGCCGCCGATCCCCATCAGGGCACGCGCGGCGATGAGGATGCCGGCGCTCGGTGCGAACGCGGCGATCACCGACGCGATACCGAAGACGGCGGCGCCGGCCAGCAGGATGCGCCGACGACCGAGTCGGTCACCGACGTTGCCCATGGTGATGAGCAGGCCGGCGATGAGGAAGCCGTAGATGTCGAGAATCCACAACTGCTGCGCGGCCGTCGGTTCGATGGCGTCGGTGATCGACGGGATGGCCAGGTACAGGACGGAGAAGTCCATCGACACCAGCAACACCGGCAGGGTCAGCACGGCCAGACCCAGCCAGGTTCGGCGATCGGCGCGCGCGGGTTCGCGGTGACGCTGATCGACGGGGCGGTACTGGGTGGACATGATGCGACTCTCCGTGTGCTCGTGGGGATGGTGGTGCTCGTGGGGATGGTGGTGCTCGTGGGGATGGTGGTGCTCGGTGGGGATGGTGTCCGGTGTGGACTGTGCTCGGTGTGGACGGTTCTCGTCGAAGCGACGCGTACGTCGTACGCTCACTGACGGTACGGATATGAGTACGCTGTACGCAAGTGGGTTATTCCCGGTGAATGTCACACGTGGTGACCCGGCGGTCGGTCAGGAGGGAGAAACGGTGGCCCCGCAGACGCAGAAGCTGACGACGTCGGCGATCGTCGATTCGGCCATCGCCATCGCCGACCGTGACGGACTCGACGCGCTCTCGATGCGCCGGATCGCCGACGATCTCGGTGTCGGCGCGATGTCGTTGTACCGGCACGTCGCGGACAAGGATGCGCTGCTGGTCGCGATGGCGGCCGAGGTCGGACGGCGTTTTCCCTATCCCGTCGAGATGGACCCGGCGCCGACGTGGCGCGAGCGGATCGCCATCGCCACCGACATCGACTGGCAGCTCTATCAGCGCCACCCGTGGGTGGTGCTGGCCTACTCGGTGCCACGCTACGGATTCGGCGACGACTCCCTCGAGGGGCTCGAGTGGCTGTCCGACGGATTCGGGCAACTCGGCGTCGAACCCGCGCGCGCGGTCGAGATGGTGCTGACGTTCTGGAGTTACGTCAACGGCGTCGCCCTGGTCGGCGTCAGCGAGCAGATCCTGCGCGCCGAGGGGACGGCCGCCGACGCCGGCGGTGGGCTCGGCGATCTGCTGCAGGGCTGGACCGAACGCGACGACGACACCCGGCTGGCATCGCTGCCGATCGTGTCGTCGGTCGCGGCGCGGGCCGACGTCGGACGTCTGCTGTCGCCACGCACCATCCTCGACGCCGGCGTGGCCTACCTGTGCGCAGGTTTCGAAGCGTCGAGTGGGCGCTGATCCCCGTCGAGTGGGCGCCGTTGCCTGTCGAGTGGGCGCCGATCCTCGTCGAGTGTGCTCACCCGCCGACACGCATATCTGATATCTCGCCGCTATGGTGAACCCGCCATGCTGTATGGTGCAGAAGCCGCATGGCGGTCACAGATGATTTCCGATGAGGGTTGGGGGAACACATGAAAATGGTTGTGCGACTGATGCTTGCCGCGCTGGCGGCATGTTCGATGGGTATGGCGCTGGCTCCGGCGGCCTCGGCGGCGCCGACCGGCGATCACGCGTGGGTATTCCGGTTCGATGCCGGCACCACCCAGCTGCTGGCCACCGACCAGGCCTACGAGCTCACCGATGCCATATCCGACCTCGCGATCGACAATGACGAGGTGCTGCCACCGGAGCTGGTCGACGCGTCGATCAATGCGTACTTGGCGACGGTGATGGCGGACTGGATCACCGAGGACGCCGGACCTGGGTCGTGTTTTGAACTGCAGGTCATCGACCGCGGGACGCCGGTGACGTCGTTGATCGGCACCGGCTTCGACCGCTGCCCGTGGCAGGTGCCGTCGGTGAGTCAGACGACGGTACCGCGCGACTCGGGCCTCGACGGCACGTTCGCGGCGCTCGCCTGACGACGACGTCGTAAACCCGACACGTTCGTCCCCCAGAAGCTGATTCGTCCGGCAGACATTCCTCGCCGACGATGAGGTTTCTGGGGGACGAACGTTCTTCCCCCACTTTCGGCAGGCCTTGCGGACCCGCGACCGGCCCTCACATCGCGTGCGGATACACCGTCAGCATGTGCGCACCGAACCAGGCGCTGCCGACGACGATCGGGACGAGCGCGGCGATGGCCGTGGCCGGGCGGGCGCGGGCGAACAGGATCGCCAGCGGGATCAGCAGCACGAACGCCGGCAGCAGCAGGCGGGGGCGGCTCATCATCAGCCCGCTCGACAGCACGATCGACGCGACGACGAGCACGCCGTAGGTCGCGACCGGCCACGGCAGTCGCGCCCAGATCGCCACGCACACCAGCACCAGGGTGCCGACGATGATCCACGCGGTGGCCACCGGGGCGATCTCACCGGAGTTCACCAGCATGTCGTTGACGAAATCGAATGCGGCCACACCCCAATCGAATCGGGTGTCCCAGCCCTGGGTCTGGATGGTGAACCAGCCCGTCGGTGAACCCGTGTGCGCCCACACCACGGCGAGATACCCGAGATACCCGAGCGGGCTGATGACGACGGCGAGCCAGCCCCGCACCGCCGGCCACCCGGCGAACGGAGACCGCCCCGAACCGAACAGATCGATCAGCGCGGCCAGCATCACCACCCCGATCACCACCACCGCCGTCGGACGAACGGTCCCGACCAGGCAGGCGCAGATCCCGGCGAGCAGCCAGCGGCGTTCCAACACGCCGACCAGCGCCCAGATGCTCAGCACGCAGAACAGGGTTTCGGTGTAGGCCATGTTCAGCACCACCGACATGGGTGTCGCGGCGAAGATCGCCACCAGATACAGGCCGACGCGGCGCGGGTCGACGACGCGGCCGTCAGCAGAGTCGGCCGTCTCGGATGCGGTGGCGTCCGGCGCCGACACCGCGTCGACCATCGGTGACCGGCCGGCCATCCGACGCACGCACAGCGCTCCCAACCGGGCGACGCCGACCGCGGCGACACAGCCCAGCACCAGGTTGAGCAGGACCGCGGCCGCGAACGGCGAGACGAACGGGAGTTTCGCGATCAGCCCGACCGCATACGGGTAGCCGGGGAAGAATGCGTACGCCGTGTCCGAGGAGTGGATGCCGCGAGCGTCGGTGAGGTCGATCGGCACGCCGCCGTAGCCGTGTTCGGCGATCGCCAGCATCCATTTGCCGTCCCAGGCCGCCAGCGAGTCGCGCAATGACACGCCGCGCAGGACGTCGAAGCGGGCCAGGACGGCGATGCCGATGGCCCGAATGACCAGGTAGATGCCGATCGGCAGGATCCACGAACGCCAGTCGGGGACCCGGCCGCGCGTCGCGAGCGCGTCGTCGTCCGGGCTCGTGGGCTCGGCCTGTGCACGCTGCGCACTCGTGGTGGACACGCCAGAGATGGTAGGGCAGAGCGCTGTGCGTCGGGTCGGGTGTCGGCGGTACCGGTCACACATCCGAGCGCGGGAGCCCCGCGGGTCACCGGCGACCACCGGCGCCCGCATGCCCCTGACCGACCGCCGGTAAGGTTGCCATGGCAAACACAGACGACAACCATGCAGGGAGGCAGCCGACGTGGCACTCGTGGTGCAGAAATATGGCGGATCCTCGGTCTCCTCGGCCGAACGCATCCGTCGTGTCGCCGAGCGCATCGTCGAGACCAAGAAGCAGGGCAACGACGTGGTCGTGGTGGTGTCGGCGATGGGTGACACCACCGACGAACTGCTCGACCTCGCCCAGCAGGTCAACCCGGCACCCCCGCCGCGCGAGATGGACATGCTGCTCACCTCGGGCGAGCGGATCTCCAATGCGCTGGTCGCGATGGCGATCAGCTCACTGGGTGCGCAGGCGCAGTCGTTCACCGGCTCCCAGGCCGGCGTGATCACCACCAGCAGCCATGGCGCGGCCAAGATCATCGACGTCACGCCGGGCCGGGTCCGGGCAGCGCTCGACGAGGGCAAGATCGTGCTCGTCGCCGGGTTCCAGGGGGTGTCGCAGGACACCAAGGACATCACCACGCTGGGCCGCGGCGGCTCCGACACCACCGCGGTGGCGCTGGCCGCCGCGCTGGAGGCCGACGTCTGCGAGATCTACACCGACGTCGACGGCGTCTACACCGCCGACCCGCGGATCGTGTCCGACGCACGTCGGCTGGAGACCGTCTCCTTCGAGGAGATGCTCGAGATGGCCGCATGCGGCGCCAAGGTGCTCATGCTGCGGTGCGTGGAATACGCCCGCCGATACAACGTTCCCGTTCACGTGCGCTCGTCGTACTCGACCAAACCCGGCACCTTGGTCGCCGGATCGATGGAGGACATTCCCGTGGAAGAAGCAATTCTCACCGGTGTCGCACACGACCGCAGCGAGGCCAAGATCACCGTCGTCGGCCTCGAGGATCGACCCGGCTACGCCGCCAAGGTGTTCCGGGCCGTCGCCGACGCCGAGATCAACATCGACATGGTGCTGCAGAACATCTCGAAGGTGGAGACCGGCAAGACCGACATCACCTTCACCCTGCCGCGGGAGCTCGGTCCGCTCGGCGTGGAGAAGCTGACCAAGCTGCAGTCCGAGATCGGCTTCACCGATCTGCTCTACGACGATCACATCGGCAAGGTGTCGCTGGTCGGTGCCGGCATGAAGAGCCATCCGGGGGTGACCGCCACCTTCTGTGAGGCGTTGAGCGACGTCGGCATCAACATCGAACTCATCTCGACCTCCGAGATCCGGATCTCGGTGCTGTGCCGCGACACCGAACTCGACGACGCGGTGCGCGCCCTGCACGAGGCCTTCAAGCTCGGTGGTGACGAGGAAGCCGTCGTCTACGCGGGAACGGGGCGCTGAACCATGGGTGTGAGTATCGGAGTGGTCGGCGCCACCGGGCAGGTCGGTGGAGTCATGCGAACCCTGTTGGCGGAACGCAAGTTCCCTGCCGATTCGGTGCGCTTCTTCGCCTCCCCGCGGTCGGCGGGTAAGAAGCTGCCGTGGGGTGACGGCGAGATTGTCGTCGAGGATGCCGCGACCGCCGATCCGTCGGGTCTGGACATCGCGTTGTTCTCCGCGGGCGCCACCATGTCGCGGGAGCAGGCGCCGCGCTTTGCCGCCGCGGGTGCGACCGTCATCGACAACAGTTCCGCCTGGCGCAAGGATCCCGATGTGCCGCTGGTGGTCTCGGAGGTCAACGGGGAGTTGGCGAAGAACCCGCCGAAAGGCATCGTCGCCAACCCGAACTGCACCACGATGGCCGCGATGCCGGTGCTCAAGCCGCTGCACGACGAGGCCGGTCTGACGCGTCTGATCGTGTCGTCGTATCAGGCGGTGTCCGGTAGCGGACTGGCCGGTGTGGAAGAGCTTGCCTCCCAATCCCGTGCGGTGATCGATGACGTCGAGAAGCTGGTCTACGACGGGTCCTCGGTGAACTTCCCGGCGCCGGTCAAGTATGTGGCCCCCATCGCGTTCGACGTGGTCGCGCTGGCCGGTGCGCTGGTCGACGACGGTTCCGGTGAGACCGACGAGGATCAGAAGCTGCGCAACGAATCCCGCAAGATCCTCGGTCTGCCGGAGTTGCTGGTGAGTGGCACGTGTGTGCGCGTGCCGGTGTTCACCGGTCACTCGTTGTCGATCAACGCCGAGTTCGCCTCGCCGCTGTCGCCGCAACGTGCCACCGAAATCCTTTCCGGCGCACCGGGCGTCGAGGTCGTCGAGGTGCCGACGCCGTTGGCCGCGGCCGGTAAGGACGATTCCCTGGTCGGACGTATCCGGCAGGACCCCGGCGTGCCCGACGGGCGTGGGCTGGCGCTGTTCATCTCGGGTGACAACCTGCGAAAGGGTGCTGCACTCAACACGATTCAGATCGCCGAGCTACTCGTCGGCTGACGCGCCGTCGCGCGGCGACCGGCATCGTCCCTCACCACCGTTAGGTAATGCCTCATGTCCTCTCCTGATGCCCCGGCGATCGCCGATCGGCTCGGCCACTATTACCAGGTCGACGGCACCTATCTCGTCGGCCGCGAGAAGATCCGCGAGTACGCGCGTGCGGTGCAGGACTTTCACCCGGTGCACCGCGACGAATCCGCCGCGGCCGCACTGGGTTACTCGGGACTGGTGACGCCGCTGACGTTCACCTCGATCCCGGCGATGTCGGCCAACCGCTCCCTGCTGGAGACCGTCGTCGTCGGTTACGAGACCTACGTGCAGACCGAGCAGGTGTTCGAGCAGCATCGGCCGATCGTCGAAGGCGATGAACTGACCACCGACGTCGAACTCACCGGAGTGCGTCGGATCGCGGGCCGCGACATGTTCACCATCACCAACACGTTCACCGATACCGCCGGGGAGACGGTGCACTCCATGCACACCACCGTCGTCGGCGTGGGCGGCGACGAGGTCGACCAGTCGATGACGGCGCTCGCGCGCAGTCTGATGGTGCACGACGTGACCGTGCTGTCCACCGACGCGGTCGGCGCCGACTATCACAAGACGGTGCGGCCCGATGTCCCGCAACGGTTTTCCAATGCCGGTGTCGAGCGCACGCCGGGCACGCTGCGGTTCGACGACCTGGTCGTGGGTGCCGAGTTGCCGCTGCGGCACGCACGGCTCTCCCGCGGCGATCTGGTCAACTACGCGGGTGTCTCCGGGGACGGCAACCCGATCCACTGGGACGAGGTGATCGCCAAGGCGGCCGGGCTTCCCGACGTGATCGCGCACGGCATGCTCACCATGGGACTCGGCGCCGGCTTCGTCTCCGCATGGGCGGGTGATCCCGGTGCCGTCACCCGCTATGCGGTACGGCTGTCCCAGGTTGCCGCCGTCTCCGCGGCCGAGGGCGGCGACATCGAGTTCTCCGGCAAGATCAAGTCGCTGGACCCTGAAACCCGAAGCGGCGTGATCCTGCTCATCGCCAAGTCCGGTGGCCGCAAGATCTTCGGCCTGGCGACGATGAACGTCCGCTTCAGCTGACCTCTGGTAGCTATTCGGACATCCGGTCGTGCTGTGCGACCGCTGATGCGGCCTCATCGATGATGGCGCGCATCCGGGCTTCCGCGGTGTCGGGATCGGCGAGACGGATCGCCCGAGCGACATCGTCGTGGAGAGCGATGGCCACGGGATTCGGTGTCGCCGGCATCATGCCGTGATGGGTCCGCCCGGACAGCACCTCGCCGACGACGCCGGTGAGCGCACGGAACATCTCGTTCGCGCTCGCCTCCAGCAGCGCGCGATGAAAGATCTTGTCCGCCTGGAGATATGCGTCGAGATCGCCGGTCCGGCCGTGTACCGCCATGTCGGAGGCCGCGGCCGCGAGCACCCGGCACTGGTGTTCGTCGGCGCGAACGGCCGCCAAAGCGGCTGCGGCGGGCTCGATTCCGCGTCGTAACTCGGACAGGGTGAGCAGGAAGTCCTCGCGTTCGTCGCCGTCGAGGCGCCACCGGATGAGCCGTTGATCGAAGACGCTCCACCGCGTGCGCGGCTGCACGGTGATGCCCACGCGGCGGCGCGAGGCGACCATCCCCATCGATTCGAGTACCCGGATCACCTCGCGTGCGACGGTCCGCGACACCGCGTGTTGGGTGCAGATCCCGTCCAGCGTCAGTACGGCCCCGACGGGCAGGTCCCCGGCGGCGATCCGGGCGCCGATGGTGCCGAGGACCAGCTCGTGCCGGTCATTCGGGCCTGTTTCCTGACTCACCCACACATCCTCTCATTGATCGGGTCTCGGGATGAATGATCGGGTAAGTGCGCCGCTCTGGTTCATATAGAACTACGAGAGACCAGAATTACTTGTATTAATACTACTTATACGGCACACTCTGTGATCGGAAGCACAAGCGATGAGGAGAGCTCATGGGGTCACCGGTGGTGGTTATGGGAGTGTCGGGATCGGGTAAGTCAACGGTGGGAGCGGCGCTGGCGCAGCGTCTGCGGGTGCCATTCGCCGACGCCGACGACTTTCACTCGGCGGCCAACGTCGCGAAGATGTCGGCCGGTGAACCGCTCACCGACGACGATCGCGGGCCGTGGCTCGACGAGATCGGTGTCTGGCTGGCCGACCACGCCGACGGCGGGGTGATGAGTTGTTCGGCGCTGCGGCGCATCTACCGCGACCGGTTGCGGGCGCACTGCCCAGCGGTGCGATTCGTTCATCTGGAGGGGTCGCTCGACGTCATCCGGCGTCGTCAGGCGTCGCGGCCGGGACACTTCATGCCGGCCTCGCTGCTCGCATCGCAATTCGAGACCCTGGAACCGTTGGGGTCGGATGAAGCGGGGCTCGCTGTCGACGTCGACCAGAGTGTCGATGCGATCGTCGATGCTGTTGCGAGTGACCATGATTCCGAGGGGAGCCGGTCATGATGTCGCCGATGCTGCTCGCCGCCGACGCGGACCTGCCCGAACCCGTCGCCGGAGGCTGGCAACTGGTGCTGGCCGCGGTGGCCGGTATCGCGGTCATCGTCGTGACCATCACCTGGGTGAAACTGCACCCGTTCCTCGCCCTCATCCTCGGTGGCGCGACCGTGGGAATGGTTGCCGGCGAGTCGATTCCGACGGTGCTGGAATCGTTCACGAAGGGTTTCGGTTCGACCGCGGCCGGGGTCGGCATCCTGATCGCGCTCGGTGCGATGTTCGCCAAGCTCCTCGCCGACTCCGGTGGTGCCGACGAGATCGTCGACACCATCGTCGGGCATGCGAGCCCGCGGATGCTGCCGTGGGCGATGGCGTTGGTCGGCGCCATCATCGGTCTGCCGATGTTCTTCGAGATCGGCCTCGTGCTACTCATGCCGGTGATCTACCTCGTCGCCCGGCGATCGGGAATCGGGTTGATCCCCATCGGGATTCCCGCCCTGGCCGGGTTGTCGGCGATGCACGGATTCGTGCCGCCGCATCCGGGCCCGCTGGTCGCCATCGATGCGCTCGGCGCCGACCTCGGGTTGACCCTGGCGCTCGGCGTCGCCGTGGCCATCCCGACCATCATCGTCGCCGGTCCGCTGTTCGGCACCCTCGCGGGAAAGTGGGTGCCACTCGACGCCCCGCACACCTTCGATGCCGACCCGGCCGACGGGCCGACCTCACGCCGCCCCGGATTCGGGGTCACGATGGCCACCGTTCTGCTGCCGGTGGTGCTGATGCTCGGCAAGGCGATCGCCGAGATCGCCATCTCCGACGACGGCAACCCGATCCGGCAGGTCCTCGACGTGCTCGGAACGCCGTTGATCGCCCTGCTGGTCGCGGTCATCGTCGCCATGGTCAACTTCGGGCGCGGGTCGGGCATGGACCGCGACACCATCTCCACCTGCGTCGGATCGGCGTTGCCGCCGATCGCCGGCATCCTGCTGATCGTCTCGGCGGGCGGCGGGTTCAAACAGGTCCTCGTCGACACCGGTATCGGCACCCTGCTCGCCGATTGGGCGTCGGCGGCGAACATCTCGGTGATCCTGCTCGGCTGGGTGCTCGCCGCGCTGATCCGCGTGGCCACCGGTTCGGCGACCGTCGCAACGATCACCGCGTCGTCGCTGATGCTGGGGCTCGTCGACGGCCTCTCGTCCGGTCAGGTGTCGCTGGTGGTGCTCGCGATCGGCGCCGGCTCGGTGTTCCTGTCGCACGTCAACGACGCCGGGTTCTGGCTGGTCAAGGAGTACTTCGGGATGAGTGTCGGCCAGACGTTCAAGACGTGGTCGGCGATGGAGACGATCCTGTCGGTGACCGGGCTGATCGTGGTCTCGGCGCTCGGGGTGGTGATCTGAGGCGACGCGGGGGTGGCGCGTGCTGGTGAATCGTCACGTCGCCGGAACGTTTCGTGACCCCTGCCACGCCCCGTTGTTACCGTGTGGTAGGTTACCTCGGCATGAGACACATTCGGGGATTCACCTCATCACGGCAACGTTCCTGGACCGTTCGGATCGCGAGCGTCGTCACCGCGGGTGCCGTCGTGGGCACCGGCCTGAGCATGGCCGCACCGGCGGCGCAGGCCGCCGATTTCTACACTCCGCCGGCGTCGTTCAACTCGACGCCCGGCTCGATCATCCGCAGCGAGGCCTCGCCGCTGCTGCTGCAGATCCCGGGTGTAGCGAACCAGTGGCCGGGGACCGCCAAGCGCATCATGTACACCTCGACCTATCAGGACGGATCACCCGCGCCGGTGACCGGCACCGTCGTCGAGCCGACCGCGCCGTGGCAGGGCAAGGGGCCGCGCCCGACGGTGGTCCTCGGTCCGGGCACCGTCGGCCAGGGTGATCAGTGCGCCGGGTCGAAGCTGATGAGCTTCCCGCTCGCCATCGACCCCAGCAAGCCGAGCATCGCGGTCAACTACTCCGCTCTCGAGATGAACCTGCTGCTCATCAACGGTGTGCGAGTGGCGATCACCGACTACATCGGCATGGGTACCCCGGGTATCCACACCTACGTGAATCGCGCCGAATCCGGACACGCCATGCTCGACGCGGCGCGGGCCGCGCTGAAGGTCGCGGGCGCACCGGCCGATTCGCCGGTCGGCTTCTCCGGATACTCCCAGGGTGGCGGCGCCGCCGCGTCGGCGGCCGAGCTGGCCGCCACCTACGCCCCGGATCTGAACGTGAAGGCCACCTACGCCGGTGCACCGCCCGCGGATCTGTCGAAGGTCATCGACCAGATCGACGGGACGTTCATCGTCGGCGGTATCGGCTACGCGATCAACGGCCTCGAGGCCCGCTACCCCGCACTCAAGACCGTCGTCGACCGTGAGACGAATGCCAACGGCCGCGCGGCACTGAAGACACTGTCGACGCAGTGCATCGGAGACACCGGACTGGCCTTCGGATTCCAGCGCACCAGTCAGTGGACGCGCAGCGGAAAGCCGTTGTCGGCGGTCATCAATCAGTACCCCGACGTGAAGGCAGTCGTCGACGAACAGCGGATCGGTCGGCTCACGCCGAACGCGCCGGTGCTGCTCGAAGGTGGCATCAACGACGACGTCATCCCGTACGGCCAGGTGCGTCAGCTGTACCAGGATTGGCGTGCCAAGGGTGCCGACGTGCGTATGGTGACCAACCCGATCCCGCCGATCTTCCCGGGTCTCGTCGTCAACCATGCACTGCCGATGATCACCACGCTGCTGCCCGCGACGAGCTTCCTGATGAGCGAGTTCAACAGCTGATCCCCGTGACGTCCCCGTGGACGAACCCTTCCCCGGACCAACCGCCGGGGGAGCGTTCCGTCCACGGGGACGTTGTCGTCGGGTGACGTTGACGGCGCTCTCTCCCACGTTGACAGCGCTCTCTCTGACGTTGACGGCGCTCTCTCTGACGTTGACGGCGCTCTCTCTGACGTTGACGGCGCTCTCTCTGACGTTGACGGCGCTCTCTCTGACGTTGACGGCGCTCTCTCTGACGTTGACGGCGCTTTCTCCCGCGTTGACAGCGCTCGCATCAGGCCTTCTTACTTCCGATCGGTTTCCAGCCTGACCTTCACAGGGCCTCGACACCTCCTCGGCCAGCGCCTCGTCGGGCTCGGCCGGCGGTTGGGAGAGCGCTGTCAACGCAGTATCGAGCGCTGTCAACGCAACTCAGGGCGCTGTCAACGGGGAGACGAGCGCTGTCAACGAAACTCAGGGCGCCGTCAACGGAGAGGTGAGCGCTGTCAGTGGCCACGCGGGCGCTGTCAACGTCGAACAGAGCGCGGTGAACGAGGCCGCGCGAAACCCTGGCCGGATCGGCTCGGATGTGATGTGCTGTCGCGCATGCGGATACGGGTGAGACGCGGGACCGGTACTCGAGCGTCGCGGTCGACGGTCGTGGCCACGAAGACCGTGACCCTGATGACCGTGGTCCTGATGGCCGCCGCCGTGCTGATCACCGGCGCGGGTGCGGCACAAGCGAATCCGCCGGCCGATCCGGGGCCACCGATCCTCGGTCCGGCGGGGACGTCGCTGATGCACGGCGATTTCGCGTCCACCGACTCCACGCCGCATCCCGGGCCGGGACGCGGTGCGCGACTGCTCGCGTCGTCGGTGCCCGGTGCTGCATGCGCGGCCACCTTCATCGGCTCGGACGGGATGCCGGTGTCGTTGTGCACCGGTTTCGTCGGCGCCGGTGGGGTCGCGGTGCCGACGGTGGTGCTGTTCGATCCGCGCACGGCCGCGCCGCTGGCCCGGACCGAGTTGCGCAAGGGTGGTCTGCTCGGCGGTGTGTACGGGTATCTCGACGGCAGTAACCGGGTGGTCGTCGCCGACGGGTCGAACTCGATTCTCTCTGTGGCGCACCGGCATACGACATCCGGATGGCAGGTCTACGTCGACGGCCGGATCGACGTGTCACGCCACATCCCGTCCGGCGATGCGATCACCGGGCTGGCCCCGGACGCCGCGGGACGGATCTGGTTCGCAACGACCCACGGGGTCGTCGGGCTGGTCAACCGTGACCGGACGGTGCGCGCCACCCATCTGCCGGCCGGGGAGGACCTCGGCAACGGGCTCAGCGTCCACCCCGGCGGTGTCTCGGTGATCACCACACATGCGCTCTACGAGATGTGGGCCGACCCGGGCGCCGCGCCACGAACGGTGTGGCGGCAATCCTACGACCGTGGTTCGGCCCGCAAGCCCGGCCAGCTCACCTGGGGATCGGGGACGACGCCCACCTACTTCGGTCCCGGTGGTGACGGGTGGGTGGCCATCGTCGACAACGCCGATGCGCGTCCGTCGCTGATCGTGCGGGAGTCCGACACCGGTCGCCTGGTCTGCCGGATGCCGGCGTTCGCCACCTCCGGGCAGGGCACCGAGAATTCGCCGATCGCGTGGGGGAATTCGCTGGTCATCCCCAGCACCTACGGCTATCAGTACCCGCCGATGGCGGTCTCGGGACCGTCGGTCCCGGCCGACGCCGGCTTCGTCGGCGGCTCCACGCGAATCGATGTGTCGGCGCAGGGCTGCCGGCGGGTGTGGGAGAACGGCGACCGCCTCGCGTCGCTGCCGAAACTCTCGCGCGCCGACGGTCTCATCCACGGTCTCGGTTACGGTCCGTACGTCGCGGGTTCGGTTCAGCAACTCGGGCCGGTCGACTACATCGCGACGGATTTCGCGACCGGCGCTCGGGTGGAGACGCTGCAGGTGGGCAGCGCGCCCGTCGACGAACCGCTCGAACTGACCGGAACGATCGCCGCCGACGGAACGCTCTGGCAGGCGACGGTGGGGCGGATGCTCAAGATCGGTTCCTGAACCGCCGAGCGCACCACCAAACCGTCGACGCCGCGTTGGGTGCGACAATGCGACTATGACCGACGCCACTCCCGACGATGCGGACCGCACTCCCACGCAGGCCGAACTCGACGCGGAGGATCT
The DNA here is from genome assembly GCF_040049135.1 of Gordonia sp. VNK1. Lineage (NCBI taxonomy): Bacteria > Bacillati > Actinomycetota > Actinomycetes > Mycobacteriales > Gordoniaceae > Gordonia > Gordonia sp. VNK1. The sequence goes on along the minus strand of NZ_JBDZDJ010000004.1, from coordinate 196,118 downwards.
CGCCGAACTGCGCAAACGCAATTCCGCCGACCGTGACCGCGCGAACCTCTACCCGAAGCGTCCGGGCGCGCCCGGGCCCGCTCCCGCGGCCCTCGTGCTGCACGCCCGGGTGGCCTGGTGGGCGGCGGCGGTCTGTGGGCTGATCTGCATCGTCTACGGCGCAATCAACCTCGGGGCGACGCGTGACGCACTGCGCCACCGGATGCTCGTCGACGCGGTGACCACGCCGAAGGGGCAGCCGACCGGGGATCAGATCACCACCTTCGCCGATGTCCTCCCGGTGGCGGGACTGGTGATCGCGGCCCTGTTCCTGGTGGGCGAATACGCCTTCCTCGTCGCCGCGGCGAGTCACCACAGCCGCAACTGCCGCAACTTCTTCCTGGCGATCGTGGCGCTGCACCTGATGTGCATCCCGGTCGGGCTCGATCTGTTCTTCCGGTATCCGGAGTTGTGGTCGGGTGTGGTCGTCCTCGGATGGTTACAGTTCGCGTTGCTGGTCATCGCCGCGGTGATGACGCTGCGGCGCGCCGTCAACCGCTGGCTGCCCGAATCGACGCGGATGCGTCCGACGCGGATGCTGCGGTCGAGCTGAACCGGCGCCTGAGGCAAGGCTCACCTAATTAACTGGAATTCTTCCAAATACTGGACTTGTTCCAAATAAGCGGCTATGGTGGACTCATGCCGGATCGGACAGAGTTCACCCACGCGCTTCGCGCCGCAGGCCTCCGGGTCACCGCGCCGCGGCTCGCGGTGCTCGAGATCCTGCATGATCATCCGCATTCCACCGCCGATTTCGTGGCGGCCGGCGTGCGGGACCGGCTGGGTGGTGTGTCCACTCAAACCGTGTACGACGTTCTGCGGACCTGCTCCGAACGTGGCATGGTGCGCAGGATCGAACCGGCGGGCTCGCCGGTGCGCTATGAAACCCGCACCGGGGACAACCACCATCACCTGGTCTGCCGGTCCTGCGGCGAAATCATCGACATCGACTGCGTCGTCGGCCGGGCCCCGTGCCTGGACCCCGACCCCGATCATGGCTATGAGATCGACGAGGCAGAGGTGACGTTCTGGGGAAGGTGTCCGGCCTGCCGCACCACCGCCGCGCACGATGCGGGCTCCGACCCCGCCGGGTGAGCGGTCCACAAAGTTCCAGGCCTTGAAACCGCAGGGCGACAAGATAATTCGCAGATCTACCACATGGCGATCGACCACATGACGACGGTGCCACAGCCCGGTGCCGCGACCTGACGTACTCACGATTGGGAGCCACGTATGACCTCGTCTCAGAACACCCCGCGCACCACGACCAATGCCGGTATCGCGGTTGCCAGCGACAACGAATCCCTGACCGCCGGCACGCAGGGGCCGATCCTGCTCCACGATCACTACCTGCTCGAGAAGCTCGCGCAGTTCAACCGCGAACGGGTCCCCGAGCGGGTCGTGCACGCCAAGGGGGCCGGCGCGTTCGGACACCTCGAGATCACCGGCGACGTTTCGCGCTACACCAAGGCGAAGCTGTTCCAGCCGGGTGCGACAACCGAGTCGCTGGTGCGCTTTTCGACGGTGGCCGGCGAACAGGGCAGCCCCGATACGTGGCGCGACCCGCGCGGCTTCGCGGTGAAGTTCTACACCGAGGACGGCAACTACGACCTCGTCGGCAACAACACCCCGATCTTCTTCATCAAGGATCCGATCAAGTTCCCCGATTTCATCCGCTCGCAGAAGCGACTGCCCGGGTCCGGCCTGCGTGACCACAACATGCAGTGGGATTTCTGGACCCTGCGTCCGGAGTCGGCACATCAGGTGACGTGGCTGATGGGCGATCGCGGCATCCCGAAGTCGTGGCGCAACATGGACGGATTCGGATCGCACACCTATCAGTGGGTCAACGCCGACGGTGAACGCTTCTGGGTGAAGTATCACTTCAAGACCGACCAGGGCATCGACTTCCTCACCCAGGAACAGGCCGACACCCTCGCCGGCAGTGACCCCGACTATCACCGCCAGGATCTCTACGAGGCCATCGACCGGGGTGAATTCCCGTCCTGGACCTTGAAGGTGCAGATCATGCCGCCAGACGAGGCGGAGGGCTATCGGTTCAATCCCTTCGACCTGACCAAGGTGTGGTCGCAGAAGGACTACCCCCTCATCGAGGTCGGTAAGTGGACGCTGAATCGCAATCCGGAGAACTTCTTCTCCGAGATTGAGCTGGCCACCTTCGAACCGTCGAATGTGGTTCCGGGCATTGGCTTCTCGCCCGACAAGATGCTGCTGGGCCGGGTGTTCTCCTATGCCGACGCGCACCGCTACCGGGTCGGAACGAATTACGCTCAGCTGCCGGTCAATTCGGCCAAGGCCGCACAGGTCAACTCCTATTCCAAGGAGGGCGCGATGGCCTATGACTTCAGCGGCTCCGACGTGCCGGTCTATGCGCCCAACTCCTACGGTGGCCCGCACGCCGACGCCGCGGCCGCCGGCGACGAGGGCCTGTGGACCTTTGGCGACGAGGCCGTCCGCGCCGGCTACATCGAGCACCCCGAGGACAGTGACTGGGCGCAGGCCGGAACCATGGTGCGCGAGGTCCTCGACGACGACGCCCGCGAGCGGCTGGTGAACAACATCGTCGGCCACGTCCTCGACGGTGTCGAAGAACCGGTGCTCTCACGGGTGTTCGAGTACTGGCGCAACGTGGACGCCGAACTCGGCAAGAAGGTCGAGGAGGGTGTGCGCGACGGCCAACAGGGCTGACGCGCCCGCGTAGGGGAAGTTGAATCCCGTTACCGGGGAGGTTCTTTCGCCGTTCGCCTGGAATGGGAACCTTTCATCGTCGAGAATCGTTGGACAGCAAGGACGTTCGATCATCTTCCACCGTCGACCCCGGTGGTATCAGTGAGGAGAGCACTATGGCAATCGAGACCGCATACACCATCTCGTCCAAGGCCAGCGGCGGCGGCCGCGACGGCGAGGTCGTGTCCGAGAGCGGACGCATCGACCTCGACCTGCAGCCGCCCAAAGAACTCGGTGGCAGCGGTGAGGGAAGCAACCCGGAGGAATTGTTCTCCGCGGGTTATGCGGCCTGCTTCCTCGGCGCGCTGCGTCTGACATCCAAGCAGGCCGGGACGCCCGCGCCGGAGGGATCCACGGTCACCGTGACGGTGGCCATCGGTAAGGACTCCGCCGACGGCGGCTTCGGTCTCGGGGTGTCCATCGAGACCTACCTCCCCGGCCTCGACGAGGCCAAGGCCACCGAACTCGCCGAGACCGCACACGCCTTCTGCCCGTACTCGAAGGCCACCAAGGGAAACATCGAGCACACGCTGACCGTTCGGGTCTGATCCGCGTCACCGACTGCTCGAGACGAGACTCATCCATGCGGCACCCGCCACAAGCACACGGTGCCGCGGCACAACAGAAAGGACGTCACATGATGACGACTACTCTGACCACCCCGATCACCAGCACCCTCTCCGAGGAGCAGAAGTCGGTCACCGGAACCGCATTGCAGGAGACCGTCGTCGATTTGATCGACCTGTCGCTGATCGCGAAGCAGGCCCACTGGAATGTGGTCGGTGCACAGTTCCGTTCGGTGCACCTCGAACTCGACGTCCTGGTGGGCACCGCGCGCGAGTTCACCGACGCCGCGGCCGAGCGTGCCACCGCCATCGGCGTCAGCCCCGACGGGCGTGCCGAGACGGTCGCCAAGACCGCCCGTACCAGCGGATTCGGTGAGGGCTGGACCAAGGACGCCGACGTCGTCGCCGCCGTGGTCGACAACCTCAAGGCCGTCATCGCCGGCCTGCGGGAGCGGATCGAGACCACCGCGTCGACCGACCCGGTCACCCAGGACCTGCTCATCGGATTCGCCTCGAAGCTCGAGCAGCTGCACTGGATGTGGCAGGCCCAGGTGGCCTGAACGCAACGCTGAGCGCCACATCACCCGGGGGACGCGAGGGCGACAGCCTGGTCCTCGCTTCCCTCACCCGCGACGAGCCCCGCCCCTTCGGCGGGGCTCGTTGGTGTTGGGGCTCGTCTGCGGTGGGTCTCGTCGTCTGCGGTGGCTACCCTGACGCCATGCCCGACTCCGAGCTGCCCACATTTCGGTACTTTCGCGACCCGGTGGCCGCCGGCGCCTTCGCACCCGGCGACGTCGTCTGCCAGTGTTGCGAACGCTCCCGCGGCTGGATTTACCAGGGAAGCTTCTACTCCGAGGAGGAGATCGACGACCTGTGCCCGTGGTGCATCGCCGACGGGTCGGCGGCGGCGAGGTTCGACGGTGAGTTCACCGCCGACATCGGATGGGACCTACCACGGTGGGACGTCCCCCACGACGTCATCGACGTGATCGCCCACCGCACACCGGGGTTCCCGACTTGGCAGGACCGACGATGGTGGACGCACTGCGACGACGGCGCCGAATTTGTCGGCATGGCCGGAACCGACGAGATGATCGCCCTCGGCGATGACGCGATCGAGCAGGTACGCACCACCGCCGAGGTGCCGGTGGACCAATGGGCAGAGCTGCTGCCGATCCTGCGCGCCGACGGTGACGCCTCGGTCGCGGTGTTCCGATGTCTGCACTGCGGCGCATACGGCGGATACCTGGACCTTTCCTGACCGAGAGGGATCGCCGACCGGCGCCCTGTGACCTGGCGCACCCGCCCGTCGGAGGCGACGGTAGCCTCGCGGTGTGGAGTACTGGGGTGTCATGGTCGGGATCTTCCTCGTGGCCGCGGTCGTCGCGGCCGTCGCCTTCGTCCGCTCTCGCGAGCGGGAGCCGGAGCAGTTGCGGCGCGAAGCGTCGCTGGCGCGCGAACTGCGCGAACTCGGAGCCGACGACCCGGTGCGCCTGGCCGCGGTGGACGAATACGAGACCGCCCTCTACCAGCGACTCTTCTTCGTCTCGACGGTGTCGCCGCGGGTGCGTAGCGCCGTGTGGGCGCTGCTCGGTGCGGTGCTGGCGGCGGCCGGGGGGCTTGCGACTCGTGGCGACGGGCTGTACCTCACGGTCCTGCACGCGGCGTCACTCGTACTCGCCGGCGTCTTCGGGCTGGCCGCGCTGTTCTTCGCCGGCCTCGCCGCATTCCACGCCGCGACGACGCCACGGGTCTCGTTCACCGAGAGTTACGCGGCCGTCGCGGGTGCCGATGACCTGGGTGCCGGTGACCTGGGTGCCGGTGACCTGGGTGCCGACGACGTGGGTGCCGACGACGCGGACGCTGAGCGCTGACGTCCCCTCCGCATTGGAGCGCGCGCAGCTCCCATAAACAAGGAATGCATTGCATGCATGTGGTGGGAGCTGAGCGCGCAACATCATCTGACACGCATGAAGACGGCACGAACTCGGGTGTGAGAGAACTGCGGGTAGCCGGGTTGGCGGTCCCTGCCGACCGTCGCCCATCATCGCAGTCCCGAGGAGAGAAATGATGCCGACCGCGCACGCTGGTGCCTGTACCCGCGAGCGCCGGTGACACGGGTGTCCGACTCGGCAGCCCAACCGGGCGCGGTCAGCCGGCGCCGCCGCGGGCTTCTGGCCCCGACGCTGCGAAAGCAATGCTGGGGCTTCATGATCGGCTCGAGCCTGTTCGCGCTCGGTTCCGCGCCCTGGATCAGTGTCTGGATGGGGGCGGCGAATGCCAACATCTGCTTCTTCGTCGGAGCCTGGTTCTTCACCGGGGCGGGCCTGATCCAGCTAGTGGTGCGCGTCGTAACTGTTTGAACGGTTGGTTTGCTGCGATAATGGGGTATGGCGAATCGTCCTGCTGCAGCATTGATGTTGGGTGATGGTGATCGTGAGGTGCTGGAGTCGTGGACTCGCTCGGGCTCGGTGCAGGCGTCGGCGGCGAAGCGGGCGCGGATGATGCTGCTCGCTGCTGATGGTGTGGCGAATCGGCGGATCGCGGAGTTGGTAGACGCGTCGCCGACGACGGTGATCGCGTGGCGCGAACGCTACCTTGAGCGCGGTCTGGCCGGCCTGACTGATCGTGCACGCTCCGGGCGGCCGCGGCGGCTCGATAGGGATGCGATCATCGTCGCCACGCTCACGCCACCGCCGAAAAGCCTTGGGGTGACGCACTGGTCGACTCGGCTGCTGGCGAAGAAGCTGAAGATCTCCGACGCCTCGGTCGCCCGAGCGTGGCGAGCGTATGGGATCAGACCGTTCAAGGCCGAGTCGTTTCGATTCTCCACCGACCCGGAGTTGGTGGGCAAGGTCACCGACATTTGCGGCTTGTATTTGAATCCGCCGGAGAACGCGATCGTGCTCTGCGTTGACGAGAAGTCCCAGATTCAAGCGTTGGATCGGACGGTGCCGATCCTGCCGATGCAACCGGGCAAGGTCGAACGCCGCTCCTATGACTACTACCGGCACGGCACCACCACCTTGTTCGCCGCCCTCGATATCGCGACCGGGAAAGTCACCGCCGCACTCAAGCCCAAGCATCGCCACCAAGAGTTCCTGGCTTTCCTCAAGCAAGTCGAACGGGCCTACCGCGACACCGTCGATGACACCGGTAATCCGGTCGACTTGCACCTGGTGATGGACAACTATGCAGCTCACAAACATGCCAACGTGAAGAAGTGGCTGGCCGAGCATCCCCGAGTCATCGTGCATTTCACCCCAACCCACGCCTCCTGGATGAACCTCGTCGAGGTCTGGTTCGGCATCATTGAACGCCAAGCGATTCGCCGCGGAGTGTTCACCTCCGTCACAGACCTCAACACCAAAATCCGCGCGTTCATCGACGGATGGAACCCCAGAGCCCACCCATTCGTCTGGACCAAAACAGCCGAACAGATCCTGGAAAAAGCCAACCGTCCAACAACTTCAAACTCGCGCCACTAGCGTTACTATCATTGCGAGGTAATTGCAATAGCGGGCACCGACTGAGAGCGGCCGACGACGGCCTCGGAGGCAGCAGAATCCATGTCGGGCGACAACCGCTCTAAGCGCCTGGCGCCAGTGCTATCCGCGTACTCAATTAGCTGACACGTCTGAAGGTGAACGGGTGCTGATTGCTCCACCCGTTACGGACGCGGTACTCGACGGTTTCGCCGCCCTCCAGCGCGACGGTCTCGGTGGCCCGTGTCACGGGATTCTTGAAACCCTTGTAGCGCAGTTCGAACAAGAGGTCGTGGTTTCCTGCGGCGAGGCCGGTGAACGTGTAGGCGTTACTCCGGCCCCAGCGCAGTCGCTGCGGGGTTCCTCCGTCCACGGCGACGTACGGTACCGCCATCGGGTAGAGCACACAGGAGTTGACCGGATGCCCCTGCGCGTACACTGTGATACTGGCTGTGTCGCTCATGCTGGTGATACCTCGCTATCGTGTTCGGTCCGCTCTGAATCTGGCGTCGACGGTGCATCAGGTGGTTCGGACGCGGGATTCTCGACGGCCCGCCCGCAGGCGGCACGGTCCGGGTTCGCGGCGATCGTAGCGGACGAGATCATCACGACGGCGAAGCTCCATAGGCCGAGAGTGAGCCCAATACCGACGTGGAGCACGACGTCCAGTACAAGGGCTACCTTGCGCCACCGCGCGCTGAACAATAGCAGGAACGCGATCAGCGCCTCGATGACCAGCGCGCCCCACGACAGCAGGATCGTTCCCAGCGCGGTCCTGGTTACCTCCAGGTTCAGGACGTGAAACAGTCCTCCGTCGCCGAACGCCGAGTCGCGGGAGATGTAGTACATCGCCGACCCTTCCACCCAGGCGGTGTTGCCGAACTTGGCGAACGTCGTGTCAAGGTAGATGTACACGAGTTGCAGACGGAGTGCGATCGTGAATACCAGTGCAAGAGCCGACCATTCGTCCGATAGCGGTCGAGAAGGCTGCTGCCAGTGCCAGGTTCGGTCGTCGGCGAACGCGAGCGGGGTGATCAAACCGCAGACGATCACAGCGATAGCTTCGCCACCGTCGGGCAGGGTGATCGCCACGGCGATGGAATAGGTCGCCCACAGATGCAGCAGCGCTGTATATCGGGGCCGCCAACCGCTGGCTACGACGGCCAGGATCAGTACCAGTAGCCAGCGACGCAGTTCCTGGAAACTGTCCGGGTTGCCAATACACAGCATTGAGACGGCTCGTACACCACCACAGCGGGGTCCAGGCATACCGGCCACCGGAGTGAACAGGTAGTCCAGCGGTGTCAGCAGAACTACTGACATGGTGGCGGCCGCGAGGAGGGAACGGCCGACTGCCCACCACCGGTTACGATGATCAAATCGTGTGATCGTCGTCAGCAGTGACGTCAAGATGTCGGAGAAGTCAGCACGCCACGTCGACATGGCTCACTCTCACTGCGCGGCGGTCATAGTCGACCAGCTTGCGGAAGCTCCAGTCCACGGTGCGTTCGACCACCACGTATACCTCGCCGCAGATGGTGTGACGATGGGTTTTCGTGGTGGCAGCAGTGCTCGGCATGTCAGCGTTCGTCTTGATGCACGCCTCAGCGGCACTGTTGCACTCGCGCCACTGCAGGTCAGGGTTGAAGTTCAGCAGATCGGCCACCTCCGGCCCCTGGGCGCGTTGAATCCTGGACCAGCCGAACAGGTTTGACGGTAGGTTCTGCGGCGTTTTCATCAGGTTGTGAATCGTGCCGTTCCCATCGAGCCGGTACACGACGGCCTGGTCGCCGCGCTGGTCCTTTGTGAAGTAGCCGAACTGCTGCGCGGCGAGCACCCGGACGGCTTCGCGCACGGCGCTGTCGTCGTCTCGCTGCGACAGCACGTTGCTCGGCAGCGTGTAGAAGATGGTCACACCGAAGAGCAGCAGCACCGCCGTGGCGGCACCGGCGAAAACACCTAACACCCGGCGCGGATTCGCGGTCCGGCCTGGCGTTAGCGTGGTGCCGTCCTCAGCCTGGCGGTTAGCCTCGGTCATCTACGCAAGGCTGCTGGCCAGCGCGGCCACCATGCTGTTCTTCGTGAGATCGTCCGCTGAGTTCACCTTGAACTCATACGTCGCCACCGCCGGGGCCACGTAGAGCGCGACCGCCACGGTTACAGCGCCGCCGACGGTGTGCACCGCGGCCGCCGCCCACACGGCTGCGATGTACCCCTCGGTCGCTAGCCAGCTATCGTGCCAGGCGAACCCGGCAGCGCGGGCGACCGCCCCTTGCCTTACTCCTTGACTCAGGGAGGTGTTGCCGAGTACGGCCGCGTTGTCACGCTGCGGTGCGTCAACGGCCTCGGTCACCTTCGTGGACAACGTTCTCAGCGCCTGCTGTGCTGCGTACGGATCTCCGGACTGTAGCGGCACGGTGACGACATCGTGAAAGTCGGGGTTTCGTTGCAGGACAAACTGTTCAAACTTCTGCCGGGGCTCCGGGTCCAACGGCTGCACGGAACTGTTCAGCAGCTTCGCCTTCAGCCCGGGATGGTCGTCAACGATCCGCCCCTGGCTGAACACCACCGCATCGATCACGTCGTAATCGCCGTATTTCGCCTGCGCCGGCCGTGCTGTCGCGGCCGCGTGATGCGAACTGTCTACCAGTGCGGCTGGAATCACGGCAGCGGCAACGGCAGCGACCGCTGCTACCCCGATCACCACGGCACCGAGCTTGTACTTCTTGATCACGCTAAACACGTGCATACCTCCCCGGATTGCGTCACCTATATAACGTTGTCCTACAAAGACTTCGCCCTGCGATTCCCCACGACGTGCCCGACTACATAGAGGGCAAGATCGACGCAGACCACGACGACGAGCAGTCCGAACCGGCTCACGTCTACACCACTGATGAGAACCACGAGCCCGGCCGCGTATACGGCGGACGCTGTCAGTCGAAACGGCACCGCCGCCTTCTGAACTGAAGTCCAGGCTTCAGCGCTCCTAAACGCCGCCGGAATCCGAATGCCGACAAGCCGATTCGGCTTCACCCGGTTCGCTGCAACCAAACCGACGAAAACCACATTGACCACCATCATTGCTACGTAGAAGGCCCCAATCAGGATGGCCTGCGCCATGTCCAACCCCCCCTTCCAGATTCGCCGGTATCGACCCGACTGCCGGGTTTGGCGAATGGTGAACGTGATCCCCAAAATCCACTACCACAAGGATTAGAACAGAGAACCAGACACTTGACAACCTGAACGGTGGTGGTTGGTGGCACTTCGCGCCACGATTCCCCTGTAACGGGGACACGTAGGCCGCTTCGTGTGTGGGCGGGTCTCGTGGTCGGGGCGGGCGAGTAGACGCAGCACGTGACGCAGGCGTCGGCGCGGGCGACGAGTCGAGACTTGTAGTGCCCGTGATCGCGGGCGTAGAGGATGTGTCCGAGCGTCCAGAGGAGCGCGGCGATCGCGAGGTCCCGCAGCCCTGCCGCGGCCGCCCAGCGCGTGCACGATCAGTCAGGCCGGCCAGACCGCGCTCAAGGTAGCGTTCGCGCCACGCGATCACCGTCGTCGGCGACGCGTCTACCAACTCCGCGATCCGCCGATTCGCCACACCATCAGCAGCGAGCAGCATCATCCGCGCCCGCTTCGCCGCCGACGCCTGCACCGAGCCCGACCGAGTCCACGACTCCAGCACCTCACGACCACCATCACCCAACATCAATGCTGCAGCAGGACGATTCGCCATACCCCATTATCGCAGCAAACCAACCGTTCAGACACTTACGACGCGCGCCACTGGTCGACAGCGGGCCGATGATACTGACCGAGAAGGGCTCGGGTGCAAGGGCATTCAGCGACGACTGGCTGGCTGCGTCGACGCAGTCGTTCGGTACGGTGCTGTTCAACGTGAGCACCTCGGCCGCGTTGACGGTCGGCACCGTGCAGGCAGAGAAGCATCATGTCTGGCGACCGGACTTCGCCGGATCGGTGGCCTTCCTCATCAGTGGTGTGCTCGTCGTCATCGCCTACACGCGGGCCGAGACGCTATGGAACCCGCGAGATGTGGACTGGTGGGCGACGCAGATCAACATGCTCGGATGCATCGCCTTCATGGTGTCGGCGGTGGCCGCCTATGTGACGTCCGAGGTGATGCCCTCGATGCCACGCTCGCGGGCGGTGGCACCTTCGTCGGTGCGCTGTGTTTTTTCGTGGCGTCACTGCTCGTGCTGCCGTGGTGGACTCGCACCGGCAAATCAGGCGAGTGACCGCGCCGGCTTCGGCGGGCAATTGCGCCGGTTGCTGCGACAATGGGGATTCGGGCGCGACCCGGGGATCGGTACCGAGCCGGTCAGTACTGCATCGGAGGAGAACTGACGTGAGTGTGGACGAGATTCGCGAACGGGTGAGCGCATTGATGCCCAGGGCCCGTGAGGATCTGACCGAGATGGTGGCCTTCGAGTCGGTCTTCGATCCGTCCCGGCCGGAGCCGCCGGAGTGCGCGAAGATGGTGGACTGGCTGATCGAGGCGTTCACCGACGCCGGGGTGTCCGACGTGGCCGCACATGTCACCTCCGACGGGTCCCGTGCGGTGACCGGACACATCCCCGGTCCGCCGGGAGCGCCGACGGTGCTGCTGTACTTCCACCACGACGTGCAGCCGCCGCTGGACTCACAGGCCTGGACGACGCCGGCGTGGACCCTCACCGAACGCGACGGACGCTGGTACGGGCGTGGCGCCGCCGACTGCAAGGGCAACATCGCCGTCCACCTCACGGCGCTGCGGGCCCTCGGCAAGGATCTGGGCGTCACCGTCAAGATCATCGGGGAGGGCTCGGAAGAACAGGGTTCCGGCGGCATCGAGGATTTCGTGCCCAAGCATCCGGAACTGCTGAGCGCCGACGCCATCCTCATTCTCGACTCCGGCAACATCGGCGTCGGTCGCCCCACCTTGACCACCAGTCTGCGTGGGATCGCCAATGTCGTCGTCAGCGTCGAAACCTTGTCGTCGGCCATGCATTCCGGCATGTTCGGCGGTGCCGCCCCGGACGCCCTGGCGGCGCTGATCGCGATGCTCGCCACCCTGCGCGACGCCGACGGCAACACCACCGTCCGCGGGGTGGACGCCGATCAGGAGTGGACCGGTATCGACTACGCCGAGGAGCAATTCCGCAAGGACGCAACGGTTCTCGACGGTGTGGACGTCGTCGGTTCGGGCAGCATCGCCGAAATGGTCTGGGCGCGACCGGCAGCCACCGTCCTCGGCATCGACTGCTCGCCGGTGGTCGGATCGTCGGCATCGGTGACGCCCAAGGCGCGGGCGCGGATCAATCTCCGGGTACCGCCGGGCATGGACCCGGCCGTGGCGCAGGATGCGCTGATCGAACACCTACGGGCGGTGACGCCGTGGAACGCCCGGGTGGAATTCGAACGCGAGGCCACCGGAAAGCCGTTCTCCGGTTCCACCGAGGGGCCCGCCTTCGAGGCGATCTCGGCCGCGCTGCGCAGCGCCTACGACCACGAGGTGGTGCAGCAGGGCCAGGGCGGGTCGATCCCACTGTGCACGGTGCTGCAGGAGACCTTCCCCGACGCCGAGATCATGCTCTTCGGTGTCGAGGAGCCGAGCTGCCTGATCCACGCACCCAACGAGAGCGTCGACCCGTCCGAGATCGAGAATCTCGCCGTTGCCGAGGCGCTGTTCCTGCGGGACTTCGGTGCCCGAACCGAATCGACGGGTCAGTAACGCGAAACGGGCCGACGTCTGGGCGCTGTCAGCGGAACGGAGAGCGCTGTCAACGGAAAGTGGCTTAACTCCAATACCGTTCAGTTAAGCGGTGCGGTTGCGTAGACCGGTGACTGTGTCGGTTGCGGCCAGGCGGCGTGGTGAGCGCGTTTGACGTGCCATTTCACGTATTTGCGTTTGACGACACGTGGGTTAGCTCTGCGGCGGCGTGCAGGGTTGAGTCTGCGCGTGAGGCGAGTGAGGAAGGTGAGCCAGCTGTGGCTGGTTGTGTCAGGGTCGTGAGGGGGGAAAGTCGCCCTGGTGGGCGACCGATTGGCGAGTAATCCTCAGTGCGGCAACAAAACTGACCCTGTCAGGATCGTGGCCGGCGTGACCGGCGGCCTCGACCATCAACGACCGGATCGCATAGTGACAACACAGATGCCCCCAAATCTCCTGCAGCACAAGATCAGGAGACTTCGAGCGCAGCACGGTACGGGGCCCACGCTGGTGGGTTTTCAGCTCATCGAAGGCAATCTCGATCTCCCACCGCTCGGTATAGGCCGCAGCCAACTCGACCGCACCGACCTCGTCCGGGTCCAGGATCGTGGTCAGCAACCGATACTGCTCGGCGTTCTCCCGACCGTCATCGATGGTGTAGTCGATCACCCGCACCAGCATCGGCTCAGCGCGCCGCGCCGCAGCCGAATGCGTCTGCTGCAGCTCAGCCAGCCACGACCCATCCGGCAAGTCCTTCACATGCCGCGGCTTCGGGCCTGTACCCGAGGTCTTCACCCGCCACAACAGATCCGCCCCCGTCGCTATAGCATTGCGCCACAACGCATACGAGAACACTCCACGATCAGCAGTGACCAGCATCCCCGACGTCAGACGCGGCAGCAACGACTCGATCAGCACCGCCTCGGACTGCGCGTACGTGCCCACCGCGGCGGCGAAAATGGCGTGCGTGCCGCACTCGGCGAGTGCCACCAGCCGCGCCATCGGGAACGCCGCCCGCTCACCCTTGTTCACCCCGGGCCGCCCGAAGAACTCATCATTGACCGCCGAGTCCGCCACATCAAGACACGTCCCATCCACCGCAACCAGCCGACGCCCCGCCAACCACACCCCCGGCGTCGACTCGCTCCCCAACGGCACCGCCACTCGCTCGAACAACGCCTTCATCGGCGCCGACCCCAGACGCGAGCGCGCCTGAAAAATCGCCGACTTCCCCGGAACGCGATAGGACTCCTCCCACCCCGACGCCCACGACAAACCATCCGTGAGCTGGGATAACACATCCTCATACGAGCCCTCGGCATACAACGCCATCCCAATCGAGAAATACGCCATCACCCGCGCCGGCAACGCCCGATGACGCACCTCGGTCCGGCCCGCCGCCGCGATCACCTCATCCACCACATCCGGCGGAAACGTCCGCATCAACACACCCACCGACACCACATCCGACAACCGACGATCCGACTCAGGCTTCACCCACCCAGCACGAGGCATACCCTACAAACTACACCCTTGCAACCTTAACTGAACGGTATTGGGCTTAACTCGGGTTATCGGCTCCGCTGAATCGTTGGACGAGAAGGTCTTTCACCTGAGGTCGACTCGCGGCGACCAGGGTGAACATCGCCTCGCGGGCCAGGCGTTCCGGGGTGGAGCCGGTCACCAGGGCGCGGCCGCCGTCGGCGGCGACGAGTGCGGAGGTGGCCTCGACGGCCAGTCGGGCGGCATCGGCGCGGGCGTCGAGGAGTGCCGGTGTGTCGGACAGGGATTCGTCGAGGCGTGCGCGGATCACACCGGCCCGTTCGCGTAGTGCTCGGGCGGCGTGCACGTCGTCGAGTCGCTCCAGCAGTGCCGTGGCGCGTCGAACGAGGCCGAAGGGGAGCGTGCCGTTGATGCGCAGGCCGATGTTCTGGCTCGCGAAGAAGTCGTCGAGGCAGACGCGACTGACGATTTGTGCGTCGCTCACCCGTAGGCCCTCGACGCGCAGAAACACTGTGCTGGTGGCATTTCCGGCCGACAGGTGCATGGGGCTCGCGGTGATCTCGGGGATCGGGCGACGCGCGGGCAGGATGGCGGCGATCACGTCGTCGGTCTCGACGTCGCGGGCGGATATCTGCAGGAGGTCGATGATGTCCCAGCCACTGACGAACGGGGCGTAGCCGTCGATGATCCAGCCGTCGGTGGTGCGGGTGGCCGTCATCCGCGGCGGGGTGGGTACCACGCCGGCATGGGCGACACCGGCGCGCAGCCGTCCACTCACCGTGTCGGCCAACAACTCCGAACGCAGGGCCGCATTGGACGTCGAGGACAGGGCGATGACCACGCCGTGATGCTGCAGCCAGGTGAAAGCGGTGGACAGGCAACCGCTGGTGAGGACCTCCTGGATCTCGAGGACTGCGGTGAGATCGAGACGTGCCCCGGCGTCGGCGATCCCGAACAGTCCGGCGCCGGCGAGGTGGGACCAATGGGATTCGGGGATGATCCCGATGCGGTCCACCTCGCCGGCGGCGGGATAGAGGATCTCGTCGGCGATGCGGTAGGCATCGGCCAACAGCGCTTCGGGCGGGCGGGGGGTGCTCACCTGATCAGGCTACGACCGATCAGGTGGGCACCGGGCGCAACCGCACCGACCCGATCGCGGATCTTCAGACCGTGCAGAGTGGCGAATAGTCGCTGCGCCCACCGGTGGTCGGCGAGATGAGGAAGGTGCACGAGTTGAAGCCGACCTTCTCCGTCGCATCCTTGAGCATCCGCAGTTCCGCGGTGGTCAGGACCTTCTTGCGGGACAACACGAATCCCGACAGGCGTGACGGGTCGCCGACCACCGCGTACTCGTAGGGGGCGTCCGGTGTCGCGCCGTCGGCCACCCACGAGACGATGTAGTTGGGGGTCTTGCCGGGATCGATGGTGTTGGGGACACCCGGGAAGGTGACGATGAGCTGGGCGTTGCTCACCGGATCGACCACGGTCGCCTTGCCCTTGATGCCATCGGGCTGCCCAGTGAACGACGTGCACTTGTTGTCGACGCTGATCGTGGTCGCGTCGATGACGCCGTAGGTGGCGTTGGTGTCCTTGGCGCAGCGGACACCGAAGAACGACGGGATCGTGGCCTGCTGCCACCACGTGCCCAGGTAGCGCTGCACGTCGAGCTTCGGAACGGGCTTCAGTGGCGCGGCGTCGGCGGTGGCGGGTGCGATGATCATCGCACCCGCCGCGCCGATGACGGCCAGGGGCACGAGCAACAGACGGATGGTGCGGCGCGCGAGCGGCATGGTGGAACTCCCTTTCGTTCTGTGAACGTCAGCCATTCGCCGCGAACGGGTGATCCGGATGGGTGAGCGGTGCCCGCCGGAGACGACGGCGGGCTGGGCCGCCACGAGGCAGCCCGTCGACACCCGAGCGCCGTCAGGCGTTGGCCGGACTCCAGGTGGCCACCGCCCAGATCACGATGATGTCGAGGACGATGATGAGGATGGCCCAGGCGGGGTAGTAGGGCAGCCACAGGAACTGGGCGATGATCGACAGCGACGCGATGACGATCGCCGCCACCCGGCCCCAGGCGGTACCGACGGCGAGACCACCGGCGATGACGACGGCGATGACGCCCACGATGATGTGGATCCAGCCCCACGACGTCAGATCGAGCTCAAAGGTGTAGTCGACGCCCACCACCAGGATCTCGTCGTTGCTGAGGGCTGCGATGCCCTCGAAGATCGCCACGATGCCGGCGACGAACAGCAACGCCGCGGCGACGATCGAGATCCCGAGTGCGAAGCCGGTCTTGGTGGACGAGTTGATCTCGCGATCCTCGATGGAACTGCTCATGATGTGCGGTCCTTTCCTGTACGCGACGTGCGTGATCCCATCCTTACGCGAACCTGAGATCGGAGGGGATGTGTTGGGCGGATTCGACTCACAATGAGTCGTGGATTGGCACGCTGACCAGCCGATTTAACTCCCGGCGGACTCCGGGGGTAAGCTATCGCAGGTTGCACACGGGGTGTGGCGCAGCTTGGTAGCGCGCTTCGTTCGGGACGAAGAGGTCGTGGGTTCGAATCCCGCCACCCCGACTCGTTGGTTGAGACGACAGCAGGGCGCTGACCTGGTTTTCCGGGTCAGCGCCTTACTTGTCCGTATGGCCGGAACGGCCGGCCCGCTGACTGTGGTCGCGGTGGTGAGCCGACGGTCCGAAGTGCGGTGGACTCCTCGCGAATAGTGGCTCTGACGGCACCATTTCCGGGTCCGCGCGGCTTGTGGAAGAAACATCAGAGGTTTATCTGATGTGCACTAAGATTGACACCATGGGCACCACTCACACTCTTACCGACCTGCTGCGCCACCCCAATGAGGTGATCGCAGAGGCAGAGCACGGTGCTGTCCGTATCACGCGTCGTGATGCTGCGGACCTTGTGCTGATGCGGGCTGGTGACCTCGAAAGCCGCGAGGCGGGGATTGCTTTGGCGTCGCGGCTCATGCGTGCCACCCATACGCACGGGCATGTGATCGATGCTCTTCGCGCTGTCGACGCGTGGTTCGGTCAGTTGGACGATGACCAGCAGCAGGAATGTGCTGCGGAGATCGACAGCTTGCTGTGGAGCGCCGTTGAACTCGGGATCTATCAGCGATTGCTCGATGAGTACGACGCGTGGCGGGGAACCGCGGCGGCCTATGCTGCCGGGTTCATCCCTGGTAATGGTCCCGAGATCACGACCTCCCCGGTCCCTGCCGAGCAGCCTTGAGTGACATTCGTAATCAGGTACCCCGTCCTGTCAAGAAGTCGGAGTGCCTGGTCTGTTGCGGAAACAGCAGGGCGCACCAAGGTTGGCAGGCGTTCCTCGCGGGAGCGAAGTATGCTGCGACCGACGCGTGGGACTATCTCACGCGCACGCCGTTGGAGAGGCGCCAAGGTCGTGTACACCCGTTGAAGGGAAAGCTCGCGACGGCGACTTACGAAGGGCGCGAGTATGTTCGCTGACAGTACGAGGTGACTGGTGGAGGTCGAATCTGGTACATCGTTTGCGATGATCCCGAGGATAAGCACGTGGGTGTGGTGATCATCCTTCTGGCGGAAACGGGTCACTCCAAAGCGACGGAACGCGGAGTGAACCGACGGTGATCGGAAGTGCAGGCGACGACCTCAGTCACACTTCATCGCCCGTCGATAATCGCCCATCGATCGAATCCGATCGCCGCATGACACGACCCGGCCGAGTGCGAACTCGGCCGGGTCGTCGTCGTATCACCGGATGCGACGGTGGCCCGGTTCTCAGTCGGTCTTCCAGGTGCACACGGCCCAGATGACGAACAGATCCAACGCGATGACCAGGACCGACCACCAGGGGTAGTAGGGCAGCCACAGGAAGTTCGCGATGATCGAGATCGCCGCGATGATCACCGCGCACACGCGGGCCCAGGTGGCGCCGACGAACATCCCGAAGGCGATGGCGATCGCGAGGATGCCGACGATGAGGTGGATCCAGCCCCACGTGGTGAGGTCGAACTGGTAGACGTACTGCGGTCCGACGACGAACAGGTCGTCGTTGACGATGGCCGAGATCCCCGACAGGAAGCCGAGGACGCCGGCGACGAGCAGCAGGACGCCGGCGCCGATGGTGGCGCCGCCCGCGAACCCCTGGCGGACCGGATGCCGATCCTGAACTGGTGCCGACATGACAATGCCCCTTTCGTGAAAATGTTTCCGGAAATCATTCTCACGCCCGGTCACATGGGTGGGCATCGCCCGAAAAGGATGAACCCGCTGGTCGGGATCAACAGCCGAGTTGGCTTGCCAGATCGAGGATGTCGCGGGCATGGACATCGTTGTCCGCCGACCCGGAATCGTCTTTCAATGACGCATCACCCCATTCGAGGGGGCGTTCGATGAATGCGGTGTGCAGGCCGACCGAACGTGCGGCGTCGAGGTCGGATTGATGGGTCGCCACCATCATCACCTGATCGGTCGTCACCTCGAGGAGTTCGGCGATGCCGAGGTAGGTCGCCGGATGCGGCTTGTAATGCCGCCAGAGGTCCGAACCGCCGATGACATCCCAACCGAAGCCGTTGTGCTTGGCCATCGCGGATAGTAACGCCACACTCCCATTGCTCAACGCGCACACCGTGAATCGGCTCCGCAGGCGAGCGAGACCGGATGCCGCGTCGGGCCAGCCGGGGATGGTTCGCCACGCCCGTACCAGTCGGGTGGCGGCGCCGGTGTCGAGAGTGACGCCGAACCCGGTTGCCACCAGGCCGAGGGTCTCGGCCTGCAGATCGTCCAGGCCGCGCCATTCCAGTTCACCGGATTCGACCCGGGCCAGGATGGGGGAGTAGCGCCGACGCCACTCGCGGGTGAACTCGGCGGCGTCGACGTCGCCGATCTCCTCGGCCACCGCGGCACGGATACCGCTGAACCAGTCGGTGACGGTCCCGAAGGTGTCGAAGGCGAAAACCGAGACCTCCTCGGCCAGACTGTCGCCGACGGTGGGCACGTGGCCGCGTCTCAGTGCGCGTCGGTGGCCAGCTGCGGCAGTGACTGATCCTCGTCGAAGGTGGCGTCACCGTGCGAGACGGGCGTCAGCGTGAGCAGGCTGGCCTCAGGGCGGCAGCAGAATCGGGCCGGGGCATACGGCGAGGTGCCCAGGCCGGCGCTGACGTGCAGCTTCATCGTCGAGCCCCAATTGGATGGGCCCTTCACCCGGGAACGATCCAGGTGGCAGTTGGTGACGAGGGCACCGACGAACGGCAGGCAGAGCTGGCCGCCGTGGGTGTGCCCGGCCAGCACGAGGTCGTAGCCGTCGGCGGCGAAGCGATCCAGAACCCGGGGCTCGGGCGAGTGGGTCAGCCCGAGTCGGAGTTGGGCGAGCGGGTTGGGACGGCCGGCGATCGTGTCGTAGCGGTCGCGTTCGATGTGCGGGTCGTCGACGCCCGCAGCGACCACCCGGACGCCGGCGACCTCGAGTTCGCGCACGGTGTGGGTGGCGTCGAGCCAGCCGCGTTCGACAAAAGCGGCCCGCAGATCCTGCCACGGCAGCGGTGCCCCGTGGGTCCGCTTGTGTTCGGTCCGGAAGTACTTGAAGGGGTTCTTCGGTTTCGGGCCGAAGTAGTCATTGGACCCGAAGACGAACAGGCCGGGCCGCGACAGCAGCCCGCCGAGGGACTGGATGACCGCCGGAACCGCTTGCGGGTGAGCGAGATTGTCGCCGGTGTTGATCACCAGGTCGGGTTCGAGCGCATCGAGTTCGGACACCCACGCCTGCTTGAGGCGCTGATCGGGCATCATGTGCAGATCGCTGATGTGCAGCACCCGCAGCGGTGTGGCGCCCGGCTCGAGCACCGACATGGTGGTGTGCCGCAGCGTGAACGCATTGCGTTCGATCACCGTCGAGTAGAAGAGTCCGGCGGCCGCGAGTCCGGCGCCGGCTGCCACCGAGCGGGCCGTCGTCGACGTCGGGAGGTGGCGATCGAGCTGCCGAACCAGGTTCGCATCGAGGATGGACATCACCCCACGATACGCGTACACCGGTTGCCCGACACGCCGGTTGGCGTGTTCACCGGGCACGCCGGCGCGCGCCTCAGCCGGGCAGGTCGATGATCACCGGTCCGACGCCGGGCACCTGCACGGTGGTCTGCGTCGGCTCACCGCTGCCGCCCTCGGCGCGACGACCATTGCTCACGTACATCGTGATGGTGGTACCCGGCTGTGCGGAATCCGACGGCGCGGTGAAGAGCACGGTGCCCTGCGGGCGGGCGGAGTCGACCTCGAGCTGGGTGACCTTGAATCCGGCGGCCTGCAGGCGCGAGGTCGCGTCGCTGGCGGTCAGTCCGGTGACGTTCGGGATGCGGCCACGGCTGGTGCCGGCCACATACCGCGGATCGGACGGCGGCAACGCGGTCGGGCCGAAGTTGTTGGCCACCGGCAGCATCGCCGAGTACCAGGTGCGCGCGGGTTCGTAACCGCCGTACAGGTTTCCGTCGTAGCAGGACCGCAGCGGGCTGGTGCAGATGCCCTCCGGGTTGGGTCCGTCGCTGTAGACGTACACCGAGCCGGCGATGTTGTTGGTGAAGCCGAGGAACGCCGCGGAACGATGCGCCTCGGTGGTACCGGTCTTGGCGGAGACGGGCAGATTCCATCCGGTGGCCCCGGCCGCGGCGGCCGAGGTGCCTCCCCCACGATCGTCCTGGCCCATCGCGACGGCCAGCGAATTGGCCAGTCCCTCTTCGACGACGCGGTCACAGGCCGGCGGGTTGAACGGCACGGCGTTGAGCACCGGATTGCCGTCCGGTCCCGGGACCGCGTTGAGGTTCTCGTCGCGTTTGATCGTGTTGATCGACCCGATCGGATTGGGCGGGCACCACACACCGCCGGAGGCCAGCGTCGCGGCGACGTTGGACAGTTCCAGCCCGTTGACCGGGAACGGCCCGAGGGTGAACGAACCGAAGTTGCCGTCCTTGACGTACTGGGCGATCGACTTGTCGCCGCTGCCCGACGTGCCGGGGGTGTTGTAGGACCGCAGACCCAGCCGCACCGCCATGTCGACGGTCGGTTTCACCCCGGTCTGCTGCAGCAACCCGACGAACGCGGTGTTCGGGGACTGCGCGAGCGCCTGGCTGATCGACATCGTCGCCGGGTACCGCCCGTCGTTGCGCACGCAGTAACTGTTGGCCGGGCAGCCGTAGGAACCGCCACTGTTACCCATGCCCTGGACGGCGAGGAAGGCGGGCACCGGGATGTTGGAGCCGGTGCCGATGACGCCCTTCTCCAGGGCCGCAGCCGTGGTGAACACCTTGAACACCGACCCGGCGCCGTCACCGACGAGGGAGAACGGCTGCGGTTGCACGGTCTCGTCGGCGTTTTGGTTCAGGCCGTAGTTGCGGCTCGACGACATGCCCAGCACGGGGTGTGACGTCGTGCCCGGCCGGATCGCGCTCATGACGCTGGCGACGCCGTCGGCCTGCGGGTCGGCCTGGGTCTGCAGGGCGCGTTGCACCGACCGCTGCACCTGCGGATCCATCGTGGTCTTGATGATGTAGCCGCCGCGCATCACCGAGTCCCGCGAGATGCCGTTCTCGGCCAGGAACTGCAGCGCGTAGTCACAGAAGAAGCCGTTGTTCCCGGCGCCGATGCACCCCTGGGTCGGGATGTTCGGGTTGGGCACCACGCCCAGCGGCTTGGCCTTGGCGGCGATGAGTTCGTCGCGGCGATCCGGGAAGTTCTGGATCATCGTGTCGAGCACGGTGTTGCGCCGCGCCAACGCCGCCTCGGGGTTCGTGTACGGATTCAGCGCGCTACTGGACTGCACCATTCCGGCGAGCAGCGCCGCCTGCTCGACAGTCAGATCCTTGGCGTGCGAGTTGAAGTACACCTGCGCCGCGGCCTCGATGCCGTAGGCGTTGTTGCCGAACGGCACGACGTTCAGATAGCGGGTGACGATCTGCTTCTTCGCCTCCTGCTTGGCGGCGGCGTCCGAGAGGCCCTTGCGTTTGGCCTGCTCGATCAGCGACTGCTCCATCGTCAACGCCATCCGTACCTCACGCAGCTTGCGCGCCGGGGTGGTCTCGGTGGCGGCCTGCCGGTCGGCCTCGGTACGGGCGAGCACGAGCAGTTGATAGTTCTTGATGTACTGCTGATCCAGGGTCGACGCGCCCTGCTGCACCTCGCCGGACGACGAGTTCTTCAGCGCCGCGCGGATCGTGCCCTTCCAGTCGACCCCGTCGTGTTCGAGGAAGCGCCGATCCTCGATCGAGATGATCGCGCCGATCATGTTCTGCGAGATGTCGTTGTAGCCGACCTGATAGCGGTACTGATCGAAGAGCAACGCGATCGGATTGCCCGCCGCGTCGGTCATCGTGGTGACCTCCGGCAGGGTGCCGTTGAGCAGTTCGGAGGAGACGTTCTCCACCGCCGATGCCGCCCGATTGGAGACGACTCCGATTCCGGTGGCCACGGGATAGAGGAGTCCGGCGACCAACACACCGGCGAGCACACACGCCGCGGCGAGTGGCCCCAGCTTCTTCGAGATCGGCACCACGACAGGATACGTGTGATTTCGTCAACACCCGCGCAGCCTCGACCGCGGGCGACGTCATCGACCACGGCATGCCTTCTGAACTGCGACGATTCGTCAAGTCTGCACGTGTGTGCCAGTTTTTCCGGCCCAGGGGTTGCGGTCCTCAGCACAGATCCCTAGATTGAGGGCAGAATGTGACTCACTTAACATCAGGTCCGACAGAGTGTTGTATGTATCAAATACGACGCGGCGATCTCGAATAGGCGGGTTGCAGTCGAGAAGCCGGCGACGCGGGTGGCCGGCACACAACGACAGACAGGGGCGACGATGGCGACAGCGGCGGTTTCAACGGAAGAGGCGCGATTGACGTGGGTGTCGCAGGCGCGCTGCCGCGGCGAGAATCCCGACGATCTGTTCGTTCGTGGCGCCGCCCAGCGCAAGGCCGCCACCATCTGCCGCCACTGCCCCGTGCAACTGCAGTGCGGCGCCGACGCGCTCGATAATCGGGTCGAATTCGGCGTCTGGGGCGGCATGACCGAACGTCAGCGTCGCGCGCTGCTGCGTCAGCATCCCGAGGTCACCTCGTGGGCGGAGTTCTTCGAGGCGCAGCGTCGGCGTCAGCGGGTCGCGGGCTGAGGTAGCGCAGAGAAGTCACTTCACACATCACCGGCCGGGTACATCCCGCCGGTGATGTGACGTTTCTGATCCAGGTCGGAACCGGGCGGAACGATTCGCGTTCAGACCGGGTGAGAGTCGTGGCCCGCACCCCGGCCCGCCCGCCGCAGTGCCACCCCGCGCGCCACCGCGAGCGTGGCGCCCAGCACACCGATCACCAGGATCACCACGACGATCCAGGTCGACGTCGTGGTCGAGAACCCGAGCGTCCATGCACTCAGCACCCCGCCGGCCGTGGCCGCCACCGCCCCGATCGGTAACACGGCCGCGGTGGCGTACATCGTCGACCGCACCCGCTCATCTCCGACGGCCCTCAGCGCCAGGCCGATCGCGGCCACGGCGAGCACGTACGCGAGGACGCCACAGACCCCGTAGATCAGCAGCGGTGAGACGTCCGGGTAGTCGGTGACCGTCAGCATCGCGAGAACGGGCGCCAGTCCGAGCGTGATGCCGACGAGTCCGGCCGTCACGGTCAGGCCGACGCGGGAGCCGGCCGGGGCGGCCCGGGCGCCGGTCAGATACGAGACCGTTGCGGCGAGCGCGCCGATCACGATGCCGATCACCGCGACGGTCAGATAACGCAGCGTCTCCGACCCGAAGCCATCGGCGGGTTCCGGCCACACCGCGATGTAGGTCACGTAGCCGCGGCCGCCGGGGCTGGCGAGTCCCTGGAACAGTGCCGCGCCGAATGTGGTGAGCAACCCGCCGAGAACCGCCGAACCCGCACAGTGGCGCGCCCATCCCCCGATGTATGTGATGCGTCAGCCCCGCCCGGTGATCTGCTCGGCGACCGCGCGCAACGCGACCCGATCGGCGACCTCGAACGGCAGCGACGGGACCCCGACGATCGGCACCGTGGGGTGGGCGGCGGTGAACCGCTGCAGCAGGTGGACCTCACGCTTGGCCGTCCCGGCGCGTTCGGCGTGCACCAGCAGCACGCCGCGGGTGAGTTCGTCGAGGTCGCCGTCGCTGCGCTCCAGCGCCGCCCGCGCGGCGTCCTCGGTGATGCCGGTGAGGTTGGGGTGGGTGCGGTTGAGGATCAGTCCGGTCAGCGGCATCGACTCCTCGGAGAGCCGATCGACGAAGAACGCGGCCTCGCGCAGGGCATCCGGTTCCGCGGCGGCCACCACGGCGAATCGGGTGCCGGGCTGCTTGAGCAGTTCGTAGGTCTTCATCGCCCGGTCCTGGAAACCGCCGAACATCGAGTCCAGTGACTGCACGAAGGTGGCGACATCACGCAGCATGTCGCCACCGATGATGGTGGAGACGCCACGCATCGCCAGGCTCATCGCGCCGGTGACCATCCGGCCCACCCCGCGGCCACCGCCGACGAGCATCTTCATCAGCCGTCCGGACAGGAACGAACCGAGGCGTTGCGGGGCGTCGAGGAAGTCCAGTGCATTCCGCGACGGCGGGGTGTCGACGACGATCAGATCCCAGCGATTGGTCTCCAACAGCTTGCCGAGCTTCTCCATGGCCATGTATTCCTGTGTGCCGGAGAAGGATTCGGCCACGGTCTGGTAGAAGGAGTTCTCCATGATCGCCGCTGCGCGTTCGGGTGTCGAGTATTCGAGCACCATCTCGTCGAAGGTGCGGCGCATGTCGAGCATCATCGCGTCCAGCGTTCCGGCACCGTCGACGGCGACCGGTTGCGGGTCGTTGGTGAGTTCGCTCATCCCCAGTGACTGGGCGAGCCGCTTGGCCGGGTCGATGGTCAGCACCGCGACGGTCCGACCGGCCTCGGCGGCGTGCAGCGCCATCGCGGCGGCCGTCGTCGTCTTGCCGACTCCGCCTGCGCCACAACAGATCACCACGCGGGTCTCCGGGTCGGCCAGCACGGCGCCCATCTTCAGGTCCAGTGGCATCACGCGCCCGCTTTCTGCAGCAGATTGGCCAGTTCGTAGAGCCCGCCGAGGTCGATGCCGTCGCCGAGGGTGGGCAGTTCCAGGGTGGGCACCTCGACCTCGTCGAGCTGCGCCTTGGCGACCTGCTGGGCCTGCAGCCGGGAGGCGTGCTCGATGGTCTCGGTGAGCAGTCCGGCGAAGTCGGATTCGGAGGCGTCGATGCCGACCGCGGTCAGTCCCTTCGCCACGGTGGCGGCGTCGATGTGCCCCTCGGCGATGTCGTCGATCGAGTCGGCGGGCAGATGAATCGGGTTGACGCGGTTGATGATCAGGCTGCCGATGTGCAGATCCTTGCCGCGCAGTTCGTCGACCGCCTCGATTGTCTCGGTGATCGGCATCGCCTCGAGGAGGGTGACCAGATGGATCACGGTCTCCTCCGAGTGCAGCAGCCGGGCCACGCCCTCGCTCTGGTTGCGGATCGGTCCCGACTTGGCCAGGTCGGCCATGGCCTTGGTGACGTCGAGGAAGCTGCCGATGCGGCCGGTGGGTGGCGAATCGACGACGACCGCGTCGTAGACCCGGGTGCCCTTCTTGTCGGTTGCGATGATGCGTTCCTTGACCTTGCCGGTGATGAGCACGTCGCGCAGACCCGGGGCCACGGTGGTGACGAAGTCGATCGCCCCGATGCGCTTCATCGCGCGGCCGGCGAAGCCCAGGTTGTAGAACATGTCGAGGTATTCGAGCAGGGCGTGCTCGATGTCGATGGCCAGCGCCCACACCTCGCCGCCGCCCTCGGACGTGGCGATTCGCGTGTCGGTCGGTGGCAGCGGCGGGCTGTCGAAGAGTTGCGCGATGCCCTGCCGGCCCTCGCATTCGACGAGCAGGACGCGTTTGCCGTCGGCGGCGAGGGTCAGCGCCAGTGCCGCGGCGACCGTGGACTTGCCGGTGCCGCCCTTGCCGGAGACGAAGTGCAACCGGGCGCGGGCCGCGGAGTCCGGCCAGGAGTTCTGCGCGGTCACGTCCTCGGTGTCCTCGCGCAGGGCGGCTGCCGTCACATCGTCGGCCAGGTCGTCGGCCCTGGCCTGCGCCGCATACCGCGCGCCGTCACCGGCGCCGCCCCCGGCGGTGTGTGTCGTGCCGTCATCGGCAGTATCGTCGACCATCGCCCCACCCTATCCACTGTAGAAGTCCGCGGGAACAAACCGGTTAGGCTAACCCACATGAGTGAAGTGACCCCGTGGGAGTACGTGACGGTTCCGCTGCTGACCCATGCCACCAAACAGATCCTCGATCAGTGGGGCGCCGACGGCTGGGAGCTGGTCAGCGTGCTGCCCGGACCGACCGGTGAGCAGCACGTCGCCTACCTGAAGCGACCGAAGGGCTGATCGCGATGGGTACCTGGACCCGACGTCTCGACGAACTGGGAATCGCGCTGCCCACCGCACCGAAGCCGGTGGCCAATTACGTGCCGGCGGTGCGGTCGGGGAACCTCGTCTACACCTCCGGTCAGCTGCCGTTCGTCGACGGCGAGCTGACTGCGCGCGGCAAGGTGTGCGTCGGTGCCGAGGGCATCGTCAAACCGGATCAGGCCACCGCGGCCGCCCGGCAGTGCACCATCAACGCGCTGGCCGCCGTCGACGGTCTCGTCGGGATCGACTCGGTCGTGCGCGTGATCAAGGTGACGGGGTTCGTTGCGTCGTCACCCGGCTTCACCGGTCAGCCCGGAGTGCTCAATGGCGCCTCAGACCTGCTCGGTGAGATCTTCGGCGACGCCGGTGTCCACGCCCGATCGGCGGTCGGCGTGACCGAACTGCCGCTGGGCGCGCCGGTCGAGGTCGAACTCATCGTCGAGGTCGCCGATCAGTGAGCGCTGAGGTCGTCGCGGCGCTCATCCTCGCCGCGGCGGCCGCCGGATGGGTCGACGCCGTCGTCGGCGGCGGCGGGCTCATCCTCATCCCGGCGCTGTTGATCGGTCAGCCCGGCGTCGCTCCGGCGTCGGCGCTGGCCACCAACAAACTCGCCGCGGTCGTGGGGACCGCGTCGGCGGCGTGGCGGTACTCCCGTGCGGTGCCGCTGCACTGGCGACGTCTGGCGCCGGTGTTCGCCTGCGCCGTGGTGTGCTCGGGTGCCGGCGCCTTCGTCGCGAGCCGCCTGCCCACCGACGTGTTCACACCGATCGTGCTGGTGATGCTGGTGGCCGTGGGACTCTTCGTCGCCCTGAACCCCGGCTTCGGATCCGGTTCGGCCACACCACGTTCGCGGGCGTCGATGATCGCCGGACTGGTGATCGCGGGCGTCGTCATCGCGTTCTACGACGGTGTGATGGGTCCGGGCACCGGAACCTTCCTCATCATCACCCTGACCGCGCTGGTCGGGACGAACTTCCTGGAGAGTTCGGCGACGGCCAAGGTGATCAACACCGGCACCAACCTCGGTGCGCTGGCGGTCTTCGCCGCGCAGGGGCATGTGATGTGGTTGCTCGGTGCGGCGTTGGCGGTCGGCAACGTGATCGGCGCGCAGATCGGGGCGCGGATGGCGTTGGGGCGCGGCAGCGCCTTCGTGCGCTGGGTGCTGCTGGCCGTCGTCGTGGTGATGGTGGCGAAGCTGTCGTATGACCTGATCACCGGGTGAGCAGCGGGCGCCGCGGGCGACCCGATCCGGCGGCCGGTGTGAGCGCGATTACCCTGGGCGCATGACGGATTCCGGTGTCGGAGCCCCCGACGAACCCACCCCGGCGAACGAGCCGGTCTCCCATCCCGCCTACGGCGTGCTGCGCGAGGTCACCCCGTTCGCGTCGGTGCTGCTCTGCGAGAACCCGGGCGTGATGGAACTCGACGGGACCAACACCTACATCCTGCGGGCACCCGGCCACGCCGAGTGTGTGGTCGTCGACCCGGGCCCGCCGCGTCACAAGAAACATGTGAAAAACGTTGCGGCCCAACCGGGTATCGCGTTGACGCTGATCACCCACCGGCATTTCGACCACACCGGCGCCATCGACCGGTTGACCAAACACACCGGTGCGCCCACCCGCGCCCGGCTGGCCGAACACAGTCGCAACGCGCCGCCGCTGCGCGACCGGGAGATCATCGAGATCGCCGGACTGCGCATCACCGTCCTGTTCACCCCCGGCCATTCCGGTGACTCGGTGAGTTTCCTGGTCGAGCACGAGGATTCGCGTGCGGTGCTCACCGGCGACACCATCCTCGGCAGCGGCACCACCGTCATCGACCCCGCCGACGGCAGCCTGCGCGACTACATGGCGTCGCTGAACCGGCTCATCGTCGAGGGTGCCGACGCGGCGCTGCTACCCGCGCACGGCCCCGACCATCCGGCCCTCGAGCCGGTGGCCCGCTTCTACAAGGCGCACCGCGAGGAGCGCATCGATCAGATCCAGGCCGCGCTCGACGAGATGGGTGTCACCGCGCACCAGGCCAAGCCGATGAAGGTGGTCAAGAAGGTCTACGCCGACGTCGACAAGAAGCTCTGGCCGGCGGCCCGGATGTCGGTGAAGGCGCAGTTGGAGTACCTGCGGGGGGAATGACCACGGTCCGACGGTCATTGCGGGGCCCGACGGTGTTCTTCCGCGGGGTTCGTCATCGTCGGCCAGAAACTTCCTGCCGAAGAGCAGAAAAGTGGGGGAAGAAGATTCTTCCCCCACTTTTGTCAGGTCTGGTCCGCTCTTACCGTGCGCGCCTGGCGAGGCGCTCCGAGTCGGCGATCAGCACGCTCTTACCCTCCAGACGCAGCCAGCCGCGCTGGGCGAAGTCGGCGAGGGCCTTGTTCACGGTCTCGCGGGAGGCGCCGACGAGCTGGGCGATCTCTTCCTGCGTGAGGTCGTGGGTGACGCGCAGTGAGCCGCCCTCCTGCGTGCCGAAACGCTGCGCGAGCTGCAGGAGCTGCTTGGCGACGCGGCCGGGGACGTCGGTGAAGATGAGGTCCGCGAGGTTGTTGTTGGTGCGACGCAGGCGGCGGGCGAGGACGCGAAGCAGTTGCTCGGCGATCTCCGGACGGTCCTTGATCCAGGCGCGCAGCGCGTCACGGTCCATCGACACCGCGCGCACCTCGGTCACCGTGGTGGCCGAACTGGTCCGCGGACCCGGATCGAAGATGGACAGCTCGCCGAACATGTCGGACGGCCCCATGATCGTCAGCAGGTTCTCGCGTCCATCCGGCGAGCGACGGCCGACCTTCACCTTGCCGGACAGGATGATGTACAGCCGGTCGCCGGGTTCGCCCTCGTGGAAGATGACATGCCCACGCGGGAAATCGGCGGGCTGCAGCTGCTTGGTCAACGCCGCAACGGCAGAGGGCTCAACACCCTGGAATATGCCCGCCCGCGCCAGTACTTCCTCCACCAAGGAGTCCCTTCTCACTGTGACAACACCGGGTACGACCGGATCATCGCACCTCGTGCAACGCTACTCTCGCCACCAGCATAAGTGTTGAATGGGTCACGGGCGTCGCAATGGCGAGCGTGTCCCGTTGCGGGAAATGCGCGACGACTCAACCCGCCCGACGGTTGCGGAGTTCGTCCAGCGCGGCGGGCATCCCCTCGCGGGCGAGGGTGTCCACGTGCTGCGGCTCCGCGCCTTCCAGGAATTCCTCGACGTTGTCACGGTTGACCGTGACCTTGTCGGTCCACGCTTGAACCTTCTCCATGCCGAGCGCGAAGAGCATCAGCACAGCCGGGAACAGCAGCACGGCGAGTCCTTGCATGGCCCCCAGTAAACACCGGAGGGGTTGCCGACTCCCAACCAGAATGGCCGTGGTGATCGCTTTGTGACCAAAGCGTTGGCGGCGAGTGCGGCGACGCGCGCGCCGATCACCCCGCGCACGATCGCTAATCTGAACGGGTGAGTGCACGTAAGGCCCCGGGATCGCCGACACGGGCGGCGAAGGCGCCGGCCGCGGTCGCGGTGCCGTCCAAGCGGTCGGTGAAAAACGAGACCCACCTGGGTCTTGTGCGTCGTGCACGCCGGATGAATCGGGCGCTGATGGTCGCGTTTCCGCATGTGTACTGCGAACTCGACTTCACCACGCCGCTGGAGTTGTCGGTGGCGACGATCCTGTCGGCCCAGTGCACCGACGTGCGGGTCAATCAGGTGACCCCGGCGCTGTTCGCGAAGTACCGGACCTCCTGGGATTACGCGCAGGCCGATCGGATCGAACTCGAGGAGATGATCCGGTCGACGGGGTTCTACCGCAACAAGGCCAACTCCATCATCGGATTGGGGCAGGCGCTGGTCGAACGCTTCGACGGCGAGGTGCCGCACACGCTTCCCGAGCTGGTGTCGCTGCCCGGTTTCGGCCGCAAGACCGCCAATGTGGTGCTGGGGAACGCCTTCGGGGTGCCCGGCATCACCGTCGACACCCATTTCGGCCGGCTGGTGCGCCGGTGGCAGTGGACCGAGGAGACCGACCCGGTGAAGGTCGAGCACGCGGTCGGCGAGCTGATCGAACGCAAGGACTGGACCGACCTGTCGCATCGGGTGATCTTCCACGGCCGTCGGGTCTGTCACGCCCGTAAGCCCGCCTGCGGCGTGTGCATCCTCGCCAAGGACTGCCCGTCGGTCGGTACCGGACCGATGGACAAGGAGCAGGCCGCGGCACTGGTGAAGGGACCTGAGACCGATCATCTGCTGGAGTTGGCGGGGATCGCGCCCTGATGACGACCGACCACAGCGACCCACACGGTTCGTCCGAGGCTCCGGAGAGCGCGTCCGGACAGACGCCGACGCCCCCGCCGGCGACGCCCCCGCCGACCGCGCCTCCGCCGACCGCGGCCCCGCAGCCCGCACCCGAGCACCGACCGCGCGGCTCCCGGTTCCCGCCCGCCGCGCGCTGGACGGTGGTGTTCTTCGTCGTCGTCATCGCGCTGGTCGTGGCGATCTGGCCGCGTGAGGACGGATCGTCGTCCTCGTCGTCGCAGCAGGTCCGCCCGTCCGGGGCGCTGTCGGCAACCGATCTGCAGGTCGACGATGCGCAATTGGCGCAGGCGCGGACCGACGCCGCGATCGCACCGTGTCCGCAGGTCGGCGGCCCCGCGCCCGGGCCCTCGGCGGTGCTGGCCGGGGTGAGCGTGCCGTGCCTGGCCACCGGTGCGCCCTACGACGTCGGAACGGGGACCGTCGGCAAGCCGCTGGTCATCAACATGTGGGCGGTCTGGTGCGAGCCGTGCCGCCGCGAGCTGCCGGTGCTGGCCGAGTATGCCCAGCGCGCGGGCGAGAAGGTCACCGTGCTCACCGTGCACGCCAAGGAGGGGGCGGGCAACCAGTACCTGGTGCTGCGATTCCTCACCGAACTCGGCGTGCACCTGCCGGTCGTCCTCGACACCGACGGTGCGGTGGCTGCGGCGCTGCGGGCGCCGCGGGTGTTTCCGTCCACGATCATCGTCCGCGCGGACGGTAGTGTGGCCAAGATCGCGCCCACGGTGTTCGACGATCCCCAGCAGATCGCCGACGAGGTGCGGTCGGCGACGGGGGTCACTACGTGAGAATCTTTCACCGCTCCGGGAATCCGGGAAGCCCGGATTCCGGCGGCGGTAGCCCGGAGGATGGCGCTACACCGGACCCGGACGACTTCCCCGAGACACCGATCGGTCCGCTGGTACCGCGGGAACAGATCCCACCGTGGATGCGGACGCTGACCGACGACGTCACCGCGGTCCGCGAGCGGGTCCTCTCCCGCGGTGGTGACCGGACGCGCTGGGCCGCGATGCTGGGCCGCAACCGCCGGTCGGCGTCGGTGCTCATCCTGATCTCCGGATCGTGGGACGCCGATCCGCTGCATCCCGGGGGTCTGCCCGCCGACGCGGAGGTGCTGCTGACCGAGCGGGCGCCGACGCTGCGTCAGCACAGCGGGCAGGTGGCCTTCCCCGGTGGCGGCGTCGATCCGGGCGACGACTTCCCGGTCGGCACCGCCCTGCGCGAGGCCGACGAAGAGACGGGACTGTCCGCCCACGGCGTCGACGTCCTGGCGACGCTGCCCAGCTTCCCGGTGCCGGTCTCCGGGTTCGATGTGGTGCCGGTACTCGCGCACTGGAGCACGCCGGGACCGGTACGCGCCGTCGACCCGGGGGAGACCGCGCGGGTGGCCCGGGTGTCGCTGCGAGAACTGCTCGCGCCGCAGAACCGCTTTCAGGTTCGTCGGTCGGTGCTCGGTGGCCAGGTGTACAAGGGGCCCGCGTTCTTCGTCGACGGTCTGCTCGTCTGGGGTTTCACCGGCGGTCTGCTGGCCGCGATCAGTGACGCCTCGGGCTGGGCGGTGCCGTGGAACACCGATGACGTCCGGCCCCTCGACGAGATGATCGAGCTGGCCGGCAGCCCGCAGCAGACCGGTGCGGCCGCGGTGCTGCCCGCGCATCTGCGCGACCAGCACGACGGGACGCAGTCGTGACGTCCTCGACGTGGGTGGACATCGTCGTGATCGCGGTGGCGCTGATCGCGGCGATCAGCGGCTACCGGCACGGTGCGGTGGCCTCGGCGCTGGCCGTGCTCGGTGTCCTGCTCGGCGCAGTCGCCGGCATTCTGCTTGTGCCACATGCCTATTCGATCACCGACGACCGGAACCTGAAGCTGGTGATCACCGTCGTCGTCCTCGTCGGGCTGGTGGTCATCGGCGAGGTCGCCGGCATGATCCTGGGCAGCGCCCTGCGCAGCGGCATCCGGTCACCGGAACTGCGGGCCGTCGACAGCGGCGTCGGTCTGGTGCTGCAGGCCATCGCGGCGGTGTTGGCGATGTGGTTGCTGTCGATCCCGTTGTCGCACGACGGGTCGCCCCTCAAGCAGGCCATCGACAACTCGTCGGTCCTCGGTGCGGTCGGGCAGGCCGCACCGGCGGGCCTGGAGGCCCGCGCCGCCGACCGCTTCGACGAACTGTTCCAGGGCGAGGTGTTCGACGGGGTGCTGCGCCCCACCACCACGGCCAGCCAGGTCGATCCGCCCGATGCCGCTCTCGCCGATTCGCGTGTGGTCCGGCAGGTCCGGTCGAGTGTGGTGAAGATCGAGGGTGAGGCGCCGGATTGCGGTCAGGCGCTGGAGGGCAGCGGTTTCGTCGTCGGTCGCGATCTGGTGATGACCAACGCGCACGTGGTGGCCGGCACCACCACCCTGACGGTGACCCCGGACGGCGGAGCCGCCTACGACGCCGATGTGGTGCTCTTCGACGCCGGCAATGACGTCGCGGTGCTACGGGTCAGCGACCTCGGCGCCGAGCCCCTGGAGTTCGCCGCGCGCGAGGCGGCGACCGGCGACGACGCGATCGTCCTGGGGTTCCCGGAGGCCGGGCCGTTCCGTTCGACGGCGGTCCGGATACGTGGTGTGGGCGAACTGCCGACCGCCAACATCTACCGCAACCGGCAGGTGGTGCGCGAGGTGTACACGGTGCGGGGCGTCATCCGGCAGGGCAATTCCGGTGGGCCGATGATCAATGCAAACGGTGAGGTTCTCGGCGTCGTCTTCGCAACCGCGGAGAACCCGGCCGACGAGACCGGATATGCGCTGACCGCCAACGTCGTCCGCAGTGATCTGGAACGGGCGCAAGGACGCTATGCGCAGGTGCGGACCGGGGTGTGCCTGCGCGAGTGACGGGCCGTCCGCGATGCACGCGGCCGGACCCGCACCGATGCCGCGCTATGTCCGCGTCGTCCGCAGCAACTCGATCAGATGGGCGTTGAGGGCCCCGGGCTGTTCCTGATGGGCGAAGTGTCCGCTGCCGGGGATCTCGTGGTGGGTGAATTCCTCGGCCCACGTGTGGCTTTCGGTCATCACGTGTTCGGTGATGAACGGGTCGTCGGCGCCGCGCAGCGACAGCGTCGGGATGTGCAGTCGCCGGTGCATCAGGCGCATGAACCGGATGCCCTCGGGCCGGAACTGGGAGCGGAATGCCCAGCGCTGATACTCCAGGCTGGAGTGCGCGACATAGGGGATCTGGATCGCCGAACGGTTGCGGGTGATCGCCTCGGCGTAGTCGTCGGTGCGTTTCCAGGCCGCCCCGGCGCGCCGCCCGAAGTAGCGGCCGACGAAGGCGCCGTCGCGTCGGGTCAGCCGTGACTCGGCGTAGCGGGGAAGCTGATTGACCAGGAAGCCGGGCAGGAACGACGATCGCAGATCGGTGCGCAGGAGTACGTCGTGCCGCAGCGATCGGGGATGCGGTGAGGCGATCACCGCGATGGCCGAGACCACGCGGGGATGCAGGGTGGCCGTCGCCCAGCACACGAGGCCGCCGTCGGCGTGCCCGACGAGGGTGGCGCTGGTGTGGCCGAGCGCGCGGATCAGCCCGTTCGTGTCGCCGGCGAGCGTCCAGCCGTCGTAACCGCGTGGCGGTTTGTCGCTGTCGCCGTAGCCGCGCAGGTCCACCGCGACGGCCCGGAAACCGGCCTGCGAGAGCGCACCCAACTGGTGCCGCCAGCTCCACCAGAACTCGCCGAACCCGTGTAGCAACAGCACCAGCGGGCGGTCGGCGATCGGTTCGTCGACCTCGACGGCGTGGAACCGGAGGCCGTTGGCCCGGACGTCGAGGTGACGCCAGACGCCGGGCAGCCGCACGCTCGACGGGTCGGGCGCGACCACGGTGTCAGCCTTCGCGGGCGGGCGGGATGTTCGGATGGTCCGTGGCGACGGCCGCCTTGGATCGGTCGGTATGCACCGACGACGACGGCAGGACGGTCTGGATCTCCTTGACGGAGGCGATTGTCTTCTTGGGCCCGCGGACCTTGCGGAAGAACAGGTATCCCGCGATCGCCACGACGATGGTGATGAGAATCAGCAGTCCCAGCACGATCAGGTAGGCCGCCCAGCGCGGCAACCACACCGCGATCAGCTCGGCGAGAAAGATGAAGAAGAACAGGCTGGCGTAGAGGGCGGTCACGCCGGCGACGATCAGTGCGCCGGTACCGGCACCGGCCTTCTTGGCCTCGTCGACGAGTTCCGCCTTGGCCAGTGCGACCTCCGAACGGACCAGCGTCGACATGCTCGCGGTCGCGTCCTTGACCAGGTTGCCGATGGTCGGCTCGCCCTTGGGGCCGAGATCCGCGTCCGACAGCGGGATCGCGGGGACCGGCCGGCTGCTCGGTGCAGACTGGCCGTTGTCGTTTCGGCTCACAGCATCCTCCGTCTCTGGGGTGTGTGGGTTATGTTGCCATGCTGCCCCGCGTCGGGGTCGATGGAGTGTCGCGCTCGGACCCGAACGCGAGCGAGCGGCGCCCCGGGCGGGGAGCCGCTCGCTGCGGTGCGACCACGTGGTGCGCTGTTGTTCAGGCCTTCTTGGCGCGGATGGCCTCGAAGACCGACGGGTCGACGAGGGTGGAGGTGTCGCCGAGTTCGCGGCCCTCGGCGACGTCCTTGAGCAGTCGTCGCATGATCTTGCCCGAGCGGGTCTTGGGCAGTTCGGGCACCACGTTGATCTCACGGGGTTTGGCGATGGGTGAGATCTCGATCGAGACCTGCTGGCGCAGTTCGGCGATGAGGACCTCGCCGGTGTTCTCGACCCCCTCGCGCAGGATGACGAAGGCGACGATGCCCTGGCCTGTGGTCTCGTCGGCGGCGCCGATCACGGCGGCCTCGGCGACCCCGGAGTGCCCGACGAGCGCGGATTCGACCTCGGCGGTGGAGATGCGGTGCCCGGAGATGTTCATGACGTCGTCGACGCGTCCGAGAACCCACAGGGCGTGATCGTCGTCGTAGCGGGCGCCGTCACCGGCGAAGTACCAGCCCTGCTCGGCGAAGCGAGACCAGTAGGTGTCGCGGTAGCGTTCGTCGTCGCCCCAGATTCCGCGCAGCATCGACGGCCACGGCTTGTCCAGGACGAGGTAGCCCTGCTCGCCGGCGCCGACCGGGTTGGCGTTGTCGTCGACGATGGTGGCGCTGATACCGGGCAGCGGGCCCATCGCCGATCCCGGCTTGGTGGAGGTGACGCCGGGCAGCGGGGAGATCATGATGGCGCCGGTCTCGGTCTGCCACCAGGTGTCCACGATCGGGGCCTTGTTGCCGCCGATCACGTCGCGGTACCACTTCCACGCCTCGGGGTTGATCGGCTCGCCGACCGAACCGAGCAGACGCACCGAGGACAGGTCGTGGGCGTCGGGGATCTCCCGGCCCCACTTCATGAAGGTGCGGATCAGCGTCGGGGCGATGTAGTAGATGGTGACGCCGTAGCGCTCGATGATCTCGAAGTGGCGATGTTCGTTGGGGGAGTTGGGGGTTCCCTCGTAGACGACCTCGGTGGCGCCGTTGGACAGCGGACCGTAGACGAGATAGCTGTGCCCGGTGACCCAGCCGATGTCGGCGCCGCACCAGAAGACGTCGCGGCCTTCCTTGTGGTCGAAGACGTAGTGGAAGGTGTAGGACGCCTGGGTGAGGTAGCCACCGGAGGTGTGCACGATGCCCTTGGGCTTGCCGGTGGTGCCGGAGGTGTACAGCAGGAACAGCGGGTGCTCGGAGTCGAAGGCCTCCGGCTCGTGTTCGGGGGATTGTTCGGCGACGGTGTCCTCCCACCACACGTCGCGACCCTGGACCCACGGCAGATCCGGATCGTGGTTGGTGCGGCGCACCACGATGACCTTCTCGACCGACTCCGCGGCGTCGTCGCCGGTGCCGAGGGCCTCGTCGACGGCGGCCTTCAGCGGGGCGGGCTTGCCGCGGCGGTACTGGCCGTCGGTGGTGATGACGAGCTTGGCCGACGCGTCGTCGACGCGGGAACGCAGCGCGCCGGAGGAGAATCCGGCGAAGACCACCGAATGGGTCAGACCGAGGCGGGCGCAGGCCAGCATCGAGATCAGCGCCTCGGGGATCATCGGCATGTAGATGGCCACCCGGTCACCGGCGGTCAGGCCGATCGCGGTGAAGTAGTTCGCGGCTCGGCTCACCTCGTCCTTGAGCTGGGCGTAGGTGATGTCGCGGGAATCGCCGGGCTCACCCACCCAGTGGATGGCGACGCGGTCGCCCTTGCCCGCGGCGACGTGGCGGTCGACGCAGTTGACCGACACATTCAGCTTGCCGCCGACGAACCACTTCGCGAACGGGGCGTCCGACCAGTCGAGAACCTGGGAGAAGTCGGTGTCCCAGTCCAGGCGTCGGGCCTGCTCGGCCCAGAAGCCGAGGCGGTCGGAATCGGCGCGGTCGTAGAGTTCGGCGGTGCCGTTGGCCTGGGCGGCGAACTCCTCCGACGGCGGGTAACCGGGAACGGTTTCGGATGCGGATGTGGTCATCGGATTGCATGGCCTTTCGCTGGTCGGCAACGGATCGCGGATGGCCGCCGCGCGTGACGCGGCGACCGTGGGGAACCTATTGTGAGGGTAGTCACGTTGGATGGCCGTTGCAGACACCTGGGACCACTGCGCGCGACGAATGGTGGGTGGCGTTCGGTGAGCGGCGCCCGGTTGCCGCCGGGTGGGCGTGTGCGGGCCGCTTGTACGAGCACGGGGTGGGCGTCGGTGTGGCCGCCGGGCGTCCGCGGGTAGGGTTCGAGCACGTGACCGCCGATCCGCTCGCCCCACTGGCCGACCTGCCCGGGGTGAGCGCCGCCGCCGACACCGCGCGTGACGCGCTCGCGGCCGTGCATCGTCATCCCGCCAATCTGCGCGGCTGGGACAAGACCGCGACCGAGGCGTCGTGGCGTGCCGGGCGGTCCTCGGCCGCGATCGACGGCGGCAGCGTCGAGTTGCGTCGTGACGGCGACTTCGACGATCCGATCCTGGCCGGCGCGATGCGGGTGGCCCAGGCCCTCGACGGGGAGGCCGCCGACTCGTTGACCGCGATCTTCCGCCGCGCCCCGGCGCAGGCCTTCGCCCGGCTGCACATGCTGGCCGCGGCCGACCTGGTCGACGATCCCGACGACCTCGGCCGGCCCCGCGCCGGTGCCGAGGTCGCCGACCGGCTGGATCTGCTGGCCCAGCTGATCACCGGCTCCACCCGGGTGGCCGCCCCGATCCTGGCCGCGGTGGTCCACGGCGAGTTGCTGAGTCTGGGGGCGTTTCCGACGGCCAACGGAGTGGTGGCGCGTGCCGCATCACGGTTGGTCTGTATGTCGACGGGCCTCGATCCGCACAATCTCGGCGTGCCGGAGGTGACGTGGCTGCGGCGGGTCGCCGACTACCGGGTGCTCTCGAAGGCATTCGGCACCGGCCGTCCGGAGGCGCTGGGGGAGTGGATCATCTTCTGTTGCGAGGCGCTGAGCGCCGGTGCGGCCGAGGCGAGGTCGATCGCCGACGCCGCGCGTGCCGGGTGAGCGGGGCCTGCGCTGAGGGTCCCCGGCTGTCGTTGACGGCGCTCTGTCCTTCACTGACAGCGCCCTGAATCCCGTTGACAGCGCCCGGTTCTTCGTTGACAGCGCTCTGGAACCCGTTGACAGCGCTCTGGTTTTCGTTGACAGCGCTCGCTTCTTCACTGACGGCGCTTGTTCTCCCCCGCACAACACTGCGGGGGCACAACACTGCGGGCGGCGCCCTCGTCATCGACGAAGGTGCCGCCCGCAAAGCACGGACTCAAGCTACCAAGCGTGCTTGGTGGGTTGTGGTTACCGCCTCGGCGATGGACCTCGGCTATGCAAGCGAATTCTGTTCCGGCGCTGCCAATCTCGTCCCATCACGACGTCATCCGTGGATTCCGTCGGCGCTGTCCGAGGGTCGGGGCGCTGCCATTCCATCTTCGTCACATGGCCTCGATGTCGCAGGCGCACAACACTTGTGCCTTATGCGGCTTGCTCCGCGTGGGTACTTGCCGCCCGTGCTGGGAAGGCTCGGGATGGGGGCTCGATCCTTCTCTTCCGGATCGAGCGTTGCCTTCCGAGGTTCCGTAAGACCTTTGTACACCGTGACGCCGATCACAGCAAGACTCAAGCGTGTCAACGTTCGGTGGAGTTCTCGTAACCTGCGGTTCATGCTGGTACGCAACAACTTCCGGGTGCCGAGGCGGCTACCGGGACGTCGTGCGGCGCACTCCCACCCCGTAGCCGACGGCCGCTCCGACACCGACGACGAGTGCCGCCGCGAGTGCCGGTGCTGCGGCGGAGGCGGCCGACGGCTCGGTCTCGAGCGCGAAGTCGTAGATCGGCCAGTCGTGGTTCTCGGCGAGTCGGCGTAGTGCTCGATCGGGGTTGACGACGCGCGGGTGGCCGACGGATTCGAGCATCGGGACGTCGGTGATCGAGTCGGTGAAGGCGTAGCTCTTGTCGAGGTCGTAGCCGTAATCGGCGGCCACGCTCTCGATCGCCGCGCGCTTCTCCTCGCCGTAGCAGTAGTAGGTCAGTTCGCCCGTGTAGTGGCCGTCGTCGTCGATCTGCATCTCGCTGGCCCGTACGTGGTCGACGCCGAGCAGTGCGCCGATGGGTTCGACGATGTCGCGGCCGGATGCGGACACCAGGACGACGTCGTGACCCAGGTCATGGTGCAACGCGATGAGTTCGGCGGCGCCGGCATAGATCAGCGGGGTGACGACCTCGTCGAGCGACTCGGCCACGATCCGCTGCACCTGGGTCGCATCCCATCCGCGGCACATGGTGGTGACGTGGCGCCGCAGGCGTTCGACGTGGTCGGCGTCGGCCGGGGAGAGGGCGAAGGTGAGTTGGTTGTAGGCCGACTTCATCAGGGTTCGGGTGTCGAGGAGTCCGCCGTGGAAGAACTCGCGGCTGAAGGCGAGGATGGACGATTTGGCGATGACCGTTTTGTCCAGATCGAAGAAGGCTGCGACGTCCGGCCCGGGCGTGGGTGGGCGGCCATCGCTCATCGTCGGATGATACGACTCCCGGCTACGCTATAAGTCGACTTCGGTCATCTCGCGCGTTGCGGCCGGTGCGGTGCCTTGTTCGGGTCGGTAAACCCGCAGGCAGTGAGACGAAAACGCGACGTTGTGTCGGATGTCGATCACGCTTGCGGACTGCGATCGAGGGTGTATAGTCGGTGGTACCCGGTCTTCGGACCGGCGCCTTTCAGCCCGACCCCCCGGGGCTGAAACGCGATGACCCCGGCCTCCTCCCCCCCTGGCCGGGGTCGTCCTCTATCTGGGGCACTTTTCTAACCCCCGACCAGCCCACAGCGGTTGTGCACAATCTCCGCGGTTTCCACAGATCCGCCAGTTCCATCACGCCGCGCGGCGGCGCGGCCCGGAGAGTCCGTCACGATGACGCCATGTCCGACTCCCTGCTGGCCCTCGTCGACCCCGCCCTGTGCGACGACGTCGCCCGATGCGCCGCCGCCGCCGGTTACCGCCTCGTCGTGGTCGACCCGCAACGGTGCCGCGCCGAGTGGCTGCGGGCCCGCGCGGTCGTCGTCGATCCGTCGGCGGTGGCCGTGCTCGGCAATACCGCAGTCCCCCGACGGCACGGTGTGCTGCTCGTCGCCGACGCGCCACCGGCGGCGACCACGTGGCGAGCGGCCATGGATCTCGGTGCCGGTGATGCGGCCCTCCTCCCGGCGGACGAGTCCCACCTCGTCCGGCGCCTGACCGAACTGCGCACCCCGCGTCAGGCCACCGCCGGCGCCATCGCGCTGATGGCCGCCCACGGTGGAGCCGGTGCCTCGGTGCTGGCCGCCGCGGTCGCCCTCGCCGCCGGCGACGCGGGCGAGGAGGTGCTGCTCCTCGACGTCGACGAGTTCGGCGGCGGTGTCGATCTGCTGCTCGGCATCGAGGACCGGCCGGGTCTGCGCTGGCAGGACCTCGCGATCGAGGCCGGTGCGGTCAACGGTCAGGCGCTGCGTCATGCGTTGCCGAAGGCCAACGACCGCCTGTCGGTGCTCACCGGTCGCCGCGACGACGGTGCGTCACTGACCGCCGACGCGGTGCTCGCCACCGTCGACGCCGGCCGTGCCCACGGCGACCTGGTGGTCGTCGACCTGCCGCGCACCGACACCGACATCGTGCGCGGCGTCGTCGAATCGGTGGATCTGGTGGTCCTCGTTTCCACTCCGACGGTGTCCGGGTGCGCAGCCGCGCGCCGAGTGGCCGACCGACTTCTCGGCGATGCCGCCGAGGTGGGGCTGGTGATCCGCGGGCCGTCGCCGGGCGGTCTGCGGCCCGCCCAGATCGCCGATGCCGTCGGTCTGCCGCTGCTGGCGGCCTTCCGTCCGGATCCGAGACTGCCCGGTCGCGTGGAAGGCGGACGGCTGCAACCGGGTTCGCGTAGCCCGTTGGGGCGGGCGGCGACGGCGGTGTATCGCGCCGTCACTGTTGCCGACCACGGGCCGGCGTCGGGTCCCGGCGTCCGAACCGCCGTTGCCGGTCGGTTCGCCCCGCCACCCGCGGCCGGTGATCGGTCGGTCGCATGAGGGCGGCACACGCCGACGAGGCGCTTCTCGATCGGGTACGTACCCGGCTCGCCGCCGAGAAGACCGAGGTGACCGCGGCGGTCATCGCCGACGCGATCCGGGCCGAATCCGGCGGGGTGCTCGGTGACACCGACCTGCTCGCGGTGCTGCGTTACCTGCAGACCGAACTGACCGGCGCCGGTCGTCTCGAGGAACTCCTCGCCGAACCCGACATCACCGACATCCTCGTCGTCGGGCCCGACCGGGTGTGGGTCGACCGTGGAACGGGACTGGCGCTCACCGGTATCCGATTCGACGACGACGCCGCGGTGCGTCGCCTCGCCGGGCGTCTCGCACTGAGCGCCGGCCGACGCCTCGACGACGCCCAACCGTGGGTCGACGGGCAACTGTCGAGCCTGGGACGTCGTGGCTACACGGTGCGGCTGCACGCGATGATCCCACCGCTCTCGGCCGACGGAACCTGCCTGTCGCTGCGCGTGTTACGCACCGCCAGTATGGGATTCGATGCACTCGTCGACGCGGACGCCATTCCGGCCGACGCCGCCGATCTCCTCCGCGGCATCCTCGATGCGCGGTTGTCCTTCCTCATCGTCGGCGGCACCGGCTCGGGTAAGACGACCCTGCTCGGCGCGCTCATCGAGCAGATGGCCGACACCGAGCGCATCGTCTGCGTCGAGGACGCCCTGGAGTTGACGCCGACGCATCCGCATGTGGTCCGGCTGGTCGCACGAACCGCGAATGTCGAAGGTGCCGGCGAGGTCCCGGTGCGGGTGCTGGTGCGGCAGGCGTTACGGATGCGGCCCGATCGCATCATCGTCGGTGAGGTGCGCGGTGCGGAGGTGATCGACCTGCTGACCGCGCTCAACACCGGGCACGACGGCAGTGGCGGTACGTTGCACGCCAATTCGACCGCCGAGGTGCCCGCACGGATGGAAGCGCTTGCGGCACTGGGCGGAATGGGGCGCGCGGCACTGCACAGTCAGCTCGGTGCCGCGGTGTTATCTGGGGTTAGATGCAGCCGTTACCGCCTGTTACCGATAGGTCACAGGCTAACCCGGACGCCTAACCGGATACACCTGCAGGAAGCACTGTTACCGATTGGGCCGGAGTGGGAGAGCCTGTTGCGCTTATCGCCCGACCACGCCACGAGCGTTCACAGCAAGAGGCGGGCTCGGTGATGAATACCCCACGCCCAGGAAGCAGCATTTGGCGCCGCGTCGACGATGGTGCTACAGCGGTCGTCGAGACAAGCGTGGCCCCGATGTTGGACAGTGGTCATGACGACGATGTCTGGGCTGCACTTGAAGAAGGCACCTGGATATTTCCGTGCGACGGCGGCGGAATCGAGTTCGAGGTTGAGAGCGTGCTTTCCCATCCCATCGGGCCTGGCGGTATTGTCGTGGTCGCTCCGGAATGTCCGACCTTCGGTATCTGGGAAAGGCTCGACAGCTGGACGCCATCCGACGGCATTTGAGCACTAGTAGTCACCTACCTGGTTAGTAGAAGGTGATGATCTCGCTGGTGTGCGTGTCTGCGGTGTACTTCAGCCCAACCTGATAGCGCCTTACCTCGCCGTTCTCGTCGGGAAACTCCACCTGGACGCTGTACATCATCGCGTTGAGCTCGGGTGCCGGCTTGCCGTTGCGTGAGCCCGGCTTGAACCGCATGTTATAGACCAGACCATTTGTCAGCTTCGATTTGATCGCGTCGGCCAACGCGTCGTGATCCAGCGAGGCAAGTCCTGCCGTCCGAAGTGAGTTGCCGTGATCCGTGTTGAGGTACTGAATCCGACTTTCGTTGATCACAACGCGAGTCGTTGTGGCTGGCTGGAGATCGCCACCAAGGAGGCTCAACGCCACAGAGCTATCGACGTCAGCCCACTCGGGAACTCCGTTGTCCAAACGGTGTGAGAGAAATGGTCCGTAGATTGCTTCATCGATCCCCACGATCTGGAAACCACTTGCCTCATAAGGGTATCCGATCAGATTCGCATAGCCATCGACGTCCCTCTCACAAATGATGGCGTCGCGCAAGCGCAACCCAACCTGCGGCAGGTGCAGACCAAACTTGAACGGGCACCATGTCGAACAGTCGACGTAGCCGAGATAGCCTCCACCTGAATCTAATAGCGCCGCAGCAGTGTTCGTGAGCTGGGTGGCTGACATATTCGTCATGTACACCACGAAATAGCCGCCCGCCGCTAGCCGCGGCCAGCCGCTTGGTCCCACAAGGCGCTCGTCGAACTCTTGCCAGATGAACTCGTCGGGCGGGCCAATGACATCACCGACCCGCAAAGCGGTCTTCTCAGGCCCGTGCTGCTTCAGTGCCGGGACCCACAGGTCTGCAATCTCGTAGCCGTATGCCACTCGTTCGTGCCGCCGGGAGTTGAAGATGAACGCAACCTCGTGACGACCAGGCTTCGGTACAAGGGCGTTGCCCAGTTCCTTGTAGTCAATTGAGGAGGCCTCAAGTTGTCTGACCACAAGGTCATGATGCTGACGGATCATCTTCCGTACCTGATCCGACTGCAGACCAAGGTCGCTGATGATTACACTAATCGCGATGTTCGAATAGTTGTTGAGGCAGTGGATGAAGAACTCGTCATCTTCATCAGGTTGACTCCCGGGGGCTCTACCTCGTTCCAATTCGGCCATTGCGCACCTTGTCTTGGCAGTTGCAGGAAGAAGAACTCCGTCAGGATGCCGCTGCCTGGGCTGGACGGTTCCCGCTGCGCACTGCCGACTTGGCGACGGTAGCGGAAATCTTCACACCACGCACGCGGCCTCGCGACGGCTTCGCCTGTAGGACAGTGAATTTGCCTCCGCCGTTCCAGCTGTAAAGGTCGCTCACCCCACCGGTGTCTGTCCCGGCAGTGACTCGGGCGAGCCGCGGAATCAGTACCTTCTGCGTGGTTGTAACGGATCGCTCGATTGCGATCCACTGGCGCCCCATTTTGTGTGCGGTGGCGGCGGTGGTTCCCGAGCCTGCGAACAGGTCGAGTACGAGTTCACCAGGATCGGTGCTGACGTGGATGATCCGTTCGAGCAACGCT
The DNA here is from genome assembly GCF_040049135.1 of Gordonia sp. VNK1. NCBI lineage: Bacteria > Bacillati > Actinomycetota > Actinomycetes > Mycobacteriales > Gordoniaceae > Gordonia > Gordonia sp. VNK1. Next base: position 151,710 of record NZ_JBDZDJ010000004.1, on the reverse strand, counting down.
TCTGGCTTCGGTGTGGCGAAGACGGTGTCAGTGTCCGGGAACATGGTCTGCAGGTGACGTTTCGCGTCGTCGTTGGTACCGGTCTCAGCAGCAGACCAGACCGAGAAGGGAACAAGCCCGCGAACCTGGTGAGCGAACAGTTTCAATCGCGGGTTGCCAGCGCCGCTGCGCGGGAACCAGATCCGGTCTTCCTGGAGCAGTTGCTTGTAGGTTGCCTCGGTGGCATACCAGCTACGTCCGCGAGGCGGAAGTAGTTCCTTGCCTGCGGGATTCACGATGGTGTAGTGCTGGTTGGCGCGGTAGCCGGGAGCTGTGAACGGCGCGTCGGCCCAGGGTCCTCGGGGGTCGCTGTCTCGATTGCGAAGCTCGGAAGCATCTTTTACAAGGAGGTTCCGCCGCTTCTTCCATGAACGAGGGCCGCTCGGCGCGTACACCATCAGGTGGTCGTGATTGTTGGAGAACGCTGACCGTGATTCCCGGGTAGTTCTTTTCTGCCACACCACATTTGCGACGAAGGCATCGACCCCGAATACCTCGTCAAGCACGCAACGTGCCCGATGGTTCTCGCTGTCATCGAGATGGACCCAGATGCTTGCGTCGTCGGACAGGTACGGCTTGACGGCGAGCAGGCGGTCACGGAGGAGGGACAGCCACATCCCGCTGTCCAGTGCGTCTTCGTAGAAGCCGAACGATCGACCTGTGTTGAAAGGTGGATCGATGTACAGCAGCCGCACTGATTGCGGGGCGAGTGCGCCCGAGTGATGTAGTGCGGCCAGCGCATCGAGTCCGTCGCCGCACACGACCGTCCCGACTGCTGGGGAGCGTGGGGCGCCGAGGTTTCCGACTTCGATGATCGGCTTCGCCGGAGCTGCCTCGGTCGAGTCGGCCCACTTGTAGTCGGACTCGCCGACGGCCCAGAGGAGTTTGTCCTTGTTTGGCCAGTTGAGGGTGATCTGCTTGTCTGTCATGCTCAGTCCAGCGCGATCTTCAAGACAGTGCATCGTAGGTCGCAGATACGTATCCAAAACATATGTTAAATGTTAGGCGATAGGTATGACCGAACGGAACCGCCACACCGCTTCACCTGCGGAAAAACTCTGTGAGAGCAGGGACAAGCAGCCGGGTTTTCGTTGGCCAATCGCCGTCGACAATCGCCTGGACAGACTAGTCGAGGCGGCGAACGATGCGGGCCTCAACACGACGCGTCGGGAACTCATAGCAGCGATTGTGGCAAGTCACACCGACAATCCGAAGGCACTAGAGAAGGCCATCAAGTACTACCGCACGGTGACGCTCCAGAAAGCCGCTGGTCAAGACAACGTAACCGAAATCGGCCTCGTGGAGCACGGCCCGGGCCCTCGGAAGAGGCGAGCGCGCTGAGTCAGTTCAGGGCCCCAAGTCACCCGGTGTCCGCATCAGGCGCAGATAGAGGTCCGCGAGGACCGCTTCCAGCCGCTGTGCGCGGGTGTCGTCACCTACGCCGCGCTCGTAGGTGAACAGTGACAGCCCGATGGTGACCAGGAACCGCGGCCCCGCTGAGAAACCTGAGACGTCGTAGACGCATGGCTCTTGGTCCCCGGGATAGACGAGCACAGCAATCGCTGTTCGCAGAGAGCCCGCTGTCGCGAGGGTCTGGAACGTGTGATCGCGGTCCGGTTTGGCCGAATCGCTGGTGTACTTCGCCTCAAACGAAATCGTCGGCACTCCCGGACTCCTCATGAGCAAGCCGTCCGGGATCACGCTCTGTCCTACGTTCGTCCGATTGTCGGTGATCAGCGAGTGCGTGGTCTTCTCCGCCACCTGGTACAGGCCATCGCTACGATGCGCGAGTGCAGTCAAGGTGCGTTCCAGAAGGGTTTCGAGTAGTGGCCACGGCTCGACAGCAACCTCCAAGCCGTGGATGGTTCCGGGGTCGCCAACCACGGAGCGGTTCTTCAGGATCGCCGCGGCGATATCCCAAGCCGGTTGGTAGTGACGCCACTGCGGAGGTAGCGGCTTGTTGGCGATGAACGGGTTGACGTTGGTCGGCGAAGGTGCGCCTGGCAATAGCTGCCGTTCAATGCCGCGAAGTCGCATGGCGATAGAGGCCTGACGAGACGAAACTGCAAGTAGATCAGCGACTTTAGCGAGCGCACGGCTGAAATCATTGGACGTCGTGAAGCTGTCGCGTTCAATGGGGAAGTGATTGGGATGCAGGACCGATGTCCGCACCCAGTCGGAGACCCGGAGATGGCCGCGCAAGCGGCGCAGTGTAAGTCGTTCGCGTTGGTACGCTTCAATGGGCCCCGAGGCCGCTAGTGCGGATTGCAGGCGGTTCGCGTACTCAGCTGCAACGGCGGTCGTGAGGTCACTGCGGGGTGGGCTATGACTCGATCGTCGGCTGCTCGATACCGCGATCCGCGTGTTCGCATTCAGGAGTTGAACGATAGCGTCAGGCCATCGCTCGTTGGTGGTGTGGGGCGGGTCAACGCGCAGTGCCCTCCCAGACGGGAGGCCGGTGGAGCCGAGAAGGTTACCCAGCGCCACTCGACCGTCGGGTTGGAGTCTGAACTGGCTGAAGCGAGGCTTAAGGACCTCTCGCAGACCCCCGATAGCCGTCCTTACCTCAGCAATATCGTTACTGCTTAACGATTCTGAACGCCACTCGGTGAACGTCAGCGCTTCGTCGTTGGCTCTCACGGGTAGCCGGCTTGACGCCGCAATTCGTTCAGCGCGTCACTAGGGTCCAGGCTTCCGAGTTCGGTCAGTTCAAGTCGCGCCTGGCCCAAAGAACCCACCGAGCTCTCGGCTGCTCGCCACCACGCGGCCGTCTTTGTCGGCTTGGTGCGAGCGGAGTCCGATGACCCCGCGAGCAGCACGGCCGCGAGGCCATCGTCGTTGTCCTGGAATGACAGCCGAAGCGTCTGGCGAAGGTGATCGTCCCACGCGGTCACCAGCGCATCGAAAGCCGTTTGGGCGCTGGGCCCCTGGACCTTCCAGAAGTTTGCGGGACCCAGCTGGAAGTCTTTGCCGAGCACGGACGTAATGCGCCGGTTGACTGCTTGCAGGACATCGACCGCCAGCCTGGCGACGTGTGCCGGTGTCCAGCCGTCGAGGCCCGTTGGTGCATTCGTGTCGCCAATGCCCGCTGTTTCCTCGGCCGCCTCGCTCTCTTCGCCAGAAGAGGCGGCGTTGCCGGAACTGTCACCCACCTCGCTGTCGTCAGCTTCGGCAGCCGCGTTGGGGATCGGTGTGGCATGGACTGGAAGGTCGTCGGCCGCTTCGAGATGGTTCTCTAGAGCGTTGTAATCGGGCTGGTAGTCGAGAATCGAAAAGCGTCGTCGTAGTGCAGCATCCAACGGTGCCACCGATCGATCGCTGCTGTTCATGGCGGCGATGATCCACAGGTTGGGCGGCAGACTGAACCGGCTCGGCACTGTGGGGTCGGTGTTGTTGGGTGCGAACTCATCGGTGACGGATATGCCGAGCGTGGAGTACGGCAAATCCACGGCGGCACTGCCGCGTTTGTCCTTGTCGAGCAGTGCGAGCATGTCGCCCAAGATCGACGCCGCGTTGCCACGGTTGAACTCATCGAGGATGAGTGCGGTCCGATGTCCGGTTGCGGTGGCGAAGTGGGCCAGGCTAAGGAGCGGCCCTGGGGTGGGTTGAACGATAACCCCACCGTTGTTGCCGGGGGCTGGGATGGGCATGAGACCGACGACCAGGTCGTCGTATGAGTAATTGGGATGAAAGACCACGGTGCGGACTTTCCCAGCGTCGGCGTTGGAGGTGTTCTCCGTCCAGGCGGCATGATTCTTGTCGGGGTCGAACAGGATTCGACTTCCTGGTTCCTCGATGTACTTCGCGAGACGGTCCAGGGCGACGGTCTTTCCGGTGCCGGGCGGGCCGACGAGCAGGACGTTGGGGTTCTCCTCCAACTTCTCGATCAGTGCCGCGACGTCGCCGGTCAGCGCCGTACCTTCGTTTCGGAGACGCAACCATCCAAAAGCCCGTGTCTTCTTGGTGGAGTACGCGAGATTCCGAATCGCAGTCGGAAGGAGCGCGGCATCGGCGAACTCTAATTCTTTTGGAGGACTTGCCAAGTAGCAGCGCAGGTGCAGAGTATTCGGCTCATCAACTAACTTGATCGCGACCAGATAGGCGTTCATGCCCGTGGCCACGAAGCTGTCGAACTCGGCGTCGGCGTCGGCTATCGTCGTCTTCGAGGGATCGCCGGGAATTGTTTCGGGGCCCGTCGAATTCGGGTTCGGCGTCATCTTCCATGCGGGCGGTGCTCCCTGCGATGTTTCCCAACTCAGGTGTGGCCTGTCGTTCGAGCGAAAGATGATGGCGCCCTTGCTGGTACCGCCCGGCCATTTGTAGTCGATGTTCGTTCTCATTCCCGAGGGATCATTCGGGGGAAAGAACTCGAGGAGAGCCTCCCGAAGCTCGGGTGATTGAACGAGTTGCAGGTAGTCCTTGGTGTAGCCCGCCGACTTTCCTCCGGCGGCAGTGACGCCCCGTCCGTAGGTGGGGCTGTGCGCAGCCTTCCCGTAGTAGAAGACGAAGACTGCCTCGACGAGTTGGTCGCTCACTGTGGCCTTCCCACGATGATCGCTTCGGGAGACTTCCGTGCCTCGACTTCACGGGTGGCCTGGGCTGACAACGGCCGGTGGGTCGTGAAGGTGACAATCTCACCAGAGTCGAAAAGGTCACGTACACCGCTGGTATCGCGGTTACTCAACACCCACCATGCTCCCTTGTCTGTCAGTTCCCGACATAGCGCCGCCAGGTCCTTGAGGTCGGCCCCGTTGAACACTTTGGCCGTATACTTGTTGAACTTCGAAGTTGGTTCTGCCTCATCAGGATTGGTGAAAATGGGGAGGTACGGGGGGTCCAGGTAGACGAAGTCGCCACGCTGAACGCCGGACAACGCATCCCGGAAATCCTGCTCCTGGATGGTTGTCTCTGTCAGTGCCTGTCGGATCAATGCGAGCGTCTCGTCCGTGAACGGTTTGAACTGCCGGTTCCCCCACGGGGTGTTCATTGCACCGGTCTTCGAATTCTCCCTCCAGAGGTGGTTCCATGACGTGGCGTTCAGGTAGAAGAAACGTGCTGCCTGATCCACGGCGTCCTCGGGCTGTGCGGCGCGGACCTCGTAGTAGAAGTCCTTAGAGTCGCTCGCCTCGTACCACTTGAGCCGTTCGACGAGGTCGCCTTGGTGGTCGCGCATGACGACCCACGCGTTTACCAGATGTGTATTCAGGTCTGACAGGTGCGCGTGACCAGTGATCCTGGGCCGAACGGCGAGGAACACGCTGCCACCGCCGACGAACGGCTCGTGGTAGTTGGTGATGGTCTCGGGAAAGTACGGGAGCAACTTCGGCAACAGCCGGGACTTCCCACCGGCCCACCGGACGAACGGCCTCATCGCCGGTGCGGAAATCGCCTGATCAACGGGCACCTGCGCCTCCTCACTCACCTCACGCCTCCGGATATCCTAGCTGCCGTCGAAATCCGTGTCGGTGCGGGAGAACCCCTTGGGTCAGTCGCTGCTTCGATCATCTGTTCCCCAGGCCGTCGAGCTGGCCGTAGAGCATCGCGATGGTGTCTGCCTGCTCGCTGACCTGCTGTTGCAGCTCGCGTATGCGCTGATTCTTCTCGGCCAGCGATTTCTCGCGTGCCGCCAGCGTTCGGCGAAGAGCGCCGACAACGCCCGCCTCGCCAGACTCGGTGTGCGCGGCCTCCGGCGGATGCTGTCGGTACTGGTCGATTGTGGCGATGACGTCCCGGTGTTTGTAGATGGTCTTGCGAGATACGCCGGACCGCGCGGCGACGGCCGCGACCGTGATGGGTGCGTTGGCCTTGCGTAGGTCTCGGAGTGCCTTGTCGATGTCTCGACGTTTGGCGGCGGCCACCGTGTCGCGGTGGCGGGCGAGTCCGCGCTGCGCCTTCTCGCCTGGCGGGGGAGGTTTCGACGCGTTCACTGGGACTCGCCTGGATGGGCGCCGGGATCGTGGGTGGCAGGCTCGGGACTCGCGGTCGTGTCGTTGGCAGCGGCATCGGCTTTGCGCAGCACGGATTCGTGGCTGCCTCGGGTCTTGATCTGGAGCAGCGGTAACCGGTTTGCGGTTCCGGCTCCGCTGATGCTCTTGCCGGCGCCGTCGGCTGCTGCATCGTTGTGGAGGCGGGTGATGATCGCGTCGAGTGAGGTGATCTCGCGACGGCGTTCGTGAATCCACACGTTGTCGTCGGTGAGCTCTCGGCCAGTGCGGTCGAGGTACTGGCGACGCCGAACGTCGACGAGGGCGATCGTCTTGGCGCGCTGGTCTTCGAGTTCCTCGAGATGTGTTGCATCTGTGGCGAAGTGCCCGCACGTTAAGCACGCGTTGCCTTTGTCGCAGGTTTTCAGGGGTGGCAGTAGGCAGACCCCGTTGGGTAGTACGCGGTCGGTGCGTTGGGACAGTTGGGTCATGTCAAAGATGTCAGTAGGGCTGATGCCGATATCCACGCCCGCGGCGCCGATCTTCTTGTGCCGCAGGAACTCTGCTTCTGCTGTGGCGGCGAGGGTGGCCGCGTAGCGCAGTGTCATTTCCGGGGAGGCGTGCCCGAGATAGCGTTGTACGACGTGGATGGGTACACCGTCGTTGAGTAGCTCGGTGGCGCGGGTGTGTCGCAGCCGATGTGTTTGGGAGAACCGCAGGGGATGTCCGGCGGCGTCGGTGAGACCATGAATCCTGTCGAGCTGGGTCAGCTTCACGCGGTAGGAATGGTAGGTGCGCGGGCGTTGCCCCAGATGTTGATGTCGGAGACCGAGGAACAGGTACTTCGGTGTCAACTCCGGGTATCGAGTCTTGATCCATGCTTGCTGTTCGTGGATGACGTTGACCACGGCTTGTTCGACAAGGATCGTTGGCAGTACCCCGTCGACCTTGGTCTGTTGGTATTTCAGTTTCGCCACGAATGCGTCAGGGTCGTCAGACTCCTGCGGGCGTTCCTGGCCCGGAATCGGCAGGAGAGGGTCGAAATCGAGCATGAGGATTTCCGATGCCCGACGACCGGTCAGTGCCTGCAGAAGCCAGGTGCGGGCGGCTTGTGGGTCACCGAGCCCATCGACCAGGGAGATCGTCGAGTCGGGGTGTGTGATGGCGACGGGTACTGCGCGGTCACCGGCGAGCACGTCAAGGTAGCAGAGCATCTGCTGCAGTTCGGAGGTCGAGAACCACGTCAACTCACGCTGGTTCCTTCCTCGGCGCCCTTTGAATGTCGGCCCCCACAGGCGGGTGTGTGAGTCGGTCAACGCCGCCCAACTCTTGTTGCCCGTCGACAGTGCTGCCTCGTCGGCGTTGTCGGCCATGAACGTGTAGAACACCTGTGTGCGAGACTGAGTGGCACCGATTGCGCTGTCCGACAGTGGTGTGTTTGGCCGGTATCCTGCATCGGGCGACGTGAGGTAGTCGGAAAACTCGGAGAAGAACTGGCGCAGCGACGCCCGATCTCCGGCGATGATGGGGTCGTCGATGCCGTGCGAGACCAGGAACGGACCGAGATGACGGGCAGCGTCGCGGGCACGATCGGTCACCGATGACCAGCGCAGCAGCTCGCCGGTCAGCGAGGTGCGCAGCCAAAACCTGATGCCCTCGCGGAACCACACTGGTTCGATCGGTCCCAGCCTGACTGACTTGTCGTGGGCGGGTTCATGTTCCCGTACCGGGATTCGCGGGTCAGCGCGTAGGTCCCACACATCGTGTGCCCACCACGGTTTCGCGGTGCAACGCACCGAGACGTACAGGTGGAGTTGCTCGATCAGGTGGGTGATGTTGCGGCGGGCGCCGGTGCTCGGCAGTCGCTGGTTGCGGCGTTCGAACCCGACGAGTGCATGGCGGATCACGTGTGCCACGTCGAGGTCGGCGATACTCGTTGGTTCGCGATGGTGCGCGGCCAGGTAATCCGCGACCGCGGCGTCAAGGGCGCGACCGCACCACTTCAACAGAGACGGTTCCATCTTGCGAATACCCTCATGCCCGCAGAGCCATACCCACCAGGCGATTTCGTCGCAGAACCGTTGCGGCACAGACGATGGTGTGAAGTCGTGGAACTCTGCGGCGCGGTTGGCGGTCATGTAGCGCTGATTCTGCAGGAACACGGTGTTCGCCGGGGCGGTGTCGATGCTGTACTGCAGGGTGCGCCATTCCTCGGGGACTCGAGCCCATTCGCGTCCCCACACCTGGTCGGTCAGTTCCAGGCCGGAAGCGGTCGGACGGCGTGCCCGCGAGGCAGAAGGTCTATTCCTGTCCGTTGTCATGCAGTCCCTTCCACCCCGCGACGTAGTTCTTCCACTCTGCGACGGAACGCATTTCGGCGTCCTCGGTCACCCACCCGTAGATCGACAGAGTGGTTTGCACGTCGGCGTGCCCCAGTCGCCTCATGACGACGTGCTCGCGGACCCCATTGAGGAGCAGCGCTGTTGCGTGCGTGTGCCGAAACCAGTGCGGTGTCCACTGGCCGGGCAATTCAGGTCTCGCTGCGCTGATTGTGTCGACCTTGTCGTACACAGTGTCGGGGCGCATCGCCGCGTACCGCTCGCCTCTGGCGAGGTTGACGAACACGAAATGTGTCGCCAGGTCGTTGACGGCGACGTCTGCCCCCTGCGCGATCAGTTGCCACACGAACTCGCTGTAAAGACCGACCAAATCGTCGCCGATGTAGATGCGACGTGCACCCGACTTTGCCCGCACGCCGTGCGGGTGGTCGTTGCGGCCAGCGATCTGTACGTATGGAGTGTCGCCGCCGCTGATGTGAAAGTCGTGGTGGCGCAATGATAGGGCTTCGCCCAGCCGCATGCCCGTTTCGGCGAGGACTGCGAACAGTAGACGGTCGCGTAACCCGGAGGCGCTCCCTGACCAGTCTTGCTCAGTCTGTGTCGAGCAGGCGTCGAGGATGGCGACGACCTGGCTTGGCAACAGGACTGGAGTCTCGCTCCGGTTAGGCGTGCGGTGCCGGTAGATCGGTTGGTCACACTTCTGTTGAGGGCCGACGCCGGTGAGGAACGGCGAGTAGGGATTGCGGCGTGCGGTGCGGGCGTGTGAGGAGTAGAGACGGCGATACGGGCCGGTGAGGTCATAGGCATCGGCGAAGTACCGATACATTGACAGCACTGCTGCGCCGCGAGGTTGGAGAGACGAATCAGCCATGCCGGCGTCCTCGTGCGGTGGGCCAATCCGCGCCGTATTCGGTAGGTCGCCACTGCGGAGATAACGCAGGAACTCCCCGAACAGCGTGGTGGGGAAGTCATCCCACGCGTGACCGGTGTGTTCGAGGACTGTCCACCATGCGGCCAGCCCGTACGCGTAGGACTTCACTGTATTGGGGGATGCCCCCTCGTCAGTGAGGAACCGCAGGTACTCGCGGGCCTGAGATACAGGTAGTCGGTCGGCGCCGATCACGGTGACCGAGTGCGTTCGATCAGGAAACGTCAGTCGCTGCACTCTGGCCACCGCGACACCTCACGCCCGGTGCCGTCGTGAATCAAGCACAACGACGTCAGCCTCGCCGTGGGCCGCCGCTATCCGTGTCGGAGTGTTCGGGCTCTGTGGGATCGGAAGCGACGGAGCGGTACGCTGTGTCGCCAAGATCCAATCGAGGACATCCAGTGGCAGCCCAGTGGCGCCTTGGGCTGCTAACTCTCCCAACGACATCGCTCCATAGCAACGCTCAACGAACTTGCTGATCAGTCGTGGCCGCTCGGGCTGGCGATCCAGCCACCCCGGCTCCGTCACACCCCAGGTGTGCCCTGTATCGGGGTTGGTCCGCGAATACAACTGCTTGGTGAGCATCTCGGCCCGGACCGGATCGATCAGACCCGCATCACGAATGTGACGGATCAAGGCGCCCAACGATATACCCCATTTATCCTTGAGTGGTTTGAGGTTCAGCAACGACATCATCGTCGGTAGCTCGGTTGCGACCACAGCAATCGGTGCCAGAAGCTCAGCCGCGAACCGATCGGCTTCACTCTCCTGATCAGATCCCACCACACACGACACACGGCTATGTAAGACCAAGTGCCCCAACTCATGTGCAACCGTGAATCGAGTTCTCTCCCACGACTCAGACTCCCGAAGCACCAGCAGCGGCCGGTCACGATGCTCACCGACCCAGCTCGAATAACCCAGGTGTCGTTCGGTCCGGGCATACGCCGCCGACGCCGCAAACTCGCTATCCCACTCACCCCGCTCCCGACGACGCACGATGACGGGCGCGCCCACACGTTCTGCCTCATACATCAGATCGTCGAAGGGCTCATCAGGATCGAGTCCCATCGCCTCGCGGAGCTGCAGTGCCGCCAAAGCAATAGGCACTCCGGTGGACGGGCCACTCTGAATCGCAGGCACCCGTACCGGCGGTAGCTTCGAATGATCATCCAGATCGTCGAGAATGTCACCAGCCAGTGACGCGAACACCGCCAAGAACTCTTGCTCGCCCTTCGTCATCGACTTAGGTGCGCGGAACAGCAACTCTCCAGCCGTGAGTCGTGTTCGCGGCTCGCTACTGAAAAACCTTGCAGGAAAATCAAACAGGGCAGAGAAACGTTCAATCTCTTCGCTCGTGGACCACAGGACAGAGGACTTCTCTAGCTTCGTCTGCCGGGTTGGGCTCCACCCCATGGACTCGCACACCGATGTCGCCGACATCCGTCGCAACACCCGGGCCTGCCTGACTCGTGCACCAAATACTTCAATCATCGTGTGCTCGATTCAACATCATCGGGCCGCGTCCGAAGTCGCGGCCCATCAACCGCGTGGCCACCTAGGACGGCGACTGCGGCGGGGCAGCTTCTTCTGGACCCACGACCGAATCGAAGTCGTCGTCCATGCGTCGGGGCTTCTTGCCCCTCCCGGAAGTCGTCGAGGCCGATTCCAACGGAGTTGCCGGCATTCCCGGCACACCCGCAGAAGTCTTGCGAATCTCCATGATGGGCTCGGGTAGGGGAAGGGTCGCATACAGAACGGGCTCCACCTTGTTCTTGACCCACCCTGCAGCGAGTTCTGCTCCACCCAGCCCCAAGCTGCCGGGCCACCACAGCACGTAGAACGTGAAACCCGGAGGTGGCGCCATCAGGTCGTCCCCGCCGAACGGCTCTCCCAGCTCGTCCTCGAAGCTCAGCTGCAGCTCGTTTGGACGCCGAATCGGCTGACGACCAGGGATGTACGGGACTGGTTTGAGACGCTCGCCATCCTCGCCACGTGGAAACAGCTTCGTTCGCACCACGGTCCCGTGCCCATCGACAAGGACCATGGAGAAGCCGTAACTGCCCCGAGCCTGCAGCGTTGATTCCTTGGTTTGCCGTCGCTCCCTTGACTTGAGCGCGGTTTCGAGAAGCGACGCCGACCGAACGATGCGACGCGGCTCGCCCTGGTCGGCGAATCGAGTGTCGGTCTCTGACGCACGGGCCACCAAGTCGCCATGAAACTCGCCCAACACCTGCTCGTGCTGCTCGCGAAACTTGAGGAGCAACCGCCCCGGATCGTCGTGTAGTTCCATGGGGCAAAAATTTACCCCCTAACCCTCCATTGAGGAGGGCAACACGCCGGAGCGATTCCCTGTCGGATGCTGACCACACGACGCAATAGTATACATGTTACCTCTGTCATTTGTACAGATAGACCGGTATATTTGCGCTTCAGTCGTGGCTTAACCCCACATAAGCGGCTGATATCGTCATCGGCGTCTCCCGACGAGCGGACGGCACCCGGGGTATCGCGGAGATCGGGATGCTGCATCGGGAGCCCGACGGACTCGTCACGATCGTCCCGGTCTGGTTGTCCGGCAGCGGGATCACCGACTATCACCCACAGCTCCGCGATCTGATGGCACGCCGATGACGCCGGTACTGCTCGCGCTCGCGTGCGCGGTGCTGTGGTCGGGTCGCCCTCGCGCCGCACACCGACTGCAACGCATCCGACTCGCGTCGCGGTCGTCGGTGCCCGCGTTCGCGCGGTGGCCGATCGTGATGCTCGGCCTGGGTGCCGTGGCGGTGATCGGCGGTGTCGCGCCGGTGATCGCGGCGGGCATCGTGGCCGGGGTGGCGTGGTGGCTGTCGCGGCATCGGCGTCGACTCGGCGAGCGTGCGCACCACCGCGACGAACTCCTCACGGCGCTGACGTTGATGATCGCCGAACTCTCGGTCGGCGCGCCACCGGCACGAGCATGTTCGGTTGCCGCACAGGAGATGTCGACGGGAACCGACGGTACGAGCACCGTCGCGGCGGCGTTGTCGGTGCTCGCCGGACGTGCCGAACTCGGCGGCACCATCGTCGTCGACGCCGATGCGGGCACCGATGACGAGTCGTGGAACCGGATCGCGATCGCCTGGCAGACCGCGGACCGATACGGACTACCCCTGGCCGAGCTGCTGGACTCGGTCCGCGCAGATCTGGTGGAGCGCCGCGGGTTTGACGATCGCACCCGGGCCGGTCTGGCCGGTCCCCGGGCGACGGCGTCGGTTCTCGCGGTGCTGCCGCTGCTGGGTATCGCATTGGGTCAGGCCACGGGTGCGCGTCCGGTGCAGATCCTGACCGGCGGTGGGCTCGGCGGGGTGTTGCTGGTGGTCGGTGCGGGGTTGGTGGCCGCCGGGCTGGTGTGGTCGGAACGGATCTCCGACAAGGTGATCACCCGATGACCACGATGGTGCTGCTGTGCCTCGCCGGCGCCTGCTGGTGCTGGCCGGAACGCCGCTGGATGCTCTACCGCGTCGTCGACATGCCGGTGCGCAACCGTGAACCCCGGTGGCTCGGCGCCACCACGCGCCCCGACGATCCCTTCGCCGTCGCGGCGACACTGGATCTGCTCGCGGTCTGCCTGCGTGCCGGATTGCCTGTGGCGGTGTCGGTCCGGGTTGCCGCACAAAGTGCCCCGACGGGTGTGGCGCGCCCCCTGGCCGCAGCGGCCGAACTGCTCTCCCTCGGAGCCGATCCGCAGCAGGCGTGGGCACCCGCATCCACCTCCCGCCCTGATCGCCGATGGTGGCGGCGTCGTCGCAATGGTTCCGCCGTAACATGTTTCGACGAACTCGCCACCCTGGCTCGGCGATCGGCGCGGGCCGGGTCGGCGCTCTCGCAGGGTGTCACCGACCTCGCCGGAACCGTCCGGCGTCGGGCGAACGACGATGCCCTGGCGCGCGCCGAACGCGCCGGCGTCATGATCAGCGGACCGTTGGGCCTGTGCTTCCTGCCGGCCTTCGTGTGCCTGGGCATCGTGCCGGTCGTCGTGGGTCTCGCCGCGCAGACCCTCGGCGGGATCTGACCCTAGCCTCGAGAAAGGAATCGACGTTTCTCCCGCCAATCGCCGAGCATGCGCCGCTGCTGGAAGCGCAGATCGGTCCCGACCTCACCGAGGGTCACATCGGGGCGTCGCAGTGCACGTGCGACCGACCCGGCCAGCGTCGTGACCGGCATCATCTCCGCCGGTCGGCGGACCCGGTTGTAGATGTCGGCGAGGATCGACGCGTAGCCGATGTCCGCCCCGGCCCGGCGGTACAACTCGTACTCGAGTGGGGATGGCGGCAGGCCGGAGGCCAGGAAGTTGGTCCACTGATAGACCTCGACGCATTCCCGTTCGCGTCGTCGTGACCACATGCCGGTTGCCCGGTCGAGGGCCGCCGGATCGACGCCGTCACGTCCGGCCAGCACCGGCGCGAGGTACTCGCCGAGCAGCCGACCGTAGTGCAGGCCGTCGCGAATACCCTGGGCGGTCACCGGATCCTTGAAATGCCCGGCGTCACCGGGCAGCGCCCAGCCCGGTCCGCTCGATCGACGGAAGTACGATTCGATGCCCACACACGACCGCACACCCGAGCGCAGTTCGCAGCCCTGCAGCCGACGAGACAACCCGGGCAGCGCCTCGATGCCACGCAGATAGGCGTCGTGGGCCCGGCGTCCGCGGAACTCGGGGATCAGGTCGATCGGAGGCTGCAGCAGGCACAGCAGATCCCCGCCGTCACACGGAAAGGCGGTGCCCAGCAGGCGGTCGACGCGCCACTGCGAGGCTATGTGCCGCAAGTCATCTCGATCGTCGGACCAGTAGGCGTAGTAGCACGCCCGTCCGCTGGGTGCGACGAGGGTGGGCCTCGCTGCACCGACGAGGGTGGCGACGAGACTCTTGCGTCCGTCCGCGCCGATGACGACGGGGGCACGCACCTCGTGCACCGCGCCGTCGTCGTCGGTGTAGACGAGCCCGGCCACCCGACCGCCGTCCCACACGAGATCGGTTGCGCTGCAACGTTCCCGGATCTCCGCGCCGGCCGCGCGTGCGGTGTCGACGAGGGCACGGTCGAGGTGGGTGCGGCGCACACACATCGCATAGTCGATACCGGACACCGGTGAATAGGGCGTCTGCCAACCGAGGTCGCCGAGCGAGGCCTGCGCCAGCGGCATCCGCGGGGCGCCGATCGCGGTGACAGCAGGTAACGCGCCGAGTGCGGCGATCTCGGCCATCGTCGTCGGCCACAGCAGATGGGTGGACAGGGTGTCGGACGGGAACCGGGCGGAGTCGATGGCCAGCACCCGAAGTCCGCGCTCGGCGAGGGCGGTGGCGGTGGCCGATCCGGCGATCCGCGCGCCGACGACAACTGCGTCGAACTGCTCGACGGCAGAGTCCATCGATGTTCCTCTCCGTCGACCCCCGACATGCAGTCCGACACAGTGTCAGGCGACGTTATCCCTGCGTATCGCATGTGTCAAGGCGGGCGGTAGGATCTCGGCATGGGCTCGGTGACGAGAACACACAGCGGGCACGGACCCCGCCGCCGGGCCGAGATCACCCGCCGCGTCCTCGACGCCGTGGAAGAGCTGTTGAGCTCCGGCGAACGATTCACCGAACTCCCGGTGCAACGGATCGCGGAGCACTCGGGCATGTCGCGCACCAACTTCTATCAGTACTTTCCCAACAAGAGTCACCTGCTGATCCAGGTGGCCGAGGTGGCGTCGGCGAAACTGTTCGCCGCCCCGGCATCGTGGTTCGCCGACGACGCATCACTCGATGCCGGCGTCGCGGGCGTGGAGTCGGCGGTCGCCGCGATGATCGCCGAGACCCGAGGACACTGGCCGCTGATGCGTGCGGTCGCCGAGGTCGCCGCGTACGACCCCGAGGTGGCGGAGTTCTACCACGGCCGGATCGGGATGTTCGTCGACTACGCATACGGGAATGTCGCCCGCTGGCAGGCCGACGGCCGGGTCGATCCGGTGGTCACCCGGGAAGCGGTCGCCGCCATCACCTGGATGGTGGAGCGCGCCGCGACCCAGCACATCATGACGGTCGGGG
Organism: Gordonia sp. VNK1; assembly: GCF_040049135.1. Taxonomy (NCBI): domain Bacteria; kingdom Bacillati; phylum Actinomycetota; class Actinomycetes; order Mycobacteriales; family Gordoniaceae; genus Gordonia; species Gordonia sp. VNK1. Next base: position 136,410 of record NZ_JBDZDJ010000004.1, on the reverse strand, counting down.
ACGACACCTCGGGGGACGCGGCGGTGGCCGCGGCGCAGGCCCGGATCATCTGGCTGACGATCACCGCCGGCCCCGAATGACGGTGCGGTAGCGGGCTCTTCGGTCGGAGCAGAAATTTCTCGGGGATTCGTGGAACCGCGGCGCCCTGCGGTGCGTCCAATCCCGTGAATCAACCCGACGATCGAAGGGACCACCCCATGTCACCTCACCGCAGATACCGTCAGACCCGCGACTGGATCACCGGTCAGACGCTGCGCCTGATCAGCGAGGACGACGCCATGAGCACCGCCGAATACGCCATCGGCACCGTGGCCGCGGCGGCCTTCGGTGCGATCCTGTACACCGTCGTCACCGGCGGTGACATCGTCTCGGCGCTGACCGGCATCATCAACAAGGCGTTGTCGACGTCGGTGAGCTGAATGTCTCGGCAGGAAAGCAGAATTCGGCGCCGATGGCTGCGGCGGCTGATCACCGGGGATGCCGGGATGGTGACGGTCGAAGCGGCGTACGGGATCTCGGCGATCATCGCGATCCTGATCCTGGGCCTCGGGGTCATCGGTGCGGTCGTCACCGAGATCCGGTGCACCGACGCCGCTCGCGAGGTGGCACGACTCACCGCCTCCGGAGATGCGCAGGCACGTTCGGCGGCAACGGATCTGGTCGGTGGCGATGCGCGGATCTCGGTGACCACGACCGATGTCCGGATCGTCGTCGAGGTCACCGACGGCGTGCCGATGCTGCCGGGTGTGTCGATGACCGCCCGCGCGGTGGCCGTGCCGGAGCCCGACGGCTCCGACCAGGTGGAGTTCGCGCCCGGGGTCCGGCCATGACCGGGGTTGCTCCGTGACGGCGGTATCGCGGCGTGGTGGTGTCGTCGCCGATGAGGACGGGTATGCGACGGTGGTGGCGGCCGGGGTGATCCTCGCCGTGCTGACGGTGCTGCTGATGGTGGTCTACGTCGGGGCGTCGGTGGTCGCTCGGCACCGCGCCCAATCCGCCGCCGACCTCGCGGCCCTGGCCGCCGCCGTCGATCAGGTGGGCGCCGCCGCCGATCCGTGTGCGTCGGCACGTGAGGTGATCGCCGATCAGCGAAGCGGTGCGCAACTGAGGACGTGCGGGCTCCGGGGAGGTGATGTGGTGGTGGAGGTCGTGGTCCCGATCGAGTTGGGCGTGTTCGGGTCCCGGGAGGCCGGTGCGGCGGCACGTGCCGGTCCGGTGAGTTGAGGGCGGGCACGCGTCGGCGTCACCGGGTGGCCGCTGACGCCGCACGTCTGGCGGCGACGGCCGACGCCGCGGTGATCAGTGCCGCCACCAGCCCGAACGCGAGCAGCACCAGCCAGGCCGCCCGGGCGCCGTCGAGCAGGTCGGCGTGCGCCGGGCCGGTCGGATCGGTGGCGTCGGCGCGGCTGTCGTGGCCGGCGATGTGCAGGGTGAGGGTCACGACGGCCACACCGATCGCGACGCCGACGTTGCGGAACATCGAGATCAGTGAGCCGGCGGTCCCGGTGCCGCGTGCGGTGGCCGCCGACATGACGGCGGCGTTGTTGGCGGGCACGAACACGCCGAGTCCCACGCCGAGCGCGACCAGTGCCGGGACGATCCAGCCGAGCTCGATCGGATGGGTCGCCAACGCGACCAGCGACCCGAGCATCACCACACACGCCACCGCGGTGCGCGTCGTGTTACCGGCCCATGCGTGCAACCACACGGTCGACGCGACGGTGGCCACCAGGAATCCCGCGGGCATCGCGAACAGGATCACGCCGGTCTCGCTCACCGATCTGCCGAGGGGGACCAGGATCTGCGGTACGAGCACGGTGGGAGCGATCAGCAGGAGGTAGCTCACCAGGGCGCCGAACGCGCCGATCGCGATCTGCGGGGTGCGCATCGTCGGCGGATCGATCAGTGGGGCGGCGGCATTCTTCTCCCGATGCCAGAACGCCGGCACGGTGAGCAGGGGACTCGCCAGCAACGCGAGGGAGGCGGCCAGGCCCAGGGGAAGGCCGGAGAGTCCGGACAATCCGATCAGCAGGCCGACGGCGACCAGGGCGAGCAGAAGCGTTCCAGGCCAGTCGAATCGAGGCATGCGGCGACGGGCCGGTCCCGGCGGGAGGAGGATGAAGGCCGACCCCAGCGCGAGAAGCCCGATCGGCACGTTGACCCAGAAGATCGACCGCCAGCCGAAGGCGTCGACCAGGAATCCGCCGCACATCGGTCCCAGCGCCAGGCCCGCCGACTGCATGGCCGCCTGGACGGCGAGCCCGTCGCGGAGCTTGTCCTTGGGCATGTTCTCGGTGACCATGGCGATCGCATTGCCGGCGATCGCCGCTCCGCCGGTACCTTGCAGGACACGAAAGGCGATGAGGGACAACAGATCCGGGGCCACACTGCAGAGCAGTGAACTCACCGTGAACACCGCATACCCGCAGAGGTAGAGCGTCTTGCGGCCCAGGCCGTCGCCGAGCCGGGCGCACGGCGCGACCAGCGCGACCACCGTCAGCACGTAGGCCACCGACACCCACTGCACAGAGGCGAGGGAGGCGTCGAACGAGCGCTGCAGGGTCGGCAAGGCGAGTGTGACGATGCTCGAATCGAGCTGAACCATCAACGCGCCGAAGCTGATACCGGCGACGGTGTACCAGTACGACCGGGGTGATCGGTCCACCCAGGCGGGCCGTGCGAGCGTTCTCCAACCCGCGCTCGGCGGGGCACCCTCACCGACGTTCATGAGCGGTCATTGTGCCCGAGAACGCGGTCATTCGGCCATGCGACGATGCCCCGACCCGCGGCGCCCCTCCCGCCGCCACGACGATTCGTCCGGTGGAAGGAATCCGCGGCACTTCGCGTGCACCGTCGCTCCCGGCACTGCGACACTGGGCCGCATGTTCTCCGCGCTCCCACGACGTCCCACGCGACGCCCCGTCGTCGTCACCATCGGGATGGTCCCGGCGCTGATCGTGGCGCTGACCGCCTGCCACTCCGGCACCGATTCGGCATCGGCGGGGTCGGCGTCGCCGGTCGTCGTGGTCACCGAAACCGCCACCGTCATCGTTCCACCCGGCGGCGGCCCCCCGACGACGATCACCCCGACACCGGCCGCCCAGACCCCGGCCACCCAGACCCCGACCACCCCCGCCGTCGACACCGCCGCCTACGCCGGTGACTGGATCGGCCACACGCGGCAGATGACGCTGAATCCCGACGGCAACGGCACCATGAAGGTCTACAGTGGCGCGTTCAACGGTGAGACCTGGTCGGCGACGTGGCGTGGCTCGGGCCAGGGCATCGCCGTCACGTTGGTGAGTCAACTGTCATCGCAGGGGTTGGGCACCAGCGGATCCATGTACGCGGGCGCGACGTACAGCGCAACCCTGCAGACGGACGGCGACGGCGTGCGCTACCTGGCCATGACCGGCTTCGGGGATGCGACGAACACGGTCGCCTGGTGTAGCGAGCGCTATGGCCGATCACTCGAGTGCGGCGCCTGAAACCAGAAGCTCCTCACCCGCGCGCCCCTCACCCGTGCGCCTCGTCGCCCACCACGATGCGTTTCGGGTACACCCGTACCGAATGCATGGGCGCGAACCAGACCTGCCCGAAGTAGACCGATGCGTCGCCGCGGTAGGCCAGCTCGAGCGGGGTGTCGCCGACGGCGGTCCGGATGCGGGGGCGGACCGCCGCGACGAACGGCGCCCAGTGCACCACCTCGCCCTCGGTGAGGAATCCGCCGGCCGCCGCCCACGTCTCACCGCTCTGCTCGTCGACGGTAGCCAGGTACACCTCGCCCAGCGACGGGCTGATGCGGGGGCCGACCATCGCGCTCTGCAGATACCAGTGCGCGGAGTCGACGAACTCACTGTCGTCGTGGCGAACGGCGGTCCAGGCGTAGTGGATGTCGAGCGCGTCGAGGGCCTCGTCCTCGGAGAAGAACACGTCGCTCTCGCCGATCGTCGGCGGCAGACGATCCGGCTCCTGCGTCGGACGGGCCAGGAGGTAGTACACCGGGCGCGCCCGCAGGATGGTCCGCGACGGTGTGCTCCGCCGGGAATCCCTGTCGTGCATTCGACCAGTATCACCGAGAACTCGCGGGTAGTCCCGTCACACACCGGAATTCGCGATCGTGCGGGCACCCACAAGGGATCGTCAATCGGTGCGGCCGGTGTCCCGAAACATCCGCTGAACAGCGCGTTTCGGCGTCGATGGTCGGCTCAGTCCGGCGATTGCAGCAGCCGGCCGATCAAGGTCAGGGTGGCGACGGCTCCGGCCTTGTCCAGGGGGTCGTTGCCGTTGCCGCACTTGGGGGACTGCACGCAGGAGGGGCATCCCGACTCGCATCCGCATCCGGCGACGGCGTCGCGGGTCGCGGCGATCCAGGTGGCGAACGCACCGAAACCGCGTTCGGCGAATCCCGCCCCACCCAGGTACCCGTCGTAGACGAAGACGGTCGGTAGTCCGGTGTCGGGATGAAGGTTGGTCGACAGTCCGCCGATGTCCCAGCGGTCGCACGTGGCGACCAGTGGCAGCAGCCCGATGGCCGCGTGTTCGGCGGCGTGCAGCGAGCCCGGCAGGCGGGTGGCGTCGACACCGATGTCCTCCAGGGCCTCGGGGTCGAGGGTGTACATCACCGCGCGGGTGTGCAGAGTCTGGGGCGGCATGTCCAGTTCCACCGCGTCGAGGACCTCCCCGGACAGCAGCGTCCGCAGGTAGCCGACCACCTGGTGGGTGACGTCGACGTCGACGAGCGCGGTCCGCAGTGGTCCGAATGACTCCTGCGACAGCGTGTCGGTGATGGTGATCGCGGTGGTCTCGCGCGCCGACGTCGTCCAGTCGGGTTCCTCCGGGTGGGCGAGTGCGAGGCCGTCGTCGAGGGCGAGTTCGTCGACGACGAAGGTGCGTCCCTGATGGATGTGGACCGCGCCGGGATGCACGGTCGCCGGTGCCCGTCCGGCGTCGACGGTGCCGAGCAGTTCCGACGTCGTCGCGTCGACGATGAGGATCTGTCCGCCGATCCCGCCGCGGATGTCGATGTCGCCGTGTGGGTCCACCCCGGGCGCCGGATACCAGCCGGCCGCGCGGCGGCGCAGCAATCCCTGCGCGGCGAGCTCGGCGACCGCGTCACGCGCACCCCAGCGTTCGATCTCGGTGTCCTGCAACGGGTATTCGGTGGCGGCGCACAGCAGGTGCGGTCCGAGGATGAAGGGATTGGCCGGATCGATGACCGGTGCCTCCACCGGGGTGCCGAGCAGCGCCTGCGGGTGGTGGACGAGGTAGGTGTCGAGGGGATCGTCGCGGGCGATCAGCACCACCAGGGCGTCACCGGAGGTGCGTTGACGCCCGGCCCGGCCGGCCTGCTGCCAGAACGATGCGACGGTGCCCGGATATCCGGCGATGATGACCGCGTCCAGGCCGCTGATGTCCACGCCGAGTTCAAGGGCGTTGGTGGTGGCCACGCCGACGAGGTCACCCTCCGAGATCGCCGCCTCGAGGCGGCGCCGATCGTCGGCGAGGTAACCCGCCCGGTAGGCGGCGATCTTGTCCACCAGTTCAGGAGCGCTGTGCGACAACAACTTTCGTGCACCGAGGGCGGCGATCTCCACGCCCCGGCGGCTGCGGTGAAAGGACAGTGTCCGCGCCCCGTCGATCACGAAATCGGCGAGCAGTCGCGAGGATTCGGCTCCCGCGGAGCGTCGTACCGGTGCGCCGTTCTCGCCGGAGATGCCGGGCAGGAAGTCCGGCTCCCACAGTGCGACGGTGCGCTCTCCACGCGGCGAACAGTCCTGCGTCACGCCGACGGCCGGTTCGCCGATGAGCCGCGACAGGGCGGCGCCCGGATCGGCGACCGTCGCGCTGGCCGCGATCACCGTCGGATCAGACCCGCACGCCCGTGCCAGACGCAGCAGGCGCCGCAGCACCAGGGCGGTGTGCGACCCGAACACGCCTCGGTAGTGGTGACATTCGTCGATCACGATGTAGCGCAGATGACGGAAGAACTGGCGCCACTGGCCGTGCACCGGCCCGGCCGCCGTCGGTGTGCCGCGGGCCAGCACGCCGGTGAGGATACCCAGATGCAACATGTCGGGGTTGGTGAAGATCCACCGGGAATGGGTTCGGGCCCAGTGCCGGATCTCGGTGTCGGTGTCGCCGTCGTAGGCGCACGGCGCGAGATGGGAGAAGGCGGCCCGCCCGGCGGTGACCGCGGAGACCGCCCGGATCTGGTCGGCGCCCAATGCCTTTGTGGGAGCGAGGTAGAGGGCGGTGGGGTGCGGTTCGTTGAGCATGGCGGTCAGGATCGGCAGTTGATACGCCAAGGATTTTCCCGATGCGGTGCCGGTGGAGATGGCCACGTGACGTCCGGCGCGGGCGTGCTCGGCGGCCCGCACCTGGTGTGCCCACGGCCGCTCGATGCCGTTGTCGGCGAACGCCGATCGGACCTCGTCGGGCACCCATTCCGGCCAGTCGGCGAAAGTCGCTGTGCGCGAGGGGATGACGGACAGGTGAGTGAGGGGACCAGAGTCCGTTTCGGTACCGGCGAGGCAGCGGCGCAGGAGCTCGGTTCCGTAGGTGTGCAAAGTCATAGAGCGTGCATCGGGTCGTGTCCGCGCCTCGCCGACGTCGCAGAGTTTCGCTGTCGGACGGGGATTCGAGACCGGATCGATATGTTCCTCACTGGCGCGGGGTCTGCTCAGATGTTACCGACAGATTCCATCTGCTTGAAATCGTCCACATTTTCATTCGTCGTGGTTGCTGTGACTATCGCTGGCGCCCCGAACATGATTGACTATGTGCGGCCGCAGCTTCTCTCGGTACATCGTCACTGCGGTGTTCGGGGGAATCGGGTTGCAGCCGTGGTACTGAGTTTTACTCCTACGTGGGTGGTGTCCACCCATCCGGCGGGGCTTCTTCGAGGTATGGCGGTCAGACCGGCCACGGTACGGGGCCACCCCGTACTTGACAGTTGGCATGATGTAAAGGAATGCAGTAATGGCACAGGGAACTGTGAAGTGGTTCAACGCGGAGAAGGGCTTCGGCTTCATCGCTCCTGACGAGGGGTCCGACGACGTGTTCGTCCACTACTCCGAGATCCAGGGATCCGGTTTCCGCACCCTCGAAGAGAACCAGCGCGTTGAGTTCGAGGTCGGACAGGGCACCAAGGGCCCGCAGGCGACGGGCGTCCGCGCCGTCTGAGCCGATCTCGCGGAAACGCGAACAGGCTTCTCAAAGAAACCGCTCCCGTCCTGATATCAGGCCGGGAGCGGTTTTTCGTGTCCGGGCAGTAATGTCGGTGGCGTGGGCCAGTTGGCGTTCTTCTCAGCCGAGACCGATGAGCCGGTGGTGGCCGATCTCGCGGGTCTGCTCGCCGGTTGGGGCCAGACGTCGTCGACGCGGTCGGGAACCCGGGTGTCGGTGGTCGTCGGCGCACGCTGGCGTGCCGACGCGATCGTCGACGAGATGCGCAGCACCGGACTCGACGCCGAATCGATCACCTCGGACGAGGGCTCGCCGATCGCGCGCACCTCGGTTTGCCACGACCTCGACGTGTTGCACCGCGCGTGGTCGACCGGGGCGGTCAAGACGATGCCGGTCGGCTGGGTTCCCTCACCCCGGGCGCTGCGGTTCTGGGCACTGGCCACCGGACACGGTGATCACGGTCAGTATCTGCTCGGACTGGACCCGCACTGCCCGGACTCCCACGCGGTACTGGCCACCGCGCTCATGCGGGTCGGTATCGCCCCGACACTGGTCGGGACCCGCATCAACACCCCGGCGTTGCGGGTGTCGGGGCCCCGCCGGCTGGCCCGACTGGCCGAATACGTCGGCCGCGGACCCGCGGGGGCATCGGCCGGCGACTGGCCCGGCGACCCGTACTGACTGCCCCGGTCAGGTCACGGATCGGTGACGGAACGCGCCGATGTCGGCCGCGTCGTCGTCGGTGTGACCGAACCGCCCAATGTAGTCTGACCAGCGGATTTTCGGCCCCAAGGCCGTTCATTCGGAATGTCCGACGTGCCCCTGCGGGAATTCGGATGTGCAATTGACGCTATTAATAAGGTACAAACCCCACTGACGGATACCAGAACGGTTTTCTTCTACAGTGCAGGTGACCGCCCCCATGGCGACACCCACCGACGACACCCGCCGGCGACACCCACCGAAGCGAACAGTTCGAAAGCGAAGGACCCGCGTTGGCCGAGACCAGCACCACGACCCCCACGAGCGGGAAGGCGATCCGACGACTCGTGATCGTCGAGTCGCCCACCAAGGCGCGCAAGATCGCCGGGTACCTCGGGTCGAACTACGTGGTCGAGTCCTCCCGCGGTCACATCCGCGACCTGCCCCGCGGCGCGGCCGACGTGCCCGCGAAGTACAAGGGTCAGCCGTGGGCGCGCCTGGGCGTCAACGTCGACGACAACTTCGAGCCGCTCTACGTCGTCTCGCCGGACAAGAAATCGACCGTCACCGAACTCAAGTCCCTGATGAAGGACGTCGACGAGCTCTACCTCGCCACCGACGGTGACCGCGAGGGGGAGGCGATCGCCTGGCATCTCCTCGAGACGCTCAAGCCGAAGATCCCGGTCAAGCGGATGGTCTTCCACGAGATCACCGAACCGGCGATCCGCGCCGCCGCCGAGAGCCCGCGCGACCTCGACATCGATCTCGTCGACGCGCAGGAGACCCGCCGCATCCTCGACCGCCTGTACGGCTACGAGGTGTCCCCGGTGCTGTGGAAGAAGGTCATGCCGAGGCTGTCGGCGGGCCGCGTGCAGTCGGTGGCCACCCGCATCATCGTCGAACGTGAACGTGAGCGGATGGCGTTCGTGTCGGCGGAGTACTGGGACATCGACGCCACCATGGACACCGGTGCCGACTCCGACTCGACCCCGCGCACCTTCACCGCGCGCCTGGTCTCCGTCGACGACGCCCGCGTGGCCACCGGTCGTGACTTCACCCCCAAGGGCGTGCTGAAGAAGACCGACGGTGTGGTTGTCCTCGACCAGCAGCGTGCGACCGCATTGGCCGCAGCCCTCGACAACGCGGCGATGCAGGTCACCTCCGTCGAGGAAAAGCCCTACACGCGTCGTCCGTATGCGCCGTTCATGACCTCGACGCTGCAGCAGGAGGCCGGCCGCAAGCTGCGCTTCTCCTCCGACCGCACGATGCGTATCGCGCAGCGGTTGTACGAGAACGGCTTCATCACCTACATGCGTACCGACTCGACCACGCTCAGCGAGTCGGCGATCAACGCGGCCCGCGCACAGGCACGAGATCTGTACGGCGACAACTTCGTTCATCCGACTCCGCGTCAGTACACGCGAAAGGTCAAGAACGCCCAGGAAGCCCACGAGGCGATCCGGCCGGCCGGTGAGAGTTTCCGGACCCCCGGACAGGTCGCCGGGCAGCTCGAGACCGACGAATTCCGTCTGTACGAACTGATCTGGCAGCGCACCGTGGCCAGCCAGATGGCCGACGCCAAGGGCACCACCCTGAGCCTGCGCATCAGCGGCACCGCGACCAGCGGTGAGGTCGCCACCTTCGCGGCGTCGGGCCGTACCATCACCTTCCCGGGCTTCCTGTCTGCTTACGTCGAAACCGTCGACGATCAGGCCGGCGGCCAGGCCGACGACGCCGAGAACCGGCTGCCGCAACTGCGAGAAGGTCAGGCGCTCACCGCAACCGAGCCCTCCGCCGACGGGCACACCACCAACCCGCCGGCCCGCTACACCGAGGCCTCGCTGGTCAAGGTGCTCGAGGAACTCGGCATCGGCCGGCCGTCGACGTACGCGTCGATCATCGGCACCATCCAGGACCGCGGTTACGTCCTCAAGAAGGGCAACGCGCTGGTTCCGTCCTGGGTCGCGTTCGCGGTGGTCGGACTGCTCGAGGCCTACTTCGAGAGTCTCGTCGACTACGACTTCACCGCCTCCCTCGAGGACGATCTGGACCAGATCGCCAGCGGTCAGGAGAACCGCACCCGCTGGCTCACCGAGTTCTACTTCGGTGACGATGCGGCTGGGGGACAACATGATTCAGAAATCGCGAACTCCGAGATCGCCAAGCACGGTGGGCTGAAGAAGCTCGTCGGGGTCAACCTCGAGGAGATCGACGCCCGCGAGGTCAACTCGATCCGGCTGTTCGACGACGAGCAGGGACGTCCGGTGTACGTCCGGGTGGGCCGCTTCGGGCCGTACCTCGAGCGCAATGTCGCCGCAAGCCCCGACGCCGAACCGGATCTGCAGCGCGCCAATCTGCCCGCCGACATGACCCCCGACGAACTGACCCTCGCGGTGGCCGAGAAGCTCTTCTCGACCCCGCAGGAGGGTCGCGTGCTCGGCGTCGATCCGGCCTCCGGCCACGAAATCGTGGTCAAGGAAGGACGTTTCGGCCCGTACGTCACCGAGATCCTGCCCAGCGACGACGACGGGGACGACGGTGACGGGGGATCGTCGGGCGCGCCGGCCACCATCCCGGCCGGCCCGACCCCCCGCGACGGTGGTGCCGCCGACGGCGACGTGGTCCCGCTCGACGAGACCCCGACCGGGGGTGGCGCCTCGACCACCACGGCCACCAAGACCGCCGCCAAGAAGACGGCTCGCAAGACCGCGAAGAAGGCCGCCGGCCCCAAGCCGCGGACCGGCTCGCTGTTCAAGACGATGGACGTCGCCACCGTCACGCTCGAGGATGCACTGAAGCTGCTGTCGCTGCCGCGGGTGGTCGGAACCGACCCGGAATCCGGTGACGAGATCACCGCGCAGAACGGCCGGTACGGGCCGTACCTGAAGAAGGGCACCGACTCGCGGTCACTGACCAGCGAGGATCAGCTCTTCACCGTCACCCTCGAGGACGCACTCAAGATCTACGCCGAGCCCAAGCGTCGCGGTCGGCAGGCCGCCGCGCCGCCGCTGCGTGATCTGGAGCGCAACGACGAGGTGTCCGGCAAGCCGATGGTGATCAAGGACGGCCGCTTCGGCCCGTACGTCACCGACGGCGAGACCAACGCGAGCCTGCGCAAGGGCGACGAGGTCGGCACCATCACCGTCGAACGTGCCATGGAGCTGCTCGCCGATCGTCGCGCCCGCGGTCCGGCCAAGAAGCGCACCACCAAGAAGGCCGCCGCGAAGAAGGCCCCGGCCAAGAAGACCGCCGCCAAGAAGACCGCTGCGAAAAAGACGGCGGCCAAGAAAACGACGGCGAAAAAGACGACGGCCAAGAAGACGGCCGCCCAGAAGACGCCCCCGGCCGACGGCTGACCGAGCCGGCTGCCCGGAACAGACCGGCCTTATCGCTGCACGTGCCGCTACTGCTGCGGCGTCTCCACGAGCGGTCGCGCCAGCAGCGTCTCGATACCGCGTCCGCGCAGTTCGACGCCCTCGCCGATCTCCCAGTGCTCGGCCTCGCCCTGGGAGGCGAGGAACACCGCACGCGCCGAACCGAGCACGCGGGCCGGTTCATCCTTGGCGAGTTCGGTGAGCCGGGCGGCCTCATTGACGGGGTCGCCGATCACCGTGTACTCCAGTCGCTGCTCCGACCCGATGTGGCCGGCGATCGCCTTGCCCGCCGACACCCCGATGCCGATGTCGGTGTCGCCGAGGGTCTCGTAGAGTTCGGCGCGCAGTTCCCGCGCCGACGCCAACGCTCGGCCGGCGAAGTCTTCGAGGTCGAGCGGGGCACCGAAGATGGCCAGCGCCGCATCACCCTGGAACTTGTTGACGAACCCGCCGTGGCGGCCGACGACGGCCACCACCACCCGGAAGAACTCGTTGAGCAGGTCGACCACCTCGCGAGGTGGCCGGTTGACGGCCAGCCGGGTCGAACCGACGATGTCGACGAACAGGACGCCGACGTAGCGTTCCTCGCCTCCGAGTTCGGTACCGGTCTCGATGGCGCGGCGGGCCACGTCCTCGCCGACGTATCGGCCGAACAGGTTGCGCAGTTGTTGCCGTTCGCGCAGGTCGGCGACCATGTCGTTGAACCCGGCCTGCAGCAGCCCGAGGTCGGAGCCGTCGTAGATCTTCACCGCGGCGTTCAGGTCGCCCGCGGAAACCTTCGCCTGCGCGCGCCGCAACTGTTTGATCGGATCGTTGATCGCCGCGACCACCCGGAAGATCGCAAGCACACTGAATGCCAGCGAGGCCAGCGCCATCCACAGGATGGGTCGGAGCAGCCCGGTCGCATCGGTCTCGATGAAGTGCAGTCGCTGCATCGTGATCAGGCCGACGATGACGGCCATCGGGGCGACGACGCTGATCACCCAGAAGACGGTGATGCGGGTGGTGACGCCGGGGGCGATCGCGTTGTCGGGATTGTTGGCCATCGCGGCGACGGTGATCGGGCGCAGCACCTTCTCGAACTGCAGGAAGCTCAGAACGCAGGTCACCAGGGCGCCGATGACACTGGCCATCGCGACGATGAACGCATCGCGCCGCGAGACGGTGAGGTTTACCACGGTGAACAGGACGCCGCCGATCAACCACATGCCGACGTTCACCGCCGACAGCAGCATCGGCAGCTGGAGGGCGCGGCGTCGTGCCCCTTCGTTGTCCAATCGGGTGCGTCGCCGATGCCAGATGAGCACCGGCAGCGACAACTGGATGCTCAGCAGGGCCCCGACGATCATCGCCACCACCAGGTACACCGCGAAGATCGCCTGGTTGACGGCGGTGATCTCGTCGAGCCGGAACGAGTCGCTGGCCGGCATGCCGAACCGCAGGAATGCGAAGGTGAACAGGGCGCCGACGAGGTTGGCGCGCAGCATGTCGAGGGCAAGGATCGGCCACGGGGTGTGGACCAGCCATTTCCCCGTGTGAATGGCCTTGGACAGCCATGACCGACGTTGCACCACGTCAACCACGGTAGCTGGCTGCTTGCAATTGTTAAACGCGATTGGCCGGGACAGTACTGTCCCAGCTGCGGTTTAGGCTGGCTGCTGTGACAAATGTCTTTGACCGCATGATCGGACAGTCGGCCGTGGTCGCCGACCTGACCGACGCAGCGCGCGCTGCCCGCGGGCTGGCGAACCGCCTCGACGAGGCGGCGATGGGGTCGGTGTCGATGTTCTCGGACGAGGCGGACGCGGGCGCCGACGCCGCCCTGGATGCGGGTGCGCGTGCGTCGATGACCCATGCCTGGTTGTTCACCGGGCCGCCCGGCAGCGGCCGGTCGGTGGCCGCGACGTGTTTCGCGGCCGCCCTGCAATGCCAGGACCCGGACGTCGTCGGCTGCGGCGAATGTCGTGCGTGTACGACGGTGATGGCCCAGACCCACGCCGACGTCCGCAACATCGTCCCGCAGGGATTGAGCCTGTCGGTGGACTCGATGCGCGAGATCGTTCAGGTGGCCTCTCGGCGCCCGGGCACCGGCCGTTGGCAGATCGTCATCGTCGAGGACGCCGACCGGCTCACCGAGCAGGCCGCCAACGCCCTGCTGAAGGTGGTCGAGGAGCCGCCGTCGCGGACGGTGTTCCTGCTGTGTGCGCCGTCGGTCGATCCCGAGGACATCTCGGTGACCCTGCGCTCGCGCTGCCGACACGTGCCGCTTGCGACGCCGTCGACCGCCGACATCGAACGGGTCCTCATCGACCGTGACGGCATCGACCCGCCGGCCGCGTCGTGGGCGGCCGCGGTGTGCGGCGGTCACATCGGCCGCGCGAAGCGGCTCGCCACCGACGCCGACGCGCGTGCGCAACGCGAATCGGCGTTGGGGATCGCCCGTGCGGCCACGCGAGATGCGACGGCCTACAAGGCCGCCGAGGACCTCGTCCGGTCGGCGGAGACGGCGGCCAAGGCGATCAGCGCCGAACTCGACGAGGCCGAGACCGAAGAACTCAAGACCGCATTGGGTGCCGGTGGCACCGGCAAGGGGACCGCCCGGGCCCCGCGCGGCAGCGCGGGTGCGCTCAAGGAGCTGGAGAAGCGGCAGAAGTCACGGGCCACCCGGGTGGGGCGCGACGTCCTCGACCGTGCGCTGGTCGACCTCGCGGCGCTCTACCGGGACGCGCTGGTGATCTCGATGGGTGCCGCGGTGACCGCGATGCACCCGGACAAGACCGACGACATCACCCGGCCGATGGCCGCCTATGCGAGCCCAGAACAGCTGTTGCGCTGTGTGGAGGCAGTGCTGGACTGCCGGGAAGCGTTGGAGGTCAACGTCAAACCGAAGTTCGCGGTGGACGCCATGGTCGCCCGGATCGGGCTCGCGATGCGCAACCCGGGTACGACGTAGGCCGTCCGACGCGCCTGGGTGGGGCGGCGTCGGTGGGACCCCGCAAGGGGTTACTTAGCGGTAATAAGCGGGCAATACCGACCTTCTAGCGTGGCCTCGCATGGCCCCAGTTCCGGCGCGTCCACTCGGTACCGGTCTCGACATCACCGGTCTGACGAAGACATTCGCCACCCGCTCGATCCGCGGATCGAGTTCGGTCACCGCATTGTCGGAGATGTCCCTGCAGACCTCCGAGGGAGCGTTCCTCTCGCTGCTCGGCCCGTCGGGGTGCGGCAAATCGACGGTGCTGCGCATCCTCGCCGGACTCGACGACGCCACCACCGGCACCGTCCTGATGAACGGTCAGTCGCCGTCGGAGCTGCAACGCAACCACCAGCTCGGGATCGCCTTCCAGGACTCCGCCCTGCTGCCGTGGCGCTCGGTCGAATCCAACATCAAACTCCCGCTGCAGGTGGGCCGGATGCCCAAGGACGACGCGCTGGTGGCCGACCTGATCGAACTCGTCGGTCTCACCGGATTCGAGAAGGCCAAACCGGCGATGCTCTCGGGCGGGATGCGTCAGCGTGTATCCATCGCGCGCGCCCTGGTGGTGCGCCCGACCGCGCTGCTGCTCGACGAACCGTTCGGTGCGCTCGACGACATGACCCGTCAGCGTCTCAATATCGAACTGCTGCGGATCTGGACGGAGAAGCCGGCCACCACGCTGATGGTCACCCACGGTATCGCCGAGGCGGTCTTCCTGTCCGACGTCGTCGCGGTGATGAGTCCGCGGCCCGGTCGGGTGATCGAGATGGTGCCGATCGACCTGCCGCGCCCACGCACCCCCGAGATGATGCGCACCCCCGAATTCCATGCGCTGCACGACCATTTGTCCGGTCTGTTGTTTGGGGCCAAGCCCGCCGGCGGTGACACCGGTGCCGGCGAGACCGCCATAACCGCCGGGGCCGCGCATGAGTAGCGCGGTCGTCGAGCGGGCCGCGACCGGCCGCTGGGGTCGGCTGGCACCCGACCGGTGGGCCGCCGGTGCCATCGGGATCGTCGGACTCATCGGCCTCTGGTGGCTCGCCGGTGCCCTCGAATGGTTCAACGGCACCATCCCGACGCCCTGGGCGGTCCTGGCCGCCATCGGGGATCGGGGACTGCAGTTCTACGTCGACAACTTCTCGGCCACCATCTCGCTGGCCTTCCGCGGATTCCTGTGGGGCAACGGGCTGGCCATCGCGTTGGCGTTGTTGGTGATCATCATCCCGCCCGTCGAGGGGCTCGCGACACAGCTGGCCATCATCTCCTACTGCACGCCGATCATCGCGGTCGCGCCGATCATCCAGGTGGCCTTCGCCGAGGTGCAGACGATGATCGTGTTCCTCGCCGCGATCTCGGTGTTCTTCACCACCATGATCGGCACGCTGTCCGGCCTGCGGTCACCGCACCGGGGCAGCCTCGACCTGGTGCGGGTGTACGGCGGCGGACGCTTCGCCCAGCTGTGGTTCGTCCGATCGGTGGCCGCACTTCCCAATACTCTTGCCGCACTCAAGATCTCCGCGCCCGCGGCGGTGCTGGGTGCGGTCCTCGGCGAATTCCTCGCGATGCCCGAGCAGGGTGCCGGGCCCGCGATGATCATCGCCCAGCAGGCCGGTGACATCCCACAGGTGTGGGCGATCGCGCTGCTGTGCGGCGTGGTCGCAGGCATCGGGTACGCGATCATCGCGGTGATCGCGCGATTCGTCACCCGGTGGTCCACCGGGACGGCGGTGACGCGATGAGTGTCGGCGCATCGAGTCTGTGGACGATCGCGAAGTTCCTCGGATCGCTGGTCCTGTCGTTCGTGCTGATCCTGGTGATCTGGTGGCTGTTCCTGCTCGCCTTCCCCGACATCGGGCCGATCATCGGCCGCACCCCGAGTGACGTTCTCGCCTACCTGTTCACTGATCCCGACGCCGGGCAGAACCGCCAACAGATCACCGATAACCTCTGGATCACGTTGCAGGACTACGCAATCGGATTCGTCACCGGAATGATCGCGGCGCTGGTGGTGGCCGCGGTGTTCGTGGTGTCGCGGCCCGCGGCGCAGACCTTCATGCCGATCGCGATGCTGCTGCGGTCGGTGCCCCTCGTCGCGATGACCCCACTGATCACCATGATCGTCGGACGCGGTGTGGCGGTGGTGGCGGTGATGGGCGGAATCGTGGTGTTCTTCCCCGCCCTGGTGATGATCATGACCGGATTGGCCGCCGCTCCCAAACACCTCGACGACGTGGTGGCCGTCTACGGCGGAGGTCGCTGGACCGCGTTGCGCGTCTCGGCGATCCCGTCGGCGGTGCCGTCGCTGTTCAGCGCTGCCAAGGTGTCGGTGCCCGGTGCCATCATCGGTGCCACCGTCGCCGAGTGGCTGGCCACCAATAAGGGGTTGGGAGCAACTCTGCAGCAAGCACTTCCGGCCGCGGCCTACGACGAACTGTGGGCCTCGGTGCTGGTGATCACGGTGTCGTCGATCGTCATCTACGCCATCGTCGGCGTGATCGAGACCGTCGTGCTGAGCCAGATGGGAATGACGCCGGCCTGAGATGACCACGACGGTGGGCGATACGAAAAACCATGCAGGGCAACGGCGCTCTCGCTGACACCGGAGAACAGACAACCGGAGAATACTCGGCGGATCACCGACGTCCGCCGGGAGGGGAGAAGGAACAATGACACGACACCACACGCCCGCCCGGGGTTTCGATCGCCGATCGTTCCTGCGCTACTCCCTGATGGCGGGCGGTGCGGCCGGGGCACTGGGTGTCACAGGGGCCCTCTCGGCCTGCAGCAGCGGCAGTTCCGACACCGGGGGCGCCTCGTCGACCAACCCCAAGGTCCAACTCTCCTGGCAGAAGAACATCGAATTCGCGGGTGAATACTGGGCTTTGGAGAAGGGCTACTTCGAACAGGCGGGACTCGGCACCCCCGAACTGCTCACCGGCGGCGGCGCCGGAACCGGCGTGGAGACCGGCCTGACGTCGAACAAGGTGTGGATCGGGATGACCGCGCCACAGCTCACCGCGCCGGTCATCCTGCAGGGTGCCGCCCTCAAGACCGTCGCGGCGACCTTCCAGAAGAACCCCTTCTGCATCGTCTCCTCGGCCGGCGCGCCGATCACCACGCCACAGCAGATGGCCGGCAAGAAGATCGGTGTGCAGGCATCCAACGAGAACGTCTTCAAGGCGCTGCTCACCGCCAACGGGATGACCGAGGCCGACGTCCAGAAGATCACCGTCCAGTACGACCCGACACCGCTGACCAAGGGTGAGGTCGACGGATGGGTCGCCTACGTCACCAACGAGCCGATCACGTTGGCGGAGTCCGGTTTCGCCAATACCAACTTCCTGTTCGCCGATTTCAACCTGCCGCTGGTGGCCGAGACGCTGGTGGTGCGGCAGGAAACCATCGACAACGAACGCGACAAGGTGAAGGCCTTCCTCAAGGCCGATATTCAGGGCTGGTACGACGCCGTCGCCGACCCGGCCGGATCGGCGAAACTCGCCGTCACCAAGTACGGCAAGGACCTCGGACTCGACGAGGCCGAGCAGACCAAGGAGGCCACCGCACAGAACGGTCTCGTCGTCTCCGACGACACCAAGGCCAACGGCCTGCTGACCATGACCGACGCGCTCATCGACCAGAACATCGAGGCGCTGGCCAAGGCGGGATACACCCTCACCGCCGAGCAGATCTTCGACATGTCGCTGATCAAGGAGGTCTACGCGGAGAACCCCGACCTCAAGCGGGCCTGACCGGCGGCGGCCGCGCCCACGGGCATCTCCCGGGGCCGCGGCCGCCGGC
The DNA here is from genome assembly GCF_040049135.1 of Gordonia sp. VNK1. NCBI lineage: Bacteria > Bacillati > Actinomycetota > Actinomycetes > Mycobacteriales > Gordoniaceae > Gordonia > Gordonia sp. VNK1. The sequence goes on along the minus strand of NZ_JBDZDJ010000004.1, from coordinate 118,371 downwards.
TCTTGTACCCTGGACGGCGAGTATCGGCCGGAGAATCCGGTGCCGCGGTCGGCGAGGAGTGAGCATGTCGGACTTCATCAACAAGATCAAAGAGGACGCCAAGGCGATCGGCGCGGCGATCGACAACGAACTCACCGTGCTCGAGGGCGTCCCCGGTTACGACCCGCTCGCCGACGAGACGTCGGACGACAGCGCAGCGTCCGTCTCTGATGCCCCATCTTCTGGTGACGCTCCCTCCGACGATCCGGCCTCCGATGACACCGAGGGCGGCGGCTCGTCCGCGTAGGGCCCTGTCGTGGCCAGTCTCTTCGTGCGTGCGTTGCACGCGCACCAGTGGATCTACGAGCACTCCGGTGGCCTGATCGGGCATCGGCTGTTGTTCGGCAATCCGACGCTGCTCCTGCACATGACCGGACGCAAGACCGGTCAACCCCGCACCACCGCCCTCACCTACGCCCGGGACGGGCAGGCCTACCTCGTCGTCGCGTCCAACGGCGGATCACCCCGTCCGCCGGCGTGGCTGGCAAACCTCAAGGCCATCCCCGAGGTGGAGATCCAGGTCGGGCGCAAGCACATTCCGGTCACCGCTCGCGCCACCTATCCCGACGACCCCGACTACGCCCTGCGCTGGGAGATCGCCGACAAGGTGAACAGTGGCCGGTACGCGCAGTATCAGGCCAAGACAAGCCGGCCGATCGCGATCGTCGAGTTGATGCCGCGCGGGTGAGGCGGCCCGACGCCACGATCCCGCGGCGCGTGCCGTTGGAATCAACCTGAGTCGGAATGCTGCATGCTTCAGATTCGACGCCCACAGTGGTGGGTGGCGAAAGGAAGGTGCGCACAATGACTTTGGCGCAGATCGAGGCCCGTGGTGCTCACGAGGCGGTGGCGCGGGACCTTTACCGGGCGGCCGATATCACGGTGACCAAGCTGGGGGAGCACATCGGTGCTCGCGTGGAGGGCGTGCGACTCGGCGGCGACGTCACCGACGAGCAGGCCGAGGCGATCCGGACCGCGTTGGCCGTCAACAAGGTGATCGTATTCTCCGGTCAGGAGCATCTCGACGACGACAGCCAGTACGCCTTCGCGCGCCGACTCGGCGAACCCACCGCACCGCATCCGACGGTGACGTCGCGAGGCGAACAACTGCTCACCATCGAATGCGCGGCCAACAGTTGGCATTCCGACGTGACCTTCGTCGACCGCATCCCCAAGGCGTCGTTGCTGCGTCCGATAGTGCTGCCGAGCTACGGTGGTGCGACCACCTGGGCGTCCACCGTCGCGGCGTACGAGCAGTTACCGAAACCATTGCGTTCCTTGGTCGATGACTTGTGGGCCACGCATTCCAACCTGTACGACTACGCCGGACAGAAGGAGGCGTCCGGCGGAATTGATGTGGTCCAGAAGGAAGCGCACTACACCGAATTCACCAGCACCGAGTTCTACACGCTGCATCCGGTGGTGCGAGTACACCCGGAGACCGGGGAGCGCAGTCTGTTGCTCGGCCATTTCGCCACGGAGTTCCGCGGCCTCAAAGCATCCGAGTTCGCAAGTCTGGACGCGCTTCTGCAGGCGCGGATCACCAAGCTGGAGAACACCTTCCGATGGAACTGGAGCTACGGTGACCTGGTCATCTGGGACAACCGTGCCACCCAGCACTATGGCATCGCCGACTTCGGCAATCAGAAGCGCGAACTCCACCGCATCACGCTGGCAGGCGACGTCCCCGTCGACATTCACGGACAGGCGAGTCGGATACTCCTCGGCGACGCCTCCCATTATTCATCGGTGGAGCAACCGCGACGGCTGTCGGCGTTTGCGGCGTGAGGCCTGGTGAGGTGGTCGGTGTGCGAGTGGCAGCAGTTTCGGCGGGTTCCGCCCCGGCTCAGGGCCAAGGGGGGCGTCATCCCGCCGGGCGCAGAGGGCGACGGGAACCCGCAGGTCGATCCGCAGCCGCAACTCGAGACCGAACCCGAGGGTGGCTCCGGAGAACTCGCACCGGACGTCGAGGTGCCCGCGAGTGAAGCCCCGGCCGGCGAGGACCCGTCCGACACGGGCCCGAGCCCCGCGCTCGTGCCCGCGGCCTGAGCGCGCCTCGCGAACCACATCGGAATGCCCGGTGCGTCGTCACGTCACCGGGCGTTCTGCGTGTCCTCTACGGGGCCGACACGCCTGACTACGCGGCCTCCCGGTCTTCCATTCTCGTCGGGTGAGCACGTTCGGGGGAATAAGCCCCCACTGATTCTATTCGTCATCACGACGATCTTGGTAGCGACGTGGGGCGACCAGAGTTTCCGGGATGCCGTGGTGAGTGGATTGATCTTTGCGGCGGTCGCGTTCGTGGTCTACACCGTGTGGGACATCCTGGTGCGCGAGTTCCGACGCGGATGGATCGAGGAGCGTCCCCGCCGGGACGTCGAGGCGTAGTCTCTTCGGTCAACATCGCTGTGTAACAGCATTTCCCGGCGTGCGCCAATCGGCCGATCGGCAACTGTCGGTGCCCCGGTTCCGCCGGGTCAGGGAAAACCGATTGGCGTTCACGCTCGGCAACCTGATACTCTCGTCACCACGTTCACGCGATGCTGTAACTCGCTTGTTGAACCAGAGGCCGGGGTGGATTACAGAAATCCCCCGGTCTTGTCCAAACTTCCTCGGCGCATCCCGGATCAGTCGGTCTGGGGTGCGCCCAGTGTGCCGTTCGACGATACGGTTTCGGAATTGGTTGCGGCAGAGGCGTTGTCGGGTGCCGACAGTCGGCCCAGCATGATCGTCGATGCCAACATGAGGGCGAGTGCGACGATCACGACGATGTCTCCGGCGTGCCCGACCCGCAGGCTTTCCTGGTAGATGGTGAGGCCTAATGCCATCGCGGCAACCGGTTTGAGCACGGTCACCGCGGGCAGGCTCGTCTGTACGTCGCCGGCCTGGTAACTGGACTGCTGCCACAGCGTTCCGAGGGTGGCCGTCACCGCCATCGCCCAGAACTCCCAACTCGCCAATCCGGTCAGGAAGCCATGGCCGAACTCGGCGATGGTGGTCTTGGTCAGCGGGGCCGAAACCCCCAGCAGGACACCGGCTGCGATCGCCAGTGCCAATGACCGCCAGGTGCCGTGTGGCAGCCGCGAGCCGACTCCGACACACACCGCGACCAGCGGCACGATGATGATGATCGGAATGATCCATGCACTGAACGCGGGATCCTCGATGCCGTGCATCGGTTGCCCCAGCACCATGAATACCACCAGTGAGGCGAAGAGTATTGCCGCCCAAATCCATTCCCGGGCGATTAGCCTGCGGTGCTCGGTGATCGCGGCCAGTGGTAGCGCAAACAACAAGGTGCTCACCAACAATGGCTGCACGAGCATGAGACTGCCGACCGCCAACGCCCATGCCTGCACCACGAATCCGAGGATGTCGGCGCCGATACCGAGTAGCCAGGTCTTGCGGCGGGCGAGAGTCACCAGGAATCCTGCGCCGGTCGCGCCCTCGTCCGGCAATCCCTGGGTGCCCTTCGCCTGGAGTACCGACGCAAGCGCGAACAGCATGGCGGCAACCAGTGCCAGGATCATCGGCAGGATCACGTCTACTCCACAATGTCGGGTCGTTCGGCGGTCATCGACATCGCTAGAGGTTACCCGGGGCGGCCGTTCACATGTCCGCTACGTCCGAATGGTCGAGACATGGCTACCTCACGAATGTCTCCGGTTGCGGCCTGGTAGGTGCTGGTCTTCGCAGTTGCTCAGGCAGTCGCCGTCTTCCTGCCTCTGCTCGTCATGCTCCAAACTGTCGAGTGCGGCGCAGTGGTCGGTCGAAGCACCAGCGTTCATAGACCGGTGAACGCGACTGTGGCAAGCCGTGACTCTGGGTCGCAGGAAGGCGTCGAGCACCGTGTCGCGTCCGTGCGGGGGAACCTGCGTGCCGGAACCAGCCATGTGGTCACGCCCGAAGACTGCCGTTAACTGTGTGTTCTCGTGGAGCCGCCCAGGGGAATCGAACCCCTGACCTAGTCGCTGAGAGCTGGCGGGATGTTCAGTCCGGATCGGGGCCGTCAGTCCGGTTAGTGCTGGTCGCGTGCGCCGAGGCCGCTTCTGTGTTCCGGGGAGTGCCGTTCGGGCTTTCTGTTTTCGTGCCCTTTGCGTGGCCGCCGTCCGCAGTCTCGATGGCCAGTAGGTCGTCCAGGGTCTCTTCCCACACGACGTCGGGGCGCCTCACGCGAACGCCGGAGACGGTTTGCCCGATTGGAAATCCGCCGTCTTGGGTCATCAGGTAGTCGCATCCCAATCGGACCGCGGCGGCCAGGTGGGTGGCGTCGGCGCCGCCGAGCTTCTTGCCCTGTTCGGCGAACGGGGCCCACTGGTCTGCGAGTGCGACGGCATCTCGCGCCAGAAATCGGTCGACGTCAGTCCACTTCGTTGCGGGTGCAGTGAACCACCCGCGTATCTGATCTCGCGTCGCCTCGGCGCTGTTGCGGTAGGGCACCAGGCAACCGACCTCGGCTTCCACGAGCGCCGACGCGGCGAGCACTACCCGGTCGTCGTTCACGGCCTGGAGTAGCAGAAGGGCGCTCTTCCATCTCGGTTCGTCCGTGTCGGGGTGAGGTACCGGATTCTGCAGGAGCAGGTCGCAGAAGACGGACGTGTCGACGTAGATCCGAGGCGGTGGGGCGGGCACTCGACTCATCCGCGCATCCGATCAAGGAACTCGTCCACGGAGAGACCGCCGAGTATCTCTGTGCTCACCGAACCTAGGAGGGCGCCGACGGCGGGGCGGCCGCTGTTGTCCTCGGGCATTCGCTCGAGGCGGTCCACATCGATACGAACGGCCTGACCGCGCGCGTTGAGTCGGATCTCGCCGCCGACAATCACTCGGTGCCGCCATGCGTCGCGTGCCGCGGACTCGAGCGATTCGGGAGTCACGGCCTCGACCACCTCGTTGCGGTTCTCGTCTCGGATAGCGAGTTTCAGGACTCGCCGCTTTCGGAGTTCGCCGACTGCAAAGACACGGCCGACGACGGTTCCGTATGTCGTCTGGTTGGGCTGGACCGCGGCCAGTGCGTTGGTCTTCACCTTGTCGCTCAGTTCGACGCGCCGACCCACGCGCCCGTTGTAGGTCGCGAGCGAGACCGACCGGACGCCTTCGTGCGGGGCAGACAGGTCAGCGATCCGGTTGACTGTCGTTGGTTGAAACAACCGCGGCACGGCCGGCTCGCGTTCGAGAGTTCGCGCCCCGTCGACGAGGGCCTGCACTGGGACGAGCATGTCGCTGAGTTCCCGTTTGAGCGGTGCCTCGCGCGGAGTCAGACGAATGATCAGACTGTTCCCGCTATGCCGGACGCCACCAAGGATCCACACCGGGCGAGTCGCACGGTCGACGTACACCTCGTCGATCTCTTTCAGGGACCGGACGACTTCGTCGAGCGTGCGGGTGAAGCGCGCGACCTCGGCGCGCTCACGGCCCTGGCGCAGGGTCACCTGCAGCCCGTTCGCTCCCATACGCAACACCGTAGCCGGTCGGTGTGACCGTATCGCGTCGAAACGGATACAGAAGCACGGGTTGACCAGCGCTGCACGAGAAACGCGGACGTCCCCGCAAAAAATAAATGACTCACCGGACAGTCAGGTGTGGGCCCCCTTCGGATATTTCGACGGAGTGGGGGTCAGCCTGTGGTGAGCGCTCTGCGAGGGGGCGAGGTGCGCTATGCCAGCGCGAGGAGCTGTCCCAAGTGTCAGCACGACACCGCCGACCGCTATCCACAGATCGCGCACCAGCTGCCGTCGCTGATCGTCGAGCGCTCGATGAGGCAAGCGACCTATCCGTTCTACTGGGGGATGTCTGAGGAGCAGATGAACGGTGACGACGGTGGGTAGGCCGCGCCTCGGGATCGGCACCTACGGCAAGATCACGCGCAGCCAGCTCGGCGACGGGCGTTGGATGGCGCGAGCCCGCTACCGCGACTTCGACGGGGTCACCCGTCAGGTGAAGGCCCACGGTACGACCGGAGCGAAAGCCGAAGCGGCGCTGAAAGATGCGATCCGCGAGCGTCATCGCGCGGCGGGCGGCGACGACCTCACGGCCGACAGCACCGTCGCCGACCTCCTCGACCGGTGGATGGGAGACGTCCGCAACTCGGACCGCTCACAATCCACTGTCGAGTACTACGAACGGGCGGTCGAGAAGTTCATCAAGCCGGGCCTCGGCGCCGTGACACTCCGCGAATCGACTGTCGGCCAGATCGACCGGTTCCTCCGCGCGATCCCGACACCTTCGGGCCAGCGAGACGCGCGCGTCGTCCTGCGCCAGGCGTTCGCGCTCGCGGCCCGGTACGACTGCGTCCCGCACAATCCCGTGACCGACGCGTACCGACCGCCGACGTCCCGGGCGAAACCGAAGGCCCTCACCGTCGACGACGTCCAGGAGTTGCGCCGGCGGATCCGCGCGTGGCAGGAAGAGCAACGCCTCGGGCCGCGCCGGACGCACGACCTCGTCGAGATCGTCGACGTCATGCTCGGCACCGGCGCCCGAATCGGAGAAGTGCTGGCGCTCCGCTGGCAGGACCGCACCGACCTCGACGCCGACCGCGTCGCAGCAACGATCGCCGGCACCGTAGTGACAAGCAAGGGCCGCGGCTGCTATCGACAGGACCGGACGAAGACCGACGCCGGTCGGCGGACCGTCATACTTCCCCAGTTCGCCGTCGAGGCGCTCAGACGCCAACGTGACCGCGGTATCCCCTCGGCCGAGGGGCTGATCTTCCCGACGCGGACAGGCGCGCCTCGATGGCCGGCCAACGTCCGGACCGCCTGGCGGAAAGCACGCGCGACGACTACGGGTGGGTGAAGCCGCACAGCTTCCGCAAGACCGTCGGCACGATGGTCGAGCGGGAACTCGGCGTCGGCGCGGCGTCGATCCAGCTCGGTCACTCGGGCACAGCGGTCACCGAACGGCACTACGTCGAGCGCGCTGTCGACGCTCCCGACACTCGGCACATACTCGACCGATTGGCCTGATTCCGTGCCGTATTCGTGCCCTGGAAACGACTAAGGCCAGGCGACCGAGTCCGATAACCCGATCTACCTGGCCTTATCCGAGCCGCCCAGGGGAATCGAACCCCTGACCTATTCATTACGAGTGAATTGCTCTACCGACTGAGCTAGGGCGGCGTGCTGCGCGAGGCAGCGCCCACGAGTGTAGCGAGTGGGCTTCGGGGAGCCAAAACAGGCCGGGCCTCGGTCGGCGATGCAAGGTCGTATCGTCGGATCGTGACCGCTCCACGTAGCCCGGTAACCGCTGCCGAAGCCACTGAGCAGCTCGGCGACCCCTGGCGCGTGATGGCCGACGCCGCTCATGCGTCATTCCGCACCGGGAACATGGTCACCGGTGGCACCTTTGTCGTCCGCATCATCGATGCCTCCGAGCGGGCCGATCGCCATCCCGACATCGACCTGCGATACGGCGCGGTGCACATCCGTCTGAGCACGCACAGCAATCGCAGCACCACCAGGGCCGACGTCGCCCCAGCCACTACGATCGCGGCGATCGCCGCCGAGCTCACGCTTGCCGGCACCCCTGCCCCGTTCGGGCGCGTCGACATCGACATCGCCGCACTCGACATCGCCGCTCGCACCCTTCTGGCGGGCGGCGCCGGCCTACGTGACGAGCCCGAACACCATGGCCGATCTCGAGGACCCCGACGGCATCCTGCCGACGGTGTGGTTTCAACAGATGGACACCGAGCAACCGCAACGCAGCCGCACCCACGTCGGCCCATGGGGTTTCCCATGATGCGGTCGCCTTTGATGGCTGCTGTGATCGCGGCCGGTGGGCACCTCGTGAGCGACGAGTTTGCGCCCGAATGCGTGGGTGCTGGCCGACGTTGAGGGTAACGAGATACGCCTATGAATCTGGCAAGACCGGATCGCCCTCGAAACCGATGTGTTCAGGTCAGACCGTGGGCCCGCCGGTGGCGTAGATGACCTGGCCAGTGACATAGGCCGAATCCGGCCCGGCCAAGAAGGAGGCGACTCCAGCAATATCCTCGGGCTGGCCGACCCGACCGAGCGGGATCTGCGTGGACGCCGTGGCCACGAGATCATCGAACTCCATCCGCATGCGTGCGGCAGTCGCTCGGGTCATCGCCGTGTCGACAAAGCCGGGAGCGATGGCATTCGCGGTGATCCCGAATCGACCCAACTCGACGGCCAGCGTCCTGGTGAACCCTTGGATACCGGCCTTGGCTGCGCTGTAGTTGCTCTGTCCACGATTGCCCAGCGCGGCGACCGAGGAGATGTTGACGATGCGGCCGGTGCCGGCGGCCGCCATGAACGGCTGAACCGCCTGAGTCGTGATGAAGGCCGCGCGCAAATGCACGTTCATCACCTCATCCCAATCCTGCAGTGTCATCTTGTGAAAGAGGTTATCGCGGATGTATCCGGCATCGTTGACCAGGACGGTGGGGTCCCCAAGGGTCTGCTTCGTCGATTCCACTGCTGCGGCAACGGCATCGGGATCGCGGACGTCGGTCACCACGTGGTGCACCGTGCCCTTATTCGACAGCCTTTTGGCGGTTGGCTCGAGTTCGGAGGCATCGTTGTCGAGCAGTGCCACAGCCATGCCGTCGGCGAGTAGGCGGGCGGCTACTGCTGCTCCGATGCCGCGGGCGGCTCCGGTGACCATGGCCACCTGAGAAGTGTTTTCAGACATGGATTCTCCTGATCATTGAGTGGTGGAGGTGTAGTTGCGGGCTCGTCAGCGGCCGACGAACCGGGGTTGACGCTTCTCCGAGAATGCGTGGCCGGCCTCGGTGGCATCGGCGCTGAGGCCGGTCGCCACATGTCGACGGCATTCTGTGCGAAGGCATTCGGTGAAGGAGAGTTCTGTGGCGTCATTGAGGTTGGCTTTGATCGCGGCGAGGGCAAGAGGCGGGCCGGCGGCCAATCGCTGGGCCATGGCGTCGAGGTGCGACTCGAACTCTGCGGCGACGACGCTCTGCGATGCCAGGCCGATCTCGACGGCCCGAGCGGCGGTGATTCTCTCGTTGAGCAACAAGACTTCATGGGCGCGGGCCGACCCGATGAGTCGGGTCAACGACCATGACAACCCGAAGTCACCGCTCATGGCCGCGGTGAGAAATGCGGCGCGAAAGACCGCCGATTCGGAGATCACCCGGAGATCGCACGCGGCGGCGAGTGCAAAGCCCGCACCTGCGGCCGCGCCGTCGACCGCAGCGATACTCACCATGTGACCTGCGCGCAGGATCTCTGCCGCCCGGACGTGCGCGCGCAGACGGCTTTCGGCCACCGCAGGGGTGAGCCCGGTGTGATCAACGGTGAGATCACCACCCGCGCAGAAGGCGCGGCCTGCCCCGCGGATGACGACGACCCGGGTTGACTCGTCGCCGTCCAGCGACTCAAGGGTTTCCACGAGCTGGTCGAGGAGGGCGTCGTTCATCGCGTTCATCGCCTCGGGACGGTTGAGGGTCACCGTGGCGATTGCGCCGCTCCTGGCGAGCGTCACTTCGTTCATTACTGTCTCCTGATGAGTTGGGGCGCCGCAGACGGCGCGTGATCGGTGGCGTAGACATGGCGGGGCTTCACATATCCGGCCAGCCGGTCAGCCCGGTCGGTTCGGTGGTGTCGTGCGCGGCCGAGATCTGTTCTGCTGTCATGCCTGCTCCCGACAACACAGCCTCAGTCTGGTCGGTGCGATCAGTGGCACCGGCTCGCACGGGAGTACGCGAGAGCCGGGGGATCGCCGGAGCAGCAGAGTCATAGGTGAAGCTGTGCCGGTACCGGATATGAGAATCGGCGGACACCTCGTCGGGGTCGAGGACCGGGGAGACACAAGCATCCACTCCGGCGAAGACCTCGGTCCATTCCGCACGGGTGCGCGAGGCGAATACCGCGGTGAGGTCGGCCGCGATCCGCGGCCAGGCGGTGCGTGGATACTGGGGTGGCACCGCACCGAGCCCGAGCGTTGACCACAGTGCTGCAAAGAATTGCGGTTCCAGCGCGCCGACGGCCATGTATCGGCCGTCGGAGGTTTCATAACACCGGTAAAACGGTGCGGCTCCGGCTAATACGCTCTCCCCGCGGCTGGGGGCGGCCGAGGTTCCCCACATCTGGCGGTGCATGGACATCAGCGACACTGCCCCGTCCACCATCGCCACATCGAGGTATTGGCCGGCCCCGGAGCGGGTGCGCTCGAAGAGCGCGGCAACGATGGCCATTGCCGCCACGAGAGAGCCTCCGGCGAAGTCTGCCACCAGGTTCAGTGGGATGCTCGGCGGACCATCGGTGGGCCCCAACATTGCCAACATTCCGCTCATCGCAAGGTAATTGATGTCGTGGCCGGCCGCGTTCCGCATTGGTCCGTCCTGGCCGTATCCGGTCAGGGAACAGTAGATCAGGTCGGGTCTGATACCGCGCAGATCGTCATAGCCTGCCCCGAGTCTTGCGGCGACACCGGGGCGAAAGCTCTCGACAAAGACATCGGATTCGGCGGCCAGCCGATGCAATGCCTGTTGGCCAGCAGTAGATTTGAGATCCAACGAGATAAACCGCTTGCCCCGGGACACCGCATCCAGTGGTAGCCCTGCCCGACCGCCGCCCACGACGGTCACCTCGGCGCCGAGATCGGCGAGCAGCATCGTCGCATAGGGGCCGGGTGCCAGTCGAGACATGTCGAGGATCGATACCCCGGATAGTGGTCCTGTCATGGGGGCGGCGTATCGAGTCTCATCAATTGTCGGCGGTACGTCGGTGCTCATCTCTCAGCGCCCACTGAACTTGGGAGTACGTTTGCCGACAAAGGCACTGATGCCCTCGGCCACGTCGGCGGTGTGATTGATGATCTCCACGGCATACTCGGCTTCGCGCAGCGATTGATCAAGAGTCTGCACGCCGGCGTTGCGCACCAACCGCTTGACGATTCGGGTAGTCAGTGGTGCGGTTGCCGCGAACTTGCGGGCGAGTGCGAGGGTGGCGCTCGCGGCGTCGTCGACGACCTCGGTGAGCAACCCCAGCTCGAGTGCCTGTTGTGCATCGTAGATCTCGTTGCCCCACAGCATCTTTAGTGCCTGGTCGGTGCCCATGGCGTGACTGAACAACCATGCTCCCCCCTCATCGGGGAGCAGGCCCACGCGGCCGGAGGTGTCGCCGAGTCGGGCGGTGGCATCGGCGATGCGGATATCGCACGCCAGCGCCAGGGCCAGACCGCCGGCAACTGCAGGGCCGCTGATCATGGCGATGACCGGCTTCTCGCAGATCGCCAGGGCTCGGATCACCGAGTGCATACCTTCTCGAATCACCACCCCATGCCCGAACTCGACGGCCGCGGCGTGCTCGGTCTCATACGTGCTTGTGAGATCCCCGCCGGCACAGAAGGCCCCGCCCGCACCGGTGATGATGAGTACCCGTGCGGTGTCATCGGCGGTGAATTGCGCTATTGCCGAAGTTATTTCGATAGCAGTCTGGGTTCGGTAGGCATTGCGCAGAGGAGCTCGGTTGATGGTGATCCGGCGAATGCCCGGTTCCCAATCGTCGACGACGATATCGGTCGACGGGTTGGATACGAGGGGTTGGGTCATCGTGGTCCTCCGGAGATCTCGGCCGGTGTGGTGTCCCTGGCTTGTCGTGTCAGTGAGCGGCGGTCCGTCTTGCCGGTGGGCGACAACGGTAGTGAGTCGAGAAAGTGAATCCGCCGCGGGTGCGCGTATGCAGGACCTTCGGTAAAGAAGAACTCGCGGAGGCTCGCCTCATCCAGGTCGGACCCGGTCTCACGAACGATGAAGGCAACTGGCACCTGCCCTTTGGTGTCATGAGGCAGGGCGACAACCGCGACATCGCGTACCTGTGGATGCCGGGTCAGGATCGCCTCGACCTCGGCCGGATACACGTTTTCGCCACCGACATTCATGCGATCATCGGCGCGCCCCCGAAAGTAGAGCCAGCCGTCTTCATCACTCACGGCCAGGTCGCCGGTGGCGAACCAGCCGTCGGCCTTGCGTTTACGGGCATCCTCATCGGGCCGTCCCAGGTAACCCAGCGTGGTACACAGCGGGCTGCGCAACCACAGTTCGCCGGTGTTGCCGGGGGCTACCTCTTCCCCGTCGTAGTCGACGATCCGGGCCTCGAATCCAGGCAGTGGCCGGCCGATGCTTCCGTTTCGGCGAGGACCGATGAGGGGGTTCATCGTCGCGGCAGGGCCACATTCGGTGAGCCCATAGCCCTCCACGAAACGCGCATTGGGGAAGACCTCGGTGAGCCGGTCGATCAGGCTCGGTGGCATCGGAGCCGAGCCGCAGCAGATCAATCGCAAGGCGCTGTAGTCGCGTGCGAGTTCCGAATCAGGCTGGGACAACATGAGTTTGAACATCGCCGGAACCCCCAACGAGTAAGTGGCTCGCTGTTCGGCAAAGGTGCGCAGCACGGTAGCGGGCTCGAAGGAGGGCAGGATATACACAGAACCGCCGACAAAGAGCATCGGCAGAATCCCACATGCTGCGGCGTTCATATGGAACAGCGGGGCTGCCAGGACGACTCGATCCGAGGGATTGAGATAGCAGTTCTGACTGAGTAGTTGGGCATCGCGCAACAGCATCTGGTGGGCAAGTTTGACACCTTTGGGGGTGCCGGTGGTCCCGGAGGTGTAGGGCGCCCAGGCCAGTTCCTCAGGGTGTGAACTCATCTCGGGTCGCTGGGCCGGCGACGACGCCAGCCATGCCTCGTGTTCGACCATGTGTGATTGAGATCCATCCGCCGTGACCGCCAGTATTACGCGTTCATCGTCGGCAAAACATGCGGCGTGGGCTGCGGCGGTGGTGCCGGCAAGGACGGCGACGGCGCCGCTGTCGTTGAGATGCATTCGGTGCATCGCTTCGGTGAGGTTGGGATTCACCGGGACGGCAACGGCACCGGCACGGATTGTTCCCAAGGTGGCCTCGACAAACCGGATATCGTTCTCCCACAAGATGAGTACTCGGTCGCCGGCGTGAATCCCGGCGGCGAGAAGCCCGCACGCCACCCGATTGATTCGCTCGTCGAGTTCACGATAGGTGAAGGTACGGTCGTGTTGGATCAGTGCCGGCTCGTCGGGGCGGAAGTGGAGTCCGAAGTCGGTGATCGCGCCGAGGTTGTCGGTGAACGCAAATCCGGGCATGAGTGGTCCTTTCGGTGGGTGTCGCCGAGTTCTTCAGTCTCGGCTGATGACCAGCGAGGCGTTTTGGCCGGCGAAGCCGAAGGCATTCACCTGAAAGGCGTCGAGATCGACTGAGCCCGGGGAGCCGAGCGGAACACGAAACTGGATGTCGGGTTCGAGATCGGTGGTCGAGGCGGTCGGCGGGAGGGCTCGGGTCGCGAGGGTGTGCAGACCGGTGATGACGCCCATCACTCCGGCTGCCCCGGCCGTATGTCCGACATGACCTTTGATGGATGTGGCACACACTGACTCGCCGAAAACGGTGTTGATGGCCAAGATCTCGGCGGTGTCGCCGACGGGCGTTCCAGTGCCGTGTGCCACGACCGCGCCGATCTCGCCGGGGTGGAGCCCGGCATCGGTTTGGGCCGCCTGCATTGCCGCTATTTCCCAGCGCGCAGACGGATCGGGGGAGGAGGGGTGATAGCCGTCGGACAGCGAACCATAACCGCGGACGATTCCGTCGATGCGGGCACCGCGAGCGCGGGCGTGTTCGGCGCGCTCGAGGATCACTACGCCCGCACCGTCGCCTCCCATGACCCCCTTGCGATTACGGTCGAATGGGCGGCAGATCTCGTGCGGGTTGTCGATGTCGGTGGGTGACATGCCGTACCGGGCGGCGCCGAGGCTGCTGATCTTGACGCCACCGTTGTCGGTTCCGCCGGCGATCGCCACATCGGCCTGGCCGCTGGCGATCATGCGTGCGGCAATACCGATCGCGTCCAGCGACGATGCGCATGCGGTTGAGATCGTCAGCAACGGGCCATGAAGATTCCAGCGCAGCGCGATGTGTCCGGCCGCCATGTTGGGCCACGCCATCATCTGTAGCTTTTTGGGTACCGAGCCGTAACCGCCTGCGTCATAAGCCTCTTGGGCTCCGGCGAGAGTTGCTGCTCCCGCCATCGAGGTACCCATGACCACGGCGGTGCGAAGTGGGTCGAGCTGGCCGATCCCGCAATCTGCGACGGCCTCGGCGGCGGCGGCCACGGCGTACTGGGCGAATCTGTCGCTGCCGCGTTCGGTGCGTTCATCGAGCCAGTGAGTCGGGTCGAATCCGGTGACCGGGGAGTAGTAGAGATGACCTCCGGTCTCTGCCGACCATGGCGTGGCTTCGACTGCCACGGTGGCTTTGTCCAGACCGGCGCAGAAGTCGGGGATGGTCAGGCCGAGGCTGGAGATCACGCCCTGTCCGGTGATCGCGACGGTTGTCATGTCGGAGTCCTCTCGCCAGTGCCACCGCTATGTGACGGCGGGCACATGAAATCTAGCGAGAATATGACATTGATGTCAATATCAAGTCTGCGGATGTGGACGCGGATGCGGGCGCAGACAAGCCCCGGGCGGTCGGCTGGAGCACCAGGGCGCGGCGGTGGTTATCGGTGGGGGAGCGCGGGGTGAATCTCGGTCAGGGGTGTGTGGCGTCGAACGCCGGGGCATCCTCGCCGAGCCCAATGCCCTGACACCAGATGTTGGTGATGGTGCGTACCGCGGTGTCGATGTCGACACCCTCTGGGTTGTCGCGGAAGATACGGATGGAGAACTGCATCACCATGGCGTTGAGAGCGCGCGCGGCGTAGTGGGGATCGATGTCTGTCGAGATGTCGCCGCGCTGCTGGAGCCGCAACAGTGAGCGTTCGGTTCGCTCGATGTTGAAGTGAATCAGCTCCTCGAGTAGCCCGCCGATCTCGGGATCAACAGCGGCGGCCACCGACCACGCTTCCATCAGGCGCCAATGTTTGCCGTAGCCCTCGAGGTAGGCGCGGTTGGAGGCCTCGACCACATCGCGGGCGTTGAGGCGCTCGACTCCGGCCTCGTGTTGACGGGCAGCTTCTTTGATCGCATCCTGCTGGGTCTCGATCACTGCCAGAAAGGCTGCCTCTTTGGAGGGGAAATAGGTGTAAAAGGTGCCGTATGCGGCGCCGGCTTCTTTGACGATGTCGGCAACCCGGGAATCGATGAATCCGTCGCGCTCGAAGACGACGCGAGCTGCATCGAGCAGTCGATCGCGTGTGCGGCGCCCCTTCTCGCTGAGTTGATCGACACTCTTTGCAGGTCGATCATCGGGGCTGGTCACATCGCTGGACATCGTCGGCTCACGATACCGGACTGCGGTGGTCGACTCGGTGAGCGCTCGCGCTTGCCGTCACACCGAGTCGATCACTCCGCATGTTGCGGCCAAACCCTCGGCGCGGGCCGCAGCACCGACGGCGTGGGTCTGCTTCTCGTGTGCCGTGTTGGTCTGCGCAATGCCCTCGGTTCGCGAGGTCGCCGCCGGCCGGCCGTAGACGCGCGGTACGCACGCCGGGAGGCGAGCGTAGGTGGCTGCGGGTGGGAACGACTCTCGGTGTTCGGTGGGAGATGTGCCGAAGGCCCGACCGAATACCGGTGGTGAACGACCCGACGCTGGTCAATCCGACCGTCGCGCAGATGTCGGCGACGCTGCGGTCGGTGCCGCGCAGCATCGCCGCGGCTCGTTTCATCCGCCGCGTGGTTCGGCGAATCGGGTGTCGACCAGTTCCTTCGCACGGAGCAGGTGACGCGCAGGCGGACGCGAGGGCATGGATCGATTATGAGTCCTGCGCGTCGCGGCGGAGGAACTCCGCGCCCCGCGGCGACAATTCGTATCCGACGTCGAGGCTGTGGGTCAGCCCGAGCTTCTTGAGTTTCCGGACGTCGAGCTTGAACTCGGGCCGTGGTCGTCCGATCTCGGCGGCCAACTCGGTGGAGACCACCGCGGGACGACGGCCGATGAGGGACAACACTTCTCGCGTCCACGGGCCGTGCGTGGAGTGGGCGTCGAGGCGATCGAGTCGTCGTTGCAGGTCGGTGAGGTCGTCGTCGGAGAGCGTGGCGTCGTTACGCAGTGCGATGCGGAGGTCCGGTCCGGCATATCTCAGTCCGATCCGGAAGACGGGAGCTTCGTTGCGACGCAACGCCTTACCGGCATCGGCCACGGAATCGAAACCGGCACGGCGGGCGTCGTCGTCGGTGATGTCGGCGAGGGTGATCTCCTCGACCGAGGTCACCTCGACGACGATCTCGTTGCTGATGAACCGCGAACCCGCTGCGACGCGCGGCGACGTCCATCGTCGAAAGGCCAGATCCACCTCGCCGTCGACGATGCGTCCCGTCAGCCGTGCCGGTATCAGCATGGCGCCCAGGATAGTAGCGATATCCGCGCGTCACACGCGATTGCGGGTCGTATCGTCGGGTCATGACCGAAACCCCACGCACACCCCTCACCGCCGCCGAGGTCACCGCCGCCGTCGCCGATCCGTGGCGCGTCATCGGGGACGCCCTGCAGGCGGCCTACGCCACGTCGAACATGGTGACCGGTGGTCGATTCGTCGCCCGCATCATCGACGCGGCCGAGGCGGCGAATCATCACCCCGACATTGATCTGCATTACGGCTCAGTGCATCTCACGTTGAGTACGCACAGTTCACATCGGATCACCGCGGCCGACGTCGCGTTGGCCGGTGCCATCGCCGACATCGCCGCCGAGATGGACTTGTCGCCACTCGCCGCGCCGCCCGCCCGGTTCGACCTCGCGATCGACGCCCTCGACCTCGAGGCGATCCGTCCATTCTGGCGTGCGGTGCTCGGCTACCGCGACGACCCCGAGCACACCCTCGCCGACCTCACAGACCCCGACGGACTGCTCCCACCGGTGTGGTTTCAGCAGATGGATTCCCCACGGTCACAACGCAGCCGGATGCACGTCGACCTCTGGTTGCCGCACGACGTGGTCGCCGACCGGATGGCCGCGGCCCTCGACGCCGGCGGTCGACTGGTCACCGACGAGCACGCCCCCGAGTTCTGGGTGCTCGCCGACGCCGAGGGCAACGAGATCTGTCTGTGTACCTGGCAGGAGCGGGAGGGTGCCCAGACCGAATGACTGCAAACGTCCCCGTGGGCGGCCGACTCGGGATTATTGCGGTGAGAGCGGCTCACGGGGACGTTTGTGGTCATCGCGGCAGGTGCCCGCTCAGCAGATCCCTTCGGCATGCGCAGCCGCGGCCACGGCGGCGGCCACGGCCGGTGCGACCCGGTGATCCAGCGGGCTCGGGACGATCTTGTCGACGGCGAGATCGTCGGCGACCACCGACAGGATCGCTTCTGCCGCAGCGATCTTCATGCTTTCGGTGATGCGGCGCGCACCGGCGTCGAGGGCACCCTTGAACACGCCGGGGAAGGCAAGGACGTTGTTGATCTGATTCGGGAAGTCGCTGCGTCCGGTGGCGACGACGGCGGCGTGCTTGGCCGCGACCTCCGGGTGGATCTCCGGGTCCGGGTTGGACAGGGCGAAGACGATCGCGTTGTCGTTCATCGAGGCGATGAACGCCTCGTCGATCTGCCCCGCCGAGACGCCGATGAACACGTCGGCGCCGGCCAACGCCTCGGCCGCCCCGCCGACCAGACCGCGCGGATTGGTCCGCTGGGCGAGGTCTTCCTTGAACTCGTTGAGGCCGTCGCGGCCGACGGAGACGATGCCCTTGGAGTCGAGCACCACCACGTCGGCGACGCCCGCGGCCAGCAGGATGTTGGCGCACGCGACCCCTGCGGCACCGGCACCGGAGATCACCACACGCAGATCGGTCAGGCCGTGATGCAGCAACCGCGCGGCACCCTTGAGCGCGGCGAGCACGACGATGGCCGTGCCGTGCTGATCGTCGTGCATGACCGGGCAGTCGAGGGCCTCGATCACGCGGCGTTCGATCTCGAAACAGCGCGGCGCGGAGATGTCCTCGAGGTTGACCGCGCCGAAGCTCGGGCGCAGCCGGACGAGGGTCTCGACGATCTCGTCGGGGTCCTTGGTGTCGAGCACGAGCGGGATCGAGTTGAGGCCGGCGAAGGTGCGGAACAGTGCCGACTTGCCCTCCATCACCGGCAGTGACGCGCGCGGGCCGATGTCGCCGAGGCCGAGGACGGCCGATCCGTCGCTCACGACGGCGACGAGGCGGTCGGTCCAGGTGTAGCGGTTGACCAGGTCGGCCTCGGCGTCGATGGCTCGTGACACCTGGGCCACTCCGGGCGTGTAGGCGATGGACAGGTCGCGCTTGGTCTCGATGGGGGAGCGCAGTTCCACGGTCAGTTTGCCGCCGGCATGGGCCAGAAAGATCTCGTCGTCGGTGATGGGGGCGTCGGCGATGGTGGGCTCGCCGGGTCGTGTTGTGGTGTTGTCGTCCGTACTCGTCACGGGCATTTCCTCCTGGTCGGGCGACGGGCTCAGCGTCACCTGTTCTGCGCGACGTGTCGGCGTTGACGCGTCGCGGCGTGGTCGTGCTCGGCGCCAGCGCGGGGGGTATGCCGTCAGCCGTCGCACGTTGCATCCGCATCGCATGCCTGGTCAGGCGCCACGCGGATTGCTCGCAAGTGTCTCACCCGCGCTCTACGATGCGGTCACAGTGGTCCCGATGTTGTGTTCCCGGCAACACCGGGGTGGCCGTTCCGCCCGGTCCGCCGCTAGCATCCATCTTGTGTCTATGTTGCATGCGAACGCGCCGTCGGCCGCCGACCGGGTGTACGGCGAGGTCAAGGAGCTCATCCTGACCAATGAGATCGCCGGCGGTGAGCTGATCTCCGAGGGCGAGGTCGCTGGCCGCTGCGAGGTCAGCCGCACTCCGGTGCGGGAGGCCTTCCTGCGGCTGCAGGCCGAGGGCTGGATGCGTCTCTACCCCAAACGCGGTGCCCTGGTGCTGCCGGTGACCGAGCGTGAGGCGCGCGACGTCGTCGACGCCCGCCGATTGCTCGAGGGCCACGCGGTGCGGGCCGTGGGTGATGCGACGGCGGCGGCGCTGGCCGTGGATCTGCGTGACAATCTCGACCGGCATCGTCTCGTGCCCGCCGACGACATCGCCGATTTCGCGCGGATCGACGCACAGTTCCATCAACTCATCGTCGCCGCCGGCGACAACGAGTTGCTCGCCGGCTTCTTCACCGGACTCGGCGAACGTCATCGCCGGATGACGACCGCCAGCGTCCACCGTGATCCGCGCATCGCTGCGCGCATCCTCGCCGATCACGCCGAACTCCTCGAACTCATCGCGCAGCGCGACACCGACGGCTTCGACGCCGCATTGGCCAGACACCTCGACGCCGTCCACAACGTCGGTGCCGCGCACACCCGGACCGGAGGTGACCGATGACCCTCACCACCGAATCCCCGTCGTCGACGACGACCCGCCGCCCTGCGTGGCCCGCGGTCGCCCTGGCCGTGTTCGCCTCGGCCTGGGGCGGCAACGAGTTCACCCCGCTGCTGGTGATGTACCGGCAGAGCGGCGAGTTCTCCGCCGTCATGGTCGACGCCCTGCTGTTCCTCTACGTGCTGGGCATCGTGCCGGCCCTGCTGATCGGCGGCCCGCTCTCGGACCGGTTCGGCCGACGGCCCCTGATGATGCCGGCGCCGATCTTCGCCGCACTCGGGTCGGTGCTCCTGGCGCTCGGTGCGCATTCGGTCGTGCTGCTGTCGATCGGACGCGTGTGCAGCGGTGTGGCACTGGGATTGTCGATGGCCGTCGGCGGCAGCTGGATCACCGAGCTGAGCATCCGGGGCGGCGACAAGGCGGCCGCGGGGGCACGGCGCGCCGCGATGAGCCTGACCGCCGGCTTCGGCATCGGCGCCGGGGTGGCCGGAGCGCTGGCCCAGTGGGCGCCATGGCCGCATGTCCTCGCCTACGCCGTCAACATCACGATCGCCGCGATCGCCGCCGTGCTGATCCTGCGAGTCCCGGAAACGGTTGCGCGGCAGACGGACCCGGGGCGACTGTTCGACGACCTGAAGATCCCGTCGGCCGGACATCGCCGCTTCCTGCTCGTCGTGCTCCCGGTGGCGCCGTGGGTGTTCGGGGCGTGCGCGTCGGCCTATGCGGTCATTCCGGCGCTGATGTCCGCGCGCACCGCGGGAGCGCCGATCGCCTTCGCGGCGTTGTGCTGTGTGCTCGGCCTCGCCGCGGGTTTCGGCATCCAATCGTTGGGTCGCCGCATCGACGACCCCGACGGCGTGCGTGGCGTGGTCAGTGCGCTGGTGGTCCTCGCGGTCGGAATGGTGTTGGCGGCCTTGGCTGCTCACGTCCTGACGGTGTGGCTATCGCTGGTCGCTGCGACGGTGCTGGGCTGCGGCTACGGCATGGCGATGATCGCCGGACTGCTGGAGGTGCAGCGCATCGCGGGTGCCTACGGCGCGCAGAATCCCTCCGGCCGTAGTGATCTCGCCGGATTGACCGCGGTGTTCTACGGGGTCACGTATCTGGGGTTCGCGGTGCCGGCCGTACTCGCCGCGATTTCAGAGACCTTCGACACCATCACCTACACCGACATGTTCATCGTCGGGATCGGTGCGGCACTTCTGTGCCTGGCGGTGGTGATTATCGGGCATCGCAACACCACCGGTCGGGCAGGTCGCTGATGCCGCTCGCGTGTGGTCGGTCTGGATTCGCCGTGGCGTCGTGCGGCTCACAATCACGTCGTCGCTGCCACTCGCAGCGGTTCGGTGGCGAACGCGCGCAACCCTTCTGACGGGGCGATACGTGCCCGGAATCCGAGGATCTGCGCGGCGCGAGCCGGATCGGCGACCACATGCCGCACATCTCCGACTCGAAACTCGCAGTTGATACTCGGCTGCGGCCCGGGCACGCACTCCGAGAGCGTGTGTGCCACCTCGCCGATGGTGATCGGATGCCCCGAGGCGATGTTGAGGGGCAGATAGGAGCCGGATGCGTTGCCGAGGGCGGCCTCCACGGCGAGTGCGTTCGCCTCGGCGACGTCGTCGACGTGGACGAAGTCGCGGGTCTGGCCACCGTCCTCGAAGACTGTCGGGGCACGCCCGGCCGCGAGCGCGGAGCGAAAGATTGATGCGACCCCGGCATAGGGGGTGTCGCGAGGCATATTCGGACCGTACACATTGTGATAACGCAGTGCGATGGCAGATCCGCCGACGCAGGACGCCCACGCCCGGACGTAGTGTTCCTGAGCCGCTTTGCTGGCCGCGTAGTGATTGTGGGGAATCAACGGCGCGTCCTCGGAGGTCGGTGCCCACTGGGTCGGACAACCATCGGGTCCGACGTGCTCGAACTGGCCGCGCGTCAGGTCATCGGTCCGCCGGGGCGCTGGCTCCGACATCGCCTCACCGGAGCTGGTGAGGTGTGATCCGTTGCCGTACACCACCATCGACGACGCCAACACCAGTGTCCCCACCCCGGATTCGGCCATCGTCGCGAGGAGGCCGGCGGTGCCGAGATCATTGTGCCGGGCGAATGCCGGGGCGTCGAGGAATCCGTGACCCATACCGACCAGGGCTGCCTGGTGCGAAACGACGTCGACGCCGTCCAACAGTGGCGACAGGGCATCCGCGTCGGCGATGTCGATCACCGCGACCCCGGGTGGTGGCTGTGTGCCCGGCGCATGCGCGCTGGGCACCATGGCGTCGACTCCGACGACGTCGTGGCCACGGCGGTGCAGTGCCGCGACCACCCGGGAGCCGATGAAGCCCGCGGCTCCGGTCACCAGAACCCGGCTCACCGGACAACCTGCACAGCCGGCGAGTCGTCGTGCGACCGGGTGATCGCTGCAACCATGGCGTCGACGTCGTGGTCGGTGGGTGTGCAGGAGCACTCCTCGGCGGGATCGACCGCCCTCACCGCATGGCGTACCGAATCGGTCAACCGCGGGAGGTTGCGGGCGAACTCGGCGAAGACCTCCGCTGCCTCCACACCCTGTCCGGGAGCAACCCCGGCATCGAGATCTGTGACCAAACACAAAGCGGCATAACATAGTCCGAGCTCCCGGGCCAATGTTGCCTCCGGCTGTCCGGTCATGTTGATGAGATCGGCACCCCACGTCGCATACATCCGGGATTCGGCACGAGTCGAGAACCGCGGACCATCGATGACGATCATGGTCCCGCCGTCGTGGGTTTCCTCGGCCGAGCTCATCAGCGACTCACGGACTCGTGGGCAGTACGGGTCTGCGAACGAGATATGGATGGGCGGATGGAATTTCAGCCCTGCCGCGTGATCGACAAAAGTGGCGGGCCGGGAACTGGTGCGGTCGATGAGCTGGTCGGGCACCACCAACGTGCCGGGTCCGTAGTGCGGCGTCAGTGACCCGACCGCTGTCGCAGAGATGATCACGCGTACACCGAGAGAGCGCAGTGCCCAGAGATTGGCGCGGTAGGGCACCTCGTGCGGCAGCCATTCGTGGTGCCGTCCGTGGCGGGGAATGAACACCACGCGCCGCCCGGCGACGGTGCCCACCACAGGGGGTGCCGACGGCCTGCCGAAGGGAGTATCGATGTCATGGGCAAGGGCATCGGGGTCGTCGGCGAGGAAGTCGTAGAATCCGGTTCCGCCGAGGATTCCGACGGCCGGCGGTGTGGTGCTCATCTGTTCTCCTTGATCGGGTTGGTGAGGTTGATGCGGGTACCGCTGTTCGGGTGTGAGCCGGGAACGCGAGGTTCGACGAAAGATCCACAACGCCAGGATGATCCAGACGATGCCGATGGCGATCGACAGGTTGAGCGCATATGGCCGGTCGAGCAGGGTGGGATTGTCGGCGGGATACTGCCCAGATGGTCGCGGGGCCAGGACCGGAACGGACAGGAGCAGCAGGATTGCGGTGAATGCCACGCCGGTCGCGATCGGGACGGCTGCTGTGATGGTTCGCCGCGACCGCCGAATGGCCCACCAGACCGCCAACCACAACGGAGCAATGACACCGTCGTGGACGATCACCCCGCCGGCGAGCCAGGTGACCAGCGACCGCCAGTCGGCCGGGTGAACGAAGCGCAGAGCCAGTGAGATGCCATAGGCGATGCTCGCGATGCCGGCCGATATCAGCAGCGACCGCACGATCAGCGTCACCGACACCCCGCGGTGGCCCCGCGCGCTCGGAGCGGTCACGACAGTACCTCGATCCGCTCCAGCCATTTGGTCTGCATGACGCCGGGCAGATTCGGGGCGATCAGTCGTGCCGGGTATCCGTGATCGAGTGACAGTTGGTCGCCATTGATGGTGAGGGCGATGAGCGTCAGGTCGTCCCAGGCATGTGTGGCCGGGATGTCGGTGACGGCATAGGACCCGCGTTCCAGTGAGACCATCCGTGCACCCGTTCCCGGGACGGCGCCCACGCTGGTGAGCAACTCGCTCAGTCGGATTCCCGACCATTCGGCGGATGCACTCCACCCCTCCACGCAGGCGATCGGCAGGCGCACCCGCCGTTGGGGTAGCGCCTTGAGTTGGGACAGGGCCAGCGAACGCGACACCGCTCCGGCCGCGATGGTGAGCCGGTAGTCGGGTGCGACCGCCTTGGTACTGACCCCGGCGGTTTCGGCCGTGCGATTGATCGGCACACCCTGGGGACCGTCACCGGATCGCGGTGACAGAAATGCCAGCCGCCGCAAGGGCGTGATGGTCGCCCCGGCAAAGGCGACAAACGCAACTCCGACACCGATGACCGTGGCCGTCAGGACCGTCCGCCGGGTGGGGCCCGGGTCCTTGTCGGCGGGCGCGGTGTCGGTCTTCTCCGAATCTGGTGTCCCGTCGGCGATCTCGGTGTGCTCACCGAGAGCCGCCCGGATCACCGGCAGTTTGACGGCGATGTGGATGGCGACGGCCCCGATTGCGACGTAGGCAACCGCGTGATGGGCGGCAGGAAAGAAGAACTTCCACGGATACCAATGGGCGGTGTTCATCAGCCCGGTCACCAACTCGAACACTCCGGAGGCGACGAGCACAGCGATGCTCAGTCGTTCGGCCATCCGGACGGGCGAACCTATCAGGGGGCGTTCGAACAACTTTCGGTACACGATCGCGAGTTTGACGAGCAGCAGCGGGATCGCGGTGATTCCGGACAGGACGTGAAGCCCCTGTGTGACCCGGTACAACCACACCGGATGCGCCGGCCACGAGAACCAGGTCGGCGGGTGCTGAATGAGGTGACTGATCACCCCGGTGACGAAGCAGATGGTGAAGGCGATACCCAGTGCGAGACCAACCCGGACGGTGGTGACAGGAGGTTCCTCGGCGGTGATCGGCACCCGGCCGGCGGTGACCTCCGGCGCCTCACTCACCGCGTCATCACCTCGAGGATTCGGCGCTCGCCGACCGCTATCATCTCACCTGCTCGCATTCCGTACTGCGGTAACAGATCTGACAGTCCGTCGGGACCGACCCTGGTCCACCGAAACCAGGGCCCGGTGTGCTCGGCGCTCTCGGTGCGGACGAAGTCGGTTCTGCGGTGCGGCACGTCGGGATCGACCTCGATGAGTGCGATACCCTCGGGTCGAAGCAGGGTCGCGACCCGTCCCAGGAGTCGGGCCGGGTCGCCTCCGATACCGATGTTGCCGTCGATCAACAGGGCGTTCGCCCAGCGCCCCTCGCCGGGTAAGCGGTCAAAGATGTTGCGCTGCAGTACCGGTACCCCCCGTTCGCGTGCGACCGCGACAGCCGCGTGTGCGGCGTCGACTCCGAGTGCCGCTGTTCCGGTGGTGACCAATGCCTGTACCAGGCGTCCCGGTCCGCATCCCAGGTCGATGGTGGGTCCCGTACAACGGGACACCACCTCGTGGTCGAACGCCAGGTCCTCGGAGTCCCGGGATGTTCCCCGCCACCGTGACATGGGCAGTTGGCTCCGGCTTCCGTCATGACCCCTCAGGACACATGCCACGCTGGTCCAGGTGTGCTCGAATCCGATGTGATCGCCGAGGTCTGCGGTGCGATCAGCGGTGTCGCCGGGGGCGGTCACCGGCACCTCGCCGGAGTGCGTGTGGCAGCCGCCGACCTCGCGAAGTGGCTTGTCGGTGAGCATGTTTGAGCAACCACATGGACATCGGAAGGGAGATCCACGTCGTGCGCACAGGCAAGGAGTTCAACCCTGCAGCCAACTCCGCACAGTGCCTCGATGGTACGTTCGGCGGTGTCGGGCCGCGACATCGGCACCCCGCGCAGGCAGCGTGCGCTCGACAGGTCGGGCAATCCCAGGCCCCACCAGCCGCCGTCGGCGGCCGGACCCAGCAGGCAGGTCTTCTCGGGTGTCGAGTTGACCATGCACATCGCCTCGGAGAGCGTATCGGAGTCGAGTTGCGGTGTGTCCATGCCGATCTGGAGAACCCGGCGGACGCCCATGGTGGCCGCCGTATGGTGAGCGTGCACCAGCCGATCGGCAAAGCTCGTGCCGGATTGGGTGAATACCTCGCACCCGCGGAGTTCGGTGGCGATCTCGGTGTGCCGTCTGGCCGCACCGATCTCCCCATGCCACGCGACAAGCACCCGCGTGCCGGTCACGCCGCGAGCTGCGTGCAGCGTGTCCAGCAAAGCGGCCGCGGCCAATTCGGCTGCCCCGTCATCGCCGAACACCGGGGCCAACCGGGTCTTGGCCAGGCCGGGAACCGGTGCCTTGGCCACTATCAGAATGGCCGATTCCGGCCGGGTGTCAGTGTTCACGACAGCGCCGCCAGGAAGTCACGGCCGGCACGCAATGAGCCGGTCACCGAACCCGAGACCTTAGACCGACCGCCGAATCTGGGCCGGTAGGTGACGTCGACCTCGGACACGTACAGTCCCCGGTCCGCGGCCCGGCGGAGCAACTCGACCGGGTATCCCGAACGACGATCTCCGATTAGCAAGCTCAGCAACGTATCTCGGCGAGATGCTCGCATCGGTCCGATATCGCGGACACAGATGCCGAAGCGGTGACGCAACCGCCACGCGGCGAGGGTGGTCCCGGCTTGCGCGTGCCACGGTAGTACACCGCGCTCGGTCGGCCTGCGCCTACCGACCGCCAGATCGGCGCCGTCGTCGAGGGCGGCGAGCAGCAGTGTCAGATCCTCCGGGTCGAGTGAGCCGTCGCCGTCGATGGTGCACACGATCGGTGTCTGCGCGGCGACGATCCCGGCGTGGACCGCCGACCCGTAGCCCAGGCGAGGCTCGTGGATCACGTGAGCCCCGAGTGCCCGCCCGATGAGCGCCGTCTGATCGGTGGAGCCGTTGTCCACGACCAGTGCCTGAAATCGGTCGGGAATGCCCTGTAACACATAGGGGAGTGACGCCTCTTCGTTGTGGCACGGAATGATGACGGTGACCTCTGATGACAGCACGGGTCAAGCGTATGAACGACATTCCTCGTTCACCAGGTCACGGCCGCTTACCAAAGTGTGACCCTCGGTTCCGGTGTCTTACGAAACAATGACATCCGCATCCCATCGGTGGTGGTGTGCCTCCGCGGTATTACGGTCGCAACAGTGAACAGCTCTGTAGATCAACGGATCCGGGGATCTGATGCTGCGGCCGGTAAGGATTCGCGGTGGCCGGCGCGTCGGGCGGCGATCGCTGTCGCGGTGGGGCTGCTCCTCGTCGCCGTTGCTGTCGCCGCGCCCTTCATTCTGGGTGATCGGTTGCGCAGCAGGATATTTGCGCTGGCGGCACCACTGTTCGGCCGGTGGGAACCGCATGTCGGTCCGGGCACTGTCACCTCATTGGTTCTGGCGCTGCTGGCCGTGACGGTGATCCCGCGGTTTCTCCATCGCCAACCGGCACTGCCGCTGGCGCTGTGGACGTGGTTGTTCGGTGCGTTGTGGACTCTGAGTCTCGCGATGATCGACGGATGGCAGCGCGGTATCGCCGGTCGGCTGACCCGTCCCGACGAGTATCTGGCAGAGGTTCCCGGTATCCATGACATAGGTGCCATGCTCTCGGGATTCTCCGGACGAATACTCGACTTTCAACCCGACTCGTGGACCACGCATGTGTCCGGGCACCCGCCGGGTTCGCTGCTCACGTTCGTCGTCCTGGACCGTCTGGGCTTGGGTGGCGGGGCATGGGCCGGACTCTTCTGCATCGTGGTGGGTACCTCCGGGCTTGCCGCGGTCATCATCACACTCGTTCGTCTCGGCGCGGTGGACACCGCGCGCCGATGTGCGCCGTTCCTCGCGTTCTTTCCCGGACTGATCTGGGTCGGCGTATCCGCCGACGGGTACTACATGGGTGTGACGGCGTGGGGCATTGCGTTGCTGGCGATCGCGGCGACCACCGTGGGCGGCCGGGCGGTGGCGGCGGGACTGGCATCCGGACTCGTGTTGGGTTTCGGATTGTTCCTCAACTACGGCCTGATCCTGGCCGCGGTGCCGGCGATCGCGGTGCCGGCGGCGGCGCGAGCGTGGAAACCTCTGCTGTGGGCCGTGATCGGTGCCCTGATCGTCGTCGGTGCGTTCTGGGCCGGCGGGTTCTGGTGGCTGGATGGCTACCACCTGGTGGTGCAACGGTACTACCAGGGAATTGCCTCGCAACGTCCCTTCGCGTATTGGGGGTGGGCGAATCTGGCCGCCACCGCGATCGCCGTCGGACCGGCGACGGTGGCCGCGCTGGGCCGCGCCGCCGACCGCTCACTGCTGCGTCGGCCGGAGTTGTGGCTCGGCGTGGCAGGGCTGATGGCGCTGCTGATCGCCGATGTCAGCGCGCTCAGCAAGGCCGAGACCGAACGAATCTGGCTACCCTTCACGGTGTGGATGATGACGCTGACCGCAGTGCTTCCCGTACGGTCGGCGCGGTGGTGGCTCGGCGCGCAGCTGGTCGTGGCGCTGCTGGTCAACCATCTGGTGCTCACCTACTGGTGAAAGGCGGTACGTGATGCGGATTCTCGTCGCCGACGACGACGGGGTGGTGCTCGATGTGGTCGGCCGCTACCTGCGGCACGCCGGAATGGACGTGGTCGCGGTGAGCGATGGAGCTGCCGCCATCGACGAGATCGAGGGCGGAACCGTCGACCTTGCCGTGCTCGATGTGATGATGCCGCACCTCGACGGGATCGAGGTGTGCCGTCGGGCGCGATCCGGTACCCACCCGGACCTGCCACTGATCCTGCTCACCGCACTCGGCTCTCCCGACGACCGCGTCCTGGGCCTCGAGTCGGGCGCCGATGACTACGTCACCAAGCCGTTCAGCCCGCGTGAACTGATTCTGCGTGTGCAGTCCGTTCTCCGGCGCACCACCCGCGCGATCTCCGACGGCGTCGGTGCCGACGATGCCACGGAGTTGGTCGACGGCGATGTGGTCGTCGATACCCGCGCGCAGGTGGTCACCGTCGGTGGTCGGGCGCTGCCGACGACCAAACGCGAGTTCGATCTGATCGCCTTTCTGATGGCGCACCCGGACGAGGTGTTCAGCCGAGAAGTGTTGTTGGACAAGGTGTGGGGTTGGACTTTCGGCGATCAGTCGACGGTGACAGTGCACGTCAAGCGGATTCGCACGAAACTGGGACCGGCCGCGCATATCGACACCGTGTGGGGTCGGGGCTACCGGTGGACGAGTGCATCGACACGCGAGTCGAGCCCGTGATCACAGATACCTTCCGGATTCTCGTGGTGGCCTTGGTCTGGACGGCGCCGCTGGTGATCGCCGGTTCTTCGCTGCTGTGGTGGCAACGGCGTATGTCGTTGCTCGTGAGCCTTGTCGTGATGGCGCTGATCCCGTTGGTGGCCACCTTCGTCGGGGTTTTCGCGACGAGCGGGTTGATGGTCACCGGCGATCTGCGCCGCACCGCAACGGTTCTCGCGGCCGTTGCGGTGGTGACCGTGCCCGCGGTTCTGTTGTTGGGGAGGCTGCAAGCCCGCCGGACGGTATGGGAGCGACAGATGCGGGAGCAGGAGAGAGCAGCCGATCAGTCACGCCGGGACCTGATCGCGTGGATCAGTCACGACCTGCGCACCCCGATCACCGACATCAAGATCCTCGCCGAGTCCCTCACCGACGGTGTGGTCACCGGCGCCGACGACACCGTCGCATTCGCGACGCAGATCGGACGAGACGTCGACCGGTTGTCGGCGATGGTCGATGATCTCTTCGAGATGTCGACGATCAATGCCGATGCGCTTCAACTGGACATGGAGGAGATCGACCTGCGAGAGGTGATCGACGAAGTGGTCGGGTCGGTGCGCTCGGTCGCGGAACGAGGTCAGATCACCCTGGACGTGCTGGCGCCGGATGACGCAGTGGGGGTAACCGGGAGCGCACCGGCGATGTCGCGCGTGGTGACGAACCTGGTCACCAACGCGCTCGCGCACACCCCACCGGGTGGGTGTATCCGCATCGCCACCGGGGTGGCTGCTGCCGATGCGCCGGATGGGCAGGCGCAGCATGCCGTCGGATGGTGCCGCGTCGACGATTCGGGTTCGGGTATCGACGAGGACGATCTGCCCCGCATCTTCGAAATGGCCTATCGCGGTGGCAGCGCGGCGCGCTCGCCGGGGCACTCTGCGACCGTTCCCACGGGCTCGGGAATGGGCCTGGCGATCGCGCGTGGGCTCGTCGATGCGCAGAACGGGTCGATCACCGCGTCGAACACCGCGTCGGGGGCCCGCTTTGAAGTGCGAATTCCGCTGGCCGTGGCCTCCGACGATGGCTGAGAACGGCGGCGGCACGAATGCTCATGTCACCGCGCGAAAGACCTCGCCGATCACCAGCAGCTGGTCCAGCGTTGCGTCCTGGAGTGCCGGCGGGGCCGGATCAGGAACGGCGGCAACAGTATTGACGATGTCGAGACCTGCCGGCGTGATGCGCACGTACTTTCTTCGGCGATCTCTGGTGGAGACCTCGCGGACCACATAGCCCGCCTCTTCGAGCTCGGATACGGCGACCGAGGCGGCCGGGGCGTCGACTGTCGCCGCGCGGGCCAACTCTGTGAGGGTCAACGGTTCTCGTGCCACGCGCCGCAGGATGCGGATACGGCTGAAGGGCAGGCCGGTGGCCGCGATCACCGCGCGTCGCCATTCCTCGCGCGAATTCATCACCGCCGACACGATCGTCCGCCACAGCTCCGCCCGAAGTTCGTCGGCATTCACCGGGGTGTCATCAGCCACGACTCGGCTCCGGATCGATCAGCACGCGAGCCACCTCGTCGGAGGTGCGCTTGGCCCACCGCGTCGTCGACACGATTCCCAGGATCAGGATGGTCGCGGAGAACACCACGACCAGCAGCCACATCGGGTGCATGTCGGTACTGAACGACGGGCCGATCCCGGCCGCGGCGACGCCGGTGATGCTGCCTGCCAGGGCCACGCCGATGCTGACGCCGACCTGGCGGCTGGTCGAGGCCACCGCGGCCGCCGCACCCGCCCGGTGCCGTGGCATGCCGCTGACCGCGGAGTTGGTGATCGGGGCGTTGATGGCGCCGAATCCGATGCCGAAGATCGCGAAGATGATGCCGATCTGCACCAGGGAGGTGCCGGCGTCGATGGTGATCATCAGGGCCGAACTGATCAGCATCGCGACGCCGGCCACCACCAGGGACGGACGCGTACCGAACTGGGCGACCGCCCGCCCGGACAGCGGCGAGAGGATCAGTACGGCGAGCGCGGCGGGTACGAGCATCGCACCGGTCGCGATCGCGGACAGGCCGCGGATCTCCTGTAGGTAGAGCGACATCAGGAACAGGAACGCACCCCAGCTCGCGAAGGCGCAGACCGCGATGGCGGTCGCCGCGGAGAACGGCACGCTCCGGAAGAAGCGCAGGTCGATGAACGGATCGCGATGACGGCGTTCGGCGATGAGGAATCCGACGAAGGCGAGTGCGGCCACGGCGAACACGATGATCGTGCGCGGCGATCCCCACCCGTGACCAGGTCCCTCGATCAGGCCGTAGACGACCGCGGCGAGCGCGAGGACGGCCAGCGCCTGGCCGACGGGATCCAGCGTGCGCATGACGGGCGAGCGTGATTCTGGCACGTAGAGCGCGGTCAACGTCACCGCGATGAGGCAGATCGGGATGTTCACCCAGAACACCGCCCGCCAGTCGATGAGGTCGATGAGCGCGCCGCCGACCATCGGGCCGACGGCCATCGAGATCCCGACGACCGCACCCCACATGCCGATGGCCCGGGCGCGTTCCTTGGGGTCGGCGAAGACCTGCGTGATGATCGACATCGCCACCGGATTGAGCATCGAGCCGCCGATCGCCTGCAAGGCGCGGGCGGCGATGAGGATGCCGATCGACGGGGCGAGACTGCAGGCGAGGGAGCCGACGGCGAAGGTGATCAGCCCGATCTGGAAGACGCGGCGCCGGCCGTACCGGTCGGCGGTCGCCCCGGACAGCATCAGCAGGCTGGCCAGTACCAGGGTGTAGATGTCGATGACCCACTGCAGGGAGGAGACCGAGGCGTCGAGGTCGGTGCGGATCGCGGGAAGGGCGACGTTCACGATCGTCGCGTCCATGGACACGATCAGCAGGCTCATACAACAGGTCGCGAGGATGATCGCCTTGCGGCGAGGCGTCAACTCGACGGAGGTAGTTGTGGACATACAAAGATTGTAGAACTACAACTAATATCCGGCCAGGGCCCGTGGTGATGAGTTTCCGGCGGGGGGTCAGGCGTCGGGGTAGCCGTTCGGATTGCCCGACTGCCACCGCCAGGTGTCGGCACACATGTCGTCGATGGTCTTCTCCGCGCTCCAGCGCAGGTCGGCGTTGGCCCGCGACGGATCGGCGTAGGACGCGGCGATGTCGCCGGGGCGACGCGGTGCGATCTCATACGGGATCTCCCGGCCGCTGGCACGCTCGAAGGCCTTGATCACCTCCAGCACCGAAACCCCTTGTCCGGTACCGAGATTCCATACCGACAGGCCGGGGGTGGCGGTGCTGATCCGCTCCAGGGCGGCGACGTGACCGGCGGCGAGGTCGTCGACGTGGATGTAGTCGCGCACCCCGGTGCCGTCCGGGGTGTCGTAATCGTCTCCGAAGACCGACAGCTTGTCCCGACGGCCCACGGCGACCTGCGCGACGAAGGGCATCAGGTTGTTGGGGATGCCGGAGGGGTCCTCGCCGATCTGCCCGCTCGGGTGGGCGCCGACCGGGTTGAAGTACCGCAGCGCCGCGATGCGCCAGGCGTCGTCACTGGCGGCGACGTCGCGCAGCACCTGCTCGATCATCACCTTGGTCCAGCCGTACGGGTTGGTCGCCGAGGTGGGGGAGTCCTCGGTCATCGGCAGCACCGGCTCGGCGCCGTAGACCGTGGCCGACGAGGAGAACACCAACGTCGACACGCCGTGCCGGCCCATCGCCCGCAGCAGTGAGAACGTCGAGTCGAGGTTGTTCTGGTAGTAGTCGAGCGGCTTGGCCACCGACTCGCCGACGGCCTTGAAGCCGGCGAAATGGATGACGGCGTCGATCTGCTCGTGGGCGAACAGATGCTCGGTCTTGTCGATGTCGGTGAGGTCGAAGGCATGCACGGGGATATGTATGCCGGTCAGGGCCTCGAGCCGGCCGATGACCGTCGGCTTGGAGTTGGAGAAGTCGTCGACGATGAGCACGTCGTGGCCGGATTCGACGAGTCTGATGACGGTGTGTGAGCCGATGTAGCCGGCTCCGCCGCTGACGAGTACACGCATACTGTTCACGGTAGGCGGCGAGCCTGGCAGATGGCCGCGAGGATGCTGTGATCCGCGCGACCGGACGACAACGGTGACGCCCGCGACAAGACTGTGTAGGGATGGATATGGGTGTGCAGCGGTCCGACGTGGAGTTCGCGTCGTCGGGTACGACGATCCGGGCGTGGTGGTACCGGCCGGATACGGAGCCGGGAACACCGGATCCGCCGGTCATCGTGATGGCGCACGGACTCGGTGCGGTACGGGGCATGCGACTGGATGCCTTCGCCGAGCGCTTCGCCCAGGCGGGATATGCGTGCCTGGTCTTCGACTACCGGCACTTCGGCGACAGCGACGGGCAACCCCGGCAGTTGCTGTCGGTCCGCCGGCAACTCGCCGACTACGACGCCGCCATCTCCTACGTGCGCAGCCTGCCCGGCGTCGACGCAGCCCGCGTGATCGTGTGGGGGTCGTCGTTCTCCGGTGGTCATGCGCTGGTGGTGGCCGCTCGTCATCCCGATCTGGCGGCAGCGATCTCGCAGTGCCCGTTCACCAGTGGTCCGGCGTCGACACTGGTGCTCGATCGCCGGGGTGCGGCCAAGGTGGTCGCGCGGGGTATCGCCGATCTCGCGTCAATGGTGGCGCGCCGCGAGCCGGTGCTCGTCGAACTCGCCGGCACCGGTCACGACGCGGCGCTGATGACCGCCCCCGATGTGGTGCCCGGGTATCTCACACTGGTGCCGGAGGGATCGGCGTTCCGCAACGAGGTGGCCGCCCGGATTGGTCTGGCGATCCCGTTCCATTCGCCGGCGCGGTCGATGAAAAAGATCCGCATCCCCACCCTGGTGTGTGCCTGCGACGCCGACACCGTCGCGCCGGTGGGACCGACTGTGCGTGCGGCGCAATCGAATCCGATGATCACGCTGGAGCGTTACCCGTATGGACACTTCGACATCTACGTCGGGGACGCGTTCGAGCGGGTGGTCGGGGATCAGATCGCGTTCCTGACGGCGACGGTGCCGGTGGGGGTGTGAGGGACGGGTGATCTGGGACTACGTGCTGATCGTCGTCATGATCCTGTGGTTCGTCGGCGGAATCTATGCCCTCATCAGCGTGGTGACCGGCCGTGGCCGTCACCGCCGTCGTAACGCCGATGGCGGCGACCGTGGTGATCGTCGTCGCTGAGCGAGGGGACGGCGTCAGCCCAGAACCCGTTCGGTGACAGCGTATTTCGACTCCGCTGATTCCTTGGCGGTCTGCCACCAGTCGGGGTTGGCGCGATACCAGTCGATGGTCGCGGCCAGGCCGGAACGGAAGTCGACATACTGTGGCCGCCAACCCAATTCGGTGCGCAGGCGGGTGGAGTCGATCGCGTAGCGAAGGTCGTGGCCGGGGCGGTCGGTGACGAAGTCGAAGGCGTCGCGTGGTTGTCCCGTCAGTTCCAGGATGGTCTCGACGACGGTGCGGTTGTCCACCTCGCCGTCGGCGCCGATCAGATAGGTCTCCCCGATCCGGCCCGTCTCGATGATGGTCCACACGGCGTCGTTGTGGTCGTCGACGTGAATCCAGTCGCGCACGTTGCGGCCGTCGCCGTAGAGGCGGGGCCGGACACCGGAGAGGACGTTGGTGATCTGCCGCGGGATGAACTTCTCCACGTGCTGATACGGGCCGTAGTTGTTGGAGCAGTTCGAGATGGTCGCGGCCACCCCGAAGGAACGCACCCAGGCACGCACCAGCAGATCGCTGCCGGCCTTGGTGGAGCTGTACGGGCTCGACGGGTTGTACGGGGTCGACTCGGTGAAGCGGGCCGGGTCGTCGAGTTCGAGGTCGCCGTACACCTCGTCGGTGCTGATGTGGTGATACCGGACGTCGTGCCGGCGGACCGCCTCGAGCAGGGTGTAGGTGCCCACCAGGTTGGTCTGGATGAACGCCGACGGGTCGGCGAGCGAATTGTCATTGTGGGATTCGGCGGCAAAATGCACCACGAGGTCGGAGTCGTTGACCAGCCGATCGACGAGGGTCGCATCGGCGACGTCGCCCTCGATCAGCTCGACGACGTCCGACACCGGCGCCAGGGTGGCCGGGTTGGCGGCATAGGTGAGCTTGTCGAGTACGCGAATGCGCACGTCAGGACGTCGTGCGACGGTACGAAGCACAAAGTTCGCGCCGATGAATCCGGCACCCCCGGTGACCAGAACGCGCATCGTCTCCCACATCTCCTCGAGTGATCGTGTGGATTCAGACGATACCGAGGTGGTCGGACATCCGTCGGGCGGAGTGGTGATGTGAGACGCCGCGCAGGCTTCGGCATGACGAGACATGCCCTAGGCTGCCCGTATGCGCGGGATCATTCTGGCCGGAGGAACGGGGAGTCGGCTGCACCCCATCACGCAGGGGGTGAGCAAACAACTCGTCCCTGTCTATGACAAGCCGATGATCTACTACCCGCTCTCGACGCTGATGCTGGCCGGAATCCGCGAGATCCTGATCATCACCACGCCGTCGGACGAGGCCGCCTTCCGCGGGCTGCTCGGTGACGGGTCGCAGTTCGGGATCGAGCTGAGTTACATCACCCAACCCGCGCCCGAGGGGCTCGCGCAGGCGTTCACCCTCGGCGCCGACCACATCGGCGACGAGTCGGTGGCCCTGGTGCTCGGCGACAACATCTTCTACGGCCCCGGGCTCGGTTCGCAGTTGCAGGGCTTCGGCGACATCGACGGTGGGGCGATCTTCGCCTACTGGGTGGCCGAGCCGAGCGCGTACGGCGTCGTCGAATTCGATCACACGGGGACCGCGGTGTCGCTGGAGGAGAAGCCGGCCGCACCGAAATCGAACTATGCGGTGCCGGGACTGTACTTCTACGACAACGACGTGATCGAGATCGCCCGCGGTCTGCGACCCAGTGCACGAGGCGAATACGAGATCACCGACATCAACGCCCACTACCTCGAACGCGGCGAACTCAAGGTGACCGTCCTGCCGCGCGGGACCGCCTGGCTCGACACCGGCACCTTCGACTCGCTGCTCGACGCCGGGAACTTCGTTCGCACCGTCGAACAGCGGCAGGGCCTCAAGATCGCGGTGCCCGAGGAAATTGCTTGGCGGCGTGGGTATCTCAGCGACGACGAGCTGGCCGCCCGGGCGGAACGGCTACGCAAGTCGGGCTACGGTGGCTACCTCCTCGACATCCTCGCCCGCGGAAAGGGGTTCGCGTGAAGGTTCGGCCACTGTCCATTGACGGGGCGTGGGAGTTCACCCCGGTGCTGCACGGCGACGCGCGTGGGCTGTTCACCGAGGCGTTCAAGGCCGACGTCCTCGGTGAGACCATCGGCCACCGCTTCGACCTCGCGCAGGTGAATCTGTCCGTGTCGGCCGCCGGTGTGTTACGGGGTGTGCATTTCGCCGACGTGCCGCCCGGGCAGGCGAAGTACGTCACCTGTCCGTCGGGTGCCATCCTCGACGTGATCGTCGACATCAGGGTCGGCTCACCGACTTTCGGCACCTATGACACAGTGCTGCTCGACGACGTCGACCGCCGCACGGTGTATCTCTCGGAGGGGCTGGGGCATGCGTTCCTCTCGCTGGCCGACGGTTCGACGGTGACCTACCTGTGTTCGACGGGGTACAACCCGGGTGCCGAACACGGCATCAACCCGCTCGATGAAGAACTCGGCATCGAGTGGCCGACGAGGGGGCGCGACGGCAGTACGCTGAGCTACGAGCTGTCCGCGAAAGACACGGCAGCGCCGGGCCTTTCGGAGGCTGCCGGGTCCGGATTGCTGCCGCGATATGACGAGGTCACGGAGTATCTGACCGGGCTCTGAATGCCTCGCAGGCAGAGCTCTTCCCCAGTACCCGATTCATCCGCCGGTTGCTTCCCGCCGACGATCACGCACTTTGGGGGAGGAGCTATTCTTTCTCGCCCAACACCTTTCGGCAGTGCCCCGTAGGGCGTGCGGGTCAACTCGGGAACGGCGGCAGCGCAGGGGTGAACAACCAGCGTTGCCACAGATCCTGCAGCGGGGTGGACGAGAAGTTGGCCGCCAGGGCGATGAAGTCCTCGGTGGTCACCGATCCGTACCGGTACTTTTCGGTCCACCTGTGCAGGAGAGCAAAGAAGTTGCCGTCGCCGATGGTCAGACGGAGGGCGTGCAGGGTGATCGCACCGCGTTTGTACACCCAGTCGTCGAACATCTTGCGCGGGCCCGGATCGGCGAGGGGCACACGGACGGGGGAGGCGGCGAGCTTCTGGTAGTAGTGGCGCGCCCATTCGTCGGCGCTTCGACCGCCGGAACGTTGGCTCCACAACCACTCCGCGTAGCAGGCGAATCCCTCATGCAGCCAGATGTCACGCCACCGGGCCAGCGTCACCGAATTGCCGAACCACTGATGCGCCAGTTCGTGTGCGACGAGTCGTTCCGAATCCCGGGTGCCATTGCAGTGGTTCGCGCCGAACGTCGAAAAGCTCTGTGCCTCAATGGGTATTTCGAGGGGATCGTCGGTGACGACGACGGTGTAGCGCGGAAACGGATACGGGCCGAACATCTCGACGAAGACGTCGATCATCTCGAGTTGCCGGCCGAAGTCGACGTCGAAGTTCTTGGTCAGCCGCGGCGGGATCACCGCGTCGACGGGCAACGGCTTGGTGGCCAGTGAGACCTTCTTGTACGGCCCGATCTGGATGGACGCGAGGTAGGTCGGCATCGGTTCCACCTGGTGATACACCCACGTGGTCTGGGCGGCGCGTGCCCGCTTGGACTCCAGGACGCCGTTGGCCAGTGCGTAATAGGGGCTGTCGGTGGTGATGGAGATGCGGTAGGGCGCCTTGGCGATCGGGTGGTCGTCGCAGGGGAACCAGGATGCCGCACCGTTGGGCTGATTCGCGCAGAGTGCGCCCTCGGTGAGCTCCTCCCAGCCCACCTCGCCCCAGGAGCCGCGGATCGGGCGAGGGGAGCCGTGGTAGCGGACCACGATCGTCATTGCGCCACCGGGCGGAATGGGATCGGCCGATGTGATCGTCAGCTTCTTGTTGCGGTGCGAATAGCGGACGCGTTTGTCGTTGACGCTCACGCGTGTGACGGTGAGGGTGTTGGCCAGATCGAGGCTGAACCGACGGAGATCGATGTGCGAGGTCGCGGTCAGTGTGGCGGTGCCTTCGAGCCGGTTGCCGGAGACCTTGTACATGAGGTCGAGGTCGTATCGGCTGATGCGGTATCCGAGGTTTCCGTTGTCCGGGAGGTAGGGATCGAGGACGTCGGTCGGTGAACCCAATACCGGTTGCCCGGAGCCCGGTTGCCGTGCGCCTCTGCCCGACTTACCCGGCACCCACATCTCCTCGCCTCTTCATGAACTCGCCGAACTGCCGCATCGGAGGCGTCGATGTCACGGTGCATCGCGATCTGGTCACAGGCTGATGTCGAAGCTCTCGACCAGATGACGATCGCTCCGAGATGCACCGATGTCACTCCGACCTTGCGGACACTCAGACTACCTTCCGGCCATCGTGCGCATCGGTTGGCTCCGGTCGGGCCACGTTGTAAGCGGACCGTGGTCCGTATAGGTTGTGGTGGTCGATAGCGGAGACAGTCCACAAGACGTACTCGTCGAAAAGGAGAGCAAGATGAACGGATTCCGGGGCATAGCCCTCTTGGCGGCCCGAGTGATCCTCGGCTGCATCTTCATCGCCCACGGGTGGCAGAAACTCAACACCTTCCACATCTCCGGTGTGAAGGCGAACTTCGAAGGGATGGGCGTGGTCGCGCCTGGCTTCTCCGCCTACGCCGTGACCTGGGTGGAGTTCGTCGGTGGCATCCTGCTGATCCTCGGATTGCTGCTGCCCATCGTCTCGGTGCTGCTGGTCATCGACATGATCGGCGCGATCTACTACGTCCACTGGGACCTGGGCTTCTGGGTGGCCGACGGCAAGGCCGGCTGGGAATGGCCTCTCGCGCTGATCGCCGGGCTCCTCGCCGTGGGCTTCGCCAATGCGGGAGTGTTCGCGGCCGACAACTATCTCGTGCGGGGTCGAGGCCGGCGACGCTCGGCTGCGGTCGACTGAGGACTGAGTGGGACGAAGGTTGACGGCGCTCGTATATGGGCGCCGTCAACGTCGCGTCGACCAACCTCCACAACACACCAGTCCCATCAGAAACGACCACCCCACACGCCTCGCGTACGGTGCCGTCTGCGTCGCGCATGCCACCCCGTTGCCCATTTCTAGACATTCTCGAAGTAGCCTCGCGCCAAAACCGCAGGTCACCGCCTTTCTGTACTCGGCGGGATGTCTAGAAATGGGCAAGCACCTCGGCCTACCCCGTGCCACCGACGGACCGCGTCGCGAGATCGGTCGATTCGGTGACGGACTCGACGTCGCCGCCTGAGTCGGTGATGACGACAGCGCTGTCAACGTGGACGAGAGCGCTGTCAACGTGGACGAGAGCGCTGTCAACGCGGGTGAGGGTGCTGTCGGTGATGAGGCGGCGCTGTCGATTTCCTCTGAATGGGCGACAGATCTGCGCAGGTCCGGGGCCCTAAAATCGGACAATGTCGTATCCCGGCCCGCCGTCCGGACCGCGTCCCGCTCGGCCGAGTACGTTCGGCGCGGCTGCCGCACCGCCGCCGCCACCCCCACCGCCTCCGCCCAAGGCGCGGTCGGTACCGCCTCCGCCGCCCCCTCCACCACCGTCGGGTGCGTCGACCCCTCCGTCATCGAGGGCATCGCATCGCCGATCTCAGGACTGGCCGCTGCCGGTTCCGGCCTCTGCCGCAGCGCCCGTGGTAGCCGGGACTGTCGTCTCGGGACCCGTGGTGGCCGCGCCGGTGCTGGCGACGCCCGCCGTGGCTCCCCTGCACGTGTACCAACCGGTGATCGTGCTCGGTGCCGATCCGGTCGAGGTCGCCACCCGGCGTCCCTGGCAGGTGACGTTCTTCGGGTGGTGGCAGGTCATCGGGCTCGTGTTGATCGGGGTCAGCGAGGCGATCTGGTGGGTGTGGTTCCTCAGCATCGACAGCTGGTCCCAAGCCCCGTCGAGCAGCACGACGTACTCGGACTACGGGTACGAGACCACCACCGTCTCGGGCTGGGATCTCACCGGCTATCACGACTACCTGCTCGCCGTGTCGATAGCCGTGCTGGTTTTCTGGGCGATTGATCTGTGGATCGCCATTTCGTATCTGCGAGGCGCGC
Organism: Gordonia sp. VNK1; assembly: GCF_040049135.1. Classification (NCBI taxonomy): domain Bacteria; kingdom Bacillati; phylum Actinomycetota; class Actinomycetes; order Mycobacteriales; family Gordoniaceae; genus Gordonia; species Gordonia sp. VNK1. The sequence goes on along the minus strand of NZ_JBDZDJ010000004.1, from coordinate 78,642 downwards.
GCGGGGCGTACCTGTACTACACGGTCATCGGAATTATCCGGATCTCGGTGGTGGTGCTCATCCCCGTCGCGTTCGTGGTCTTGTACTTCGTGGGCTTCGCCGCCCTCTTCGCCTACGCGTGATCAAGGAGGACAGGTGGAAGCCGCCATTGTGATCGTGATCGTCATCGCCGTGATTGTCATCGCGATCAACGTTTTCATGTACTACCTGCTATGGAACCGGCGCTCACGCGCCTACTTCAGCAGGCAGAGCGTCGACATCCGTCGGCAGCAACGGCGTCGCTGACCGGTCGGGCCGGGCGAGGCTACGCCACCAACCCATCAATACTGGTGCGGTCGAATGCCGTGCGGTCGAGTTCGGCGCCGTCGGGAAGGTGGGTGCGCAGCGATGTGAGGTCGGCCAGCACGTCGTCGGCGTGACGAAGTCCGACGCCGTCGATCTCGCCGGGCGTCACCAGGGTTTCGGGCTCGAGGCCGTGTCGGTGAGTCAACGCCGCACCGAGCAGCCGGTGCGCCTGATCGCGGTCCACATCCCACAGCGCATCTGCGGTCAGCAGATACAGCCGCACCGCGGGCGGGTAGTCGTCGAGGTGGACCAGCGCCCACGCCCAGTGTTTGGCGACGTCGACGGTGTCCGCCTCGCCGCGACCGTGGGTCCGGACGTACTTGCCGTGCAGTTCGCGGCACAGAGGCGTCGCGTCGGCCCACAGGTGCAGATGCGACATGCAGCGCACCGAATCGTGCAGGTTGGACAGGTACATCGGCGAGTACGGTCCCTCGCGGCGTGATCGGATCTCGCGCAAGACCGAGAACTTGGCCAGTGCATGTCCGTACTCACCGGCCGACAGCAAGGACCGGGCTTCGTCCTGCATTTCCTCGATCACGACTCGATTGTCGCCGACGCAGCAGCAGAAAGTGATCTGTTTCACAAACATGTTACCGGCCGCCTATGGGCGTCGACGGTCGGATTCAGGGCAGAAATACCCCAATTACCTGGGGATACTGGCCTAGTGCGGTGCGGCCTGGCATCGTTGGAAGTGTGAGCGGATACGACAACGACAGCACCCCTGAAGGCTCCGACGGCGAGTACAGCCTCGACCCCGACGATCAGCTGCAGCCCGAGGACACCCTCGACGATCGAGGAGTGGACGACGTCCTCGACGAAGGCTTCTCGCCGCCCGACTACGCGCCCAAGGGGGCCGTCCACGGGTTGACGGCCCAGGAGATGCGTGACGGGGAGACGCTCGATCAGAAGCTCGCCGAGGAAGAGCCCGACGTCGGTGCGACCGACCCGCTCGACGACATCGTCGCCGACGAGAAGCGGGACTGGCAGTCGCACGAGTCCGACGCCGACGACGAATTCGCCGAGGGGGCCGACCAGGTGGGCGAGCGTCGAGCCGGCCGCCTGCTCGCACCCGATCGGGGTGACGGTGTGGACACCGAATCCGAGGCCGTCGCCTCTGACTGCGGTATCGACGGCGCCGGCGCCAGCGCGGAGGAGGCGGCGGTGCACGTCGTCGGCGACGAGTTCTGACCTGGGGCTTGCCGCACGCAACCATGTCCGGAATGCGAGAGTCGTTACCGGGCAACCGGTCTTGCGGCACCTCGCCACGCGACCGGTCCCACACGGAGGAGTTCCGTGTGGGACCGGTCGTTTCGCGTTGTGACCGCGGCACGGCACGGCGCGCGGGGCGTCCGGCGCCGGTGCCGAACGGAATACGCGTGATCTCGGCGCGTTGACAGTTTCACGCGTCGTAGGAACGATGGACTACGACGACTCGGGAGAGCCCGGGGTCCACACGCCACGGGAGGTACTCCAGTGAGCATTACCGAACGCATCTCCACCAGCCCAGACGGTACCCACGCCGATCAGTCACCGGCGCAACGCTTTCGAGAGGTCCGGGAGCTGACCGACCTGCTGTCGGCGCGACTGTCGGCAGAAGATCAGACGCCACAGTCGATGACCGAGGCGAGTCCGGCGAAATGGCATCGCGCGCATGTCACCTGGTTCTTCGAGGAGTTCATCCTGCGGCGCGACCCGTCCTACACCGTGTACGACGAAACCTACCGCTACCTGTTCAACAGCTACTACGAGGCGGTCGGCGAACGGCACCCACGCCCCGACCGCGGACTCGTGACCCGACCCGGCGTGGACGACATCACGCACTACCGCAACTACGTCGACGGTGCGATGGAGGACGTCCTCACCCGTGGCGCCCTCGACGACGACGCCCTCGACCTACTCGAACTGGGCTGTAATCACGAACAGCAGCATCAGGAATTGCTCCTGATGGACATCAAGCACCTGTTCTCCACGATCCCGCTCTCACCCGGACCGGTGTACGTCGACCGGGACCCGGACACGCCCACATCCACCGGCCCGACCACCTGGCGGTCGGTCTCCGGCGGCATCACCGAGATCGGGGCGGCGCCGGGAGTGGGCTTCTCCTACGACAACGAGAGTCCGCGGCATCGAGTGTTCTTGGAGGACTTCGAGATTGCCGAACGCGCCGTCACCAACGCCGATTTGCTGGAATTCATGGCCGACGACGGTTATCGGCGCCACGAGTTCTGGCTGTCCGACGGGTGGGCCACGATTCGTCAGCACGGCTGGGACGCACCGGGCTACTGGCGATTCGACGACGGCGAATGGACCACCTTCACACTGTCCGGGCGACGACGCGTCGAACTCGGCGAACCGGTGATGCACGTGTCCTTCTACGAGGCGGATGCCTTCGCCCGGTGGTCCGGAGCCCGACTGCCGACCGAATTCGAATGGGAGGCAGCCGCTTGCGCGCTCGGCTCGCAACGGGGTGAGCTCCTCGACCCGGACCGATGCCACCCGGGCATGGCCGGGGCGGCGATGATCGGCGACGTCTGGGAGTGGACCGCGAGCGCGTATCTGCCCTACCCGGGTTTCGTGCCCGCCAATGGTGCGGTCGGGGAGTACAACGGCAAGTTCATGTCCGATCAGCACGTCCTGCGGGGAGCGAGCGCGATCACCCCGCGAGGGCATGAACGTCCGACGTACCGGAACTTCTTCCCGGCTCCGTCGCGGTGGGTGTTCGCCGGGCTGAGGTTGGCGCGGTGACCGTTGAGGCCGTAACACCGCTGGCCGCCGACGCGCTGGCCGGACTGTGGCTCGATCCGCCTGTGCTGCCGACGAAGTGGCTCTACGACGAACGCGGCAGCCGGTTGTTCGACGAGATCACCCGCGTCCCCGAGTATTACCCGACACGTCGGGAGACGGCGATCCTGCGGGCGCACGCGCGCGACATCGTCGCCACGTCGAACGCCACCACCATGGTCGAACTCGGCTCCGGCACCTCCACCAAGACGCGTCTACTGCTCGATGCGCTCGCCGCGCGGGCCGCCGCGGGTGTCGACGTCACCTACGTGCCGGTGGATGTCAGTGCCGAGATGCTGGCCGAGTCGTCGACGATCCTGGCGCGCGACTACCCGGGCATCGCGATCGAACCCACCGAGGCCGACTTCACCGAATCCGAACTGACACTTCCGGGTTCGCCGGGGAACCGCCTCGTCGTATTCCTCGGCGGTACGATCGGCAACTTCGACGACGACGCGCGGCGCGCCTTCTTCGACGGGCTCGCGGCGTCACTCGCGGTCGGCGACCACTTCCTGCTCGGTGCCGACCTCATCAAGGACACCGGGCGTCTGGTCGCCGCCTACAACGACAGGGCGGGTGTCACAGCGGATTTCAACCGCAACATGATCGAGGTGCTCCGTACCGGGCTGGCCGCGACGGGACTCTACGCCGACGACTTCGACCACATCGCACGGTGGAATCCGGCCCGGCACCGCATCGAGATGTGGCTGCGGGCCCGTCGGGACGTCCGGGCGTATCTCGCGGTGCTGCAACGAGATTGGGTACTACCGGCCGGCGCGGAGATCCTCACCGAGATCAGCACCAAGTTCGATCCGGCCACCCTGGACGCCGAACTCGCCGACGCCGGATTGGCGCACGTCACCAGCTGGACCGACCCGCACGGGGACTTCTTGCTGACCCTCAGTCGTCGCTGAGCAACTCCCGCACCCGCGGAATGACCTGCGTGCCATACAGTTTCACACTGCGCATCAGGGCGCTATGCGGCAGGGTGCCATGGGAGTACTTCATGTCGAACCGGGAGAGACCGAGCGCGCGGGCGGTGGTTGCGATCTTGCCGGCCACCGTCTCCGGCGAGCCCACGTAGAGTGAGCCACCCGGTCCGGTGGATCGTTCGAACTCGATGCGTGTCGGTGGCGGCCAGCCGCGTTCCGCGCCGATCCGCGACACGTACGAGCGGTAGTGCGGCCACAGTTGGTCGCGGGCCTGCTCATCGGTGTCGGCGACGTGGCCGGGGGAGTGCACACCCACCGGCAGGTCCGTCGGCTTGCCGAGTTGGTCGAGCGCGCGACGGTACAGGTCGACATACGGTGCGAACCGCAGCGGGTCGCCGCCGATGATCGCGAGCATCAGCGGCAGTCCGTGCCGCGCGGCGCGTACCACCGATTCGGGACTCCCGCCGACCGCGATCCAGGCGGGCAGGGGCGGATTCTCCAGCTGCGGATGCGCGATCTGGTTGCTCAGCGGGCCGCGCGTGGTGCCCGACCAGGTGACCGGGTTGCCGGTGCGCAGGTGGGAGAACAACTCGAGTTTGTCGGAGAAGAGCTCCTCGTACTGTTCGAGGTCATAGCCGAACAGCGGAAAGGACTCGGTGAACGAGCCGCGCCCCAGTATCACCTCGGCACGACCGGACGACAGGGCGTCGACGGTGGGGAACCGCTCGAAGACGCGGACCGGGTCGTCGGAGGACAGGACGGTGACCGCCGAGCCCAGCCGCATCCGGGTCGTGCGGGCCGCGACGGCACCCAGCACCACCTCGGGCGCGGATACCGCGTAATCGTCGCGGTGATGCTCGCCGACGCCGAGGAAGTCGACGCCGACCGCGTCGGCGAGGACGGCCTGATCGAGGAGATTCCGTATCGAGTGCGCCGCGGTGATCGGTGCGCCGTCGTCGTCGACGGTGACATCACCGAAGGTGTCGAGTCCGAGTTCGAGATTCACGAGGTCCATTGTGCCCGCCGGGTGACGAGGGAGACGTTGGCACGAAAAGAGCCGTTTGCCTCACTATGAATACGCGAATATGTGCAATGCTATTGCTGGCCAGAAAACTGGTCGCTTCACTATTTTGCAAGGAGCACTCCCGTGTGGGATTCGTTCTGGAACTTCCTGTGGTCGATGATCATCATCTTCGCGTTCGTCGCGTACCTGGTGGTGCTCTGGTACATCATCGCCGACCTTTTCCGTGACCATAAGGCGTCCGGTTTCTCGAAGGCGATCTGGGTGATCTTCCTGATCATCGTTCCGTACCTGACCGCGCTGGTGTACCTGCTGGCCAAGGGTCAGGGCATGGCCGAGCGTTCGCAGGCGGCGGCGGCCGAGTACAAGAAGGAGTCCGACAAGTACATCCAGTCGGTCGCCGGTACCTCTCCCGCGCAGCAGATCGCCGACGCCAAGTCGCTGTTGGATTCCGGTGCGATCAGCGCCGACGAGTACGAGGCCCTCAAGGCGAAGGCGCTCGCTCACTGAGCTCTTCAAGTCTTGCCGCTCCTCAACCGCCCATCCGGATTCACCGGGTGGGCGGTCGGCGTTTGTCGGGCCGGACTCAGGCCTCAGAGGCTGTCGGGTTCGCCGCCGAACGGATTGGTGGTGTGCCCGACGAGATCTGCCACCGAGTCGATCACCCGCGTGGGCCGGTAGGGGAACAGTTCCACCGATTGGATGGTCGAGATCCCGGACAGCACAAGCAATGTCTGCAGTCCCGCCTCGAGTCCGGAGATGACGTCGGTGTCCATCCGGTCGCCGATCATCAGGGTGTGTTCGGAATGCGCGCCCATCTTGCGCAGGGCGGAGCGCATCATCAGCGGATTCGGTTTGCCGACGTAGTAGGGGTCCCGCCCGGTGGCACGCGTGATCAACGCGGCGACCGCACCCGTCGCGGGCAGCGGGCCCTGCGTCGACGGCCCGGTCGCGTCGGGATTGGTGGCGATGAACCGCGCACCGCGCTCCACCAGGCGGATCGCGGTGGTGATGGCCTCGAACGAATACGTCCGCGTCTCCCCGAGGACGACGTAGTCCGGGTCGACATCGGTGATGACGTAACCGATGTCGTGCAGAGCCGTCGTCAGGCCGGATTCGCCGACGACGTACGCGCTACCGCCGGGACGTTGGGTGTCGAGGAATCGCGCGGTGGCCAACGCGGAGGTCCAGATGGCGTCCTCGGGGATGTCGAGGCCGATGCGCAGGAGTCGGGCGCGCAGGTCACGGGGCGTGCGGATCGAATTGTTGGTGAGCACGGTGAACGGGATGCCGCGGTCACGGAGTTCGGCGATGAGCGCATCGGCGCCCGGGATCAGGTGCTCCTCGCGGATGAGCACACCGTCCATATCCATCAGGTAGGTCCAGGTCATGGGTCTACGCTACGTCGCTCTCGGCCCGTCGGGCAGTCGGATCGTGGGCGTGCCCTACCCTCGTGGGAACCGAACTCGTGCGCGCGGTACCGATCCTGACGGTCAACGTGGCCAACGTGCTGTCTCACCGTCCGGCGCCGCACTGACCCGCCACAGCGGATTGACCGGTCCGTGGCCCGCGCCGAGCGGATAGGCGGCGGCCAGCCCGCGCGTCACCCACTCCTTGGCGAATTCGACCGCATCCGGCACCGATTTCCCGTGTGCGAGAGCGCATACCGTCGCCGCCGCCAGGGTGTCGCCGGCGCCGTGATCGTGGCCGGTGTCAATACGTTCGTGGGTGAACTCGAGGAACTGCTCACCGTCGAACAGGAGATCGGGGCTCTGCGCGCTGGTCCGCAGGTGCCCGCCCTTGACCAGCACCCAACGCGGACCGAGTGCGTGCAGGGCGTGGGCGGCGGCACGTTGGGTGTCGGCGTCGACCACCTCGATCCCGGTCAGCAGTCGAACCTCGTCGAGATTTGGGGTCACCAGCGTCGCCAACGGAAACAGGTTGGTGCGCAACGTGTCCAGCGCCTCGGTGGCCAGCAGCGGGTCACCGTGCATCGATGCGCTCACCGGATCGACCACCAGCGGGACGGGCGCATTGCCTCCGATGCCGAGTTCGGTGCATGCGGTCACCACGGCGTCGATGATCGGCGCCGAGGCGAGCATGCCGGTCTTGACCGCCGACACCCCGATGTCGGAGACCACCGAGTGCATCTGGGCGGCAACGATACCCGGGTCGATCTCCTGGAATCCGCTGACGCCCACCGAGTTCTGCACGGTGACCGCGGTGACGGCGACGCATCCGTGCAGGCCCAGTAGCGCGAAGGTCCGCAGATCGGCCTGAATACCCGCGCCGCCACCGGAATCCGAACCGGCAACGGTCATCACCCGCGTCGGCGTGGCCCCCGGCGGGGCGGTGGGCAGGAGAGGGGAGTTCACGGAGTGCTGCCCGTTTCGATGGGAAGGTAGATACGTCCGCCCGCGTCGGCGAATTCCGCTGATTTGGCTGCCATTTCGGCGGCGATCTTGCGGTCGATGTCCTCGGCGGTCACCAGATTGTTCTCCTCGGCGTAGGCGCGGACGTCGGCCGAGATCCGCATCGAGCAGAACTTGGGGCCGCACATCGAGCAGAAGTGAGCCGTCTTGGCCGGCTCGGCGGGCAGCGTCTCGTCGTGGTAGTCGCGTGCGGTGTCCGGGTCGAGTGCCAGGTTGAACTGGTCATTCCAACGGAACTCGAAGCGTGCCTTGGACAGTGCGTCGTCGCGTTCCTGTGCGCGCGGATGGCCCTTGGCCAGATCGGCGGAGTGTGCCGCGATCTTGTAGGTGATGACGCCGACCTTGACGTCGTCACGGTTGGGGAGGCCCAGATGTTCCTTCGGCGTCACGTAACACAGCATGGCGGTGCCGGCCTGGGCGATCATCGCCGCACCGATCGCCGAGGTGATGTGGTCGTAGGCCGGGGCGATGTCGGTGGCCAGTGGGCCGAGGGTGTAGAACGGCGCCTCCTCGCACAGTTCCTCCTCGAGTCGCACGTTCTCGGCGATCTTGTGCATCGGCACATGGCCGGGGCCCTCGATCATCACCTGCACGCCATGGGATTTCGCGATTCGGGTGAGTTCCCCGAGGGTACGCAGTTCGGCGAACTGGGCCTCGTCGTTGGCATCGGCGATCGAGCCGGGACGCAGTCCGTCGCCGAGAGAGAAGGTGATGTCGTAACGGCGGAAGATCTCACAGAGCTCGTCGAAGTGGGTGTACAGGAACGATTCCTCGTGATGGGCGAGGCACCATGCCGCCATGATCGACCCGCCGCGCGAGACGATGCCGGTGACCCGGCGGGCGGTCAGCGGCACGTACCGCAACAACACGCCGGCGTGCACCGTCATGTAGTCCACACCCTGCTCGGCCTGCTCGATCACGGTGTCGCGGTAGATCTCCCACGTCAACCTGGTCGGGTCCCCCTTCACCTTCTCCAGTGCCTGGTAGATCGGCACGGTGCCGACGGGAACCGGCGAGTTGCGCAGAATCCATTCGCGGGTCATGTGGATGTCGGAGCCGGTGGAGAGGTCCATGATGGTGTCGGCACCCCACCGCGTGGCCCACACCATCTTCTCCACTTCCTCGGCGATGGAGCTGGTGACGGCCGAATTGCCGATGTTGGCATTGACTTTCACCGCGAAGGCCTTGCCGATGATCATCGGCTCCGACTCGGGGTGTCGATGGTTGACCGGGATCACCGCTCGTCCGGCGGCGACCTCACGGCGCACGAGTTCGACGTCGACATCCTCGCGGGCGGCGATGAACCGCATCTCGTCGGTGACAATTCCCGCACGCGCCCAGGCCAATTGGGTCGAGGCGCCATCGACCGGAGCGGGCCGCGTCCAGGAATCGCGGGTCGGTGGCAGACCCTGCTCGACGTCGATGACGGCGGCGTCGTCGGTGTAGGGGCCCGAGGTGTCGTAGACGTCGAGATGTTCGCCGTTGGTGAGGTGGATGCGGCGTTGGCCGACGCGCAGGCCGTCCACCTCGAGGTAGTGCTTGGTGCTGCCCTGGATCGGGCCGGTGGTCAGGATCGAGCCGTCGACGGTGTCGGTGGTGCGTGTGCGGTCACCGGATACAGGTGTGCCCATGGTCTGTAGTCTCCCTACGCCGGCATTACCCGGACAGGTTCGGGCGGTCGGCGACCGCCCGTCGCCATCTCAGCCCCCGGTACGTGGGAGCCCCCGCGTGTGAAGTTGTGCACCGACGATGTGCATCGTCGTCGTGCAGGGACGAGCATACGCGGGTCGGGGTTCATCCGATCGACATCGGGTGGTGTGGCGCCGATGGACCGGAGGATGGTGTCGGTGGCAGGGGGCCGGAAACGTTTCGCGGATGCGTGTCCGCGGTGGCCGAACCGTAACGGATTCGTCCACAGGCCGATGCGTTCATGTCACCCACCTACGGAACCGTAATGTAGTGTGTGACCGGGATCACAGGGAGTGGTTCGCCGACCGGAAGGGGCGCCGGTCGGCTGGGTTCGTCGTTCACCGGACGACGGCATAAGGGATATGGACACATGCAACGCAAACACCGGCACCGCCCGCCGCAGACGGCGCAGTCGATTCTTCAGCAGATCTCGCAGGTGGTGCACAACCCCGAGCGGGAGCGATTCGAACTGTGGGTAGCCGGTGACCTCGTCGGAGTTCTGGGCTACTCGATCGACGACGTCGACGGGCAACGGACGGTGACGGTGCTGCACACCGTTCTGTACGACGAGTACACCGGGCACGGCCTCGGCACCCGATTGACGCGGGGTGCGCTCGCCTACATTCGCGACCAGGGGGCGCGGGTGCGTCCGGTGTGTACTTTCACCAAGGATTTCCTGGACCATCATCCCGGTGTCGTGCCTCTGGCGCCGGTGTAGTCGTGCCTCTGGCTCCGGTGTAGTCGTGCCGCTGCCGAGGGGGTGAACGTACTGGTGGCCTGATCTGCCGGGGCTAGACAGTTTCAACTTAGGTTACCCTGACCTCAACTGCAGTCGAGGAAAGGGGACGTCCGGCATGGCCGAGACCCAGCACAAGGCGCCGTCGAGGGGTATCCAGGGAGCGATCCTGAAGCTGCTCCGCGCCGACGACTACGAATTCACCGTCACCAGCAGCGAGCTGATCACCGATCACTACATCCGCGTCGGATTCACCGGCGGCGGCCTGCTTGCCGACCGCCCGATCCATCCGACGATGTGGGTCCGGTTGTGGTTCGAGTCCAACGGGAAGGCACATCAGCGCGGCTACACCCTCGCCGACGCGGACGCCGCGGCCGACGCATTCTTCATCGAGTTCGCCATCCACGACGGTGCGGCGGCACGCTGGGCTCTGGCCGCGCAGCCGGGGGCGACGATCGGTGCCACGTTCATGGGATCGAAATTCGCCATCCCGGAGCCGGCTCCCACGGGATGGCTCGTCGCGGGTGATCCGGCCTCGCTGCCGGCGATCAATTCGTTGCTCGACGCGTTGAGTGCGTCGTCGTCGCCCGAGGTGGCGGCCACGATCTGGTTCGAATACGCCCACGATGACGACAAGGATCTGCCGATCCGGCTGCGGCCGCAGGACACGCTGCACTGGGTTCGCCGCGAACGTGACGGCGCGGCGCTGGTCGACGCGGTGCGCGCTGCGGCGACCCCGTCGGCCGGCCAATTCGGTTGGGTCGCCCTGGATTCCACCAGCACTCGAGCCGTCGCCGGGGTGCTGCGCGAGGACTTCGGCCTCGGCAAGAAGGGCGTGAAGGCGCAGGCCTACTGGCGGCCGGAGGCCGATCCGTCCTGATTGCTCGGGGTTCGGTCTGGGCAATACCGGGTTGGGAATCGCGAACAGACAGGTTAGCCTCTCCTTCAGCGGGGTTCCGGGGGTGGACTCCGGCTATGACGGGAGTACGACATGACACAGGGATCGACCGGTAACGACGCTGGCGGCGGGGCGGCGGGCGGGGCAGATGCCCCCTACGACGAGGCATACGGGTCCGCGTACCCGGCCGACGACTACCCGACCGAGCAGTACGCCGTCGACCAACCGGCGGCGGCCGACGCTTCCGTGGACTCGGGCTCGGACTCCGGCGGCGGCGTGAGCTGGCCGACGGTGCTCGCCTCGGCGGGTGTGGCCGCCATCATCTCTGCACTCATCGTCACGATCGGCGTCGTCGGCCTGCTCATCGCCGACGGCGACAACGGTGGCAGCAACACCGCAGCCCAGCCGACCGTGGTGAACCTCGGCGGCGCCGCGAACACGCAGGCGCTCGGTGCCGCGCCGGCCGGGTCGTCCCCGGCCGCCGGGCAGGCGCCGGCCGGACAGACTCCCGCGGGACAGGCGCCGGCTGCGGCACCCACCGAACAGGTGCCCGAGGCCGGAGCGCCCGGTGGTGCACCGGCGGCAGCAGCGCCGGCCACCGGAGCTCCCGCGGCCGGGGCCCCGGCAGTGACGAGTGCGCCCGCAGCAGGCGCCCAACCGACCCAGCAGCAGGCGGCTGCCGCACCGGCGGCGCTCACCCCGGGCCAGCTGACCACCAAGGTCAAGACGGTCATGAACACCAGCGCGCCGCGTGCGTCGCGTGCGTCGGAGTTGCAGGGCGGTAATCAGGCCCTCATTTCGGTCGACACCGTCTCGCGGTTGCTGGCGTCCTACCCGAACTCCGGTTTCACCTACCAGATCATCGGACCGGTCACCGTGAACGGCACCACGATGAATGCGCAACTGCAGATGTCGGTGCCGGGCTACGGATCTCGGTACAAGCCGATGAAGTGGTTCTGGCTCGACGGCAAGTGGAAACTCTCCAATGAGAGTGTGTGTGTGATCGCCGCATACGCCATGGTCCCGTGCTCGGTCGCCTGAGGATGACCAGGCTGCGCGCCCTGCTGGCGCTGATGCTCGCCGCGGTCGTCCTCGTCGGTGTCGCCGGGTGCTCGTCGTCGGACGACGAGAGTGCCGGTGGCACAGTGCAGATCAACCTGCCCGACGGCCGGTCCATCACCATCCCGGAGACCCCGAAGCGCATCGTCACCCTCGGCGGGCAGTGGACGGACGTGCTGCTGTCGTTCGGGGTGACACCCGTCGGGTACTACGACACGATCCAAGCGCAGGGCGGCCAGAACCCGCCCTGGTTCGGCAACAAACTCGCCGACTCGACGGCGCTCAATCCCAACGACGACGTCGTCGCCAATGTCGCGAAACTCGAGCCCGATCTCATCGTCGCACCCGGCTTCGCCTCGATGAGCGGTGTGTTCGACAAGCTCACCGACATCGCACCGACGATCGACAAGATCAGTGGCGCACAGGTGGATCCGTGGCAGGACATGGTGACCCTGATGGGAACGATCCTGCATCAGCCGGACAAGGCGAAGGAGATCATCGCCGGCGTCGACGCCAAAATCAAGGCCCTCGCCGACGAGTATCCCGGCATCAAGGGCAAGGCCTACACCTTCGCCTACCTCTACGGCACCGACCAGTTCTCCGTGCTCGGCGACCCCAATGACGGTGCCGGACAGCTGTTCACATCGCTCGGCCTGGTGATGGCACCACGGTTGATCGCGCAGTCGCAGAAGACCGGTGAGCCGCGGTTCCAGATCAGCGCGGAGAACATCCCGTGGCTCAACTCCGACCTCCTCGTCATGGGCGTCCAGAACGACGACCTGCGTAAGCGACTGCCCGGACTTCCCGGATACCAGAATCTCGACTCGGTGAAAGCCGGTGCGGTCACATTGATGGACACGGTGCAGGTGACCGGTCTCAACGAACCCTCCCCCAACGCCACCGTCTACGTCCTCGACCTGCTCAAGCGGGCGCTCGCACGGGCGGCGGAGGAGTAGGCCCAGCTTCCACCCACCAAGGTGGCCTCGATACGGCTCGTCGCTATCGCTCCTCGCCTACTCGGCCAGCGGTGGGTAACGCCCGCTGGTCGAGTGCGCCGCGCGAGCGAAGCGAGCTCGTCGCGATCGAGACCACCCCGCAAGGCGAAAGCGTCGCGTAAGCACCAGCTTCCACTCACCGAAGTGGCCTCGACCTCGATAAGCTCGGCCCGGCGGATACGGGCTCCGCAAGCTCCGCCCCACTAGGCCAGCGGTGGGTAACCCCCGCTGGTCGAGTGCGCCGCGCGAGCGAAGCGAGCTCGTCGCGTATCGAGACCACCTCCGCAAGACGACAGCGAAACCGGGTTACCGCCAACAGAACCCAATCCTGTGGATGTCGATGCCATTCATACCCAACCGGTCCCGTGCCGATAAGTTATGTCGTACCCCCTCGATACACTTGTGACAGTTCAGTTGATCCGACCGAGCAGAGGGGGTGAACATCATGGCCGCCAACATCATTGATGCCACGACCGCAGCTCCGGAGTTGTCGATGACCGCCGACGACGCAGCCATGATCGATCACCTCCCCGGCGAAGCGGCCACCGCCCTGGCCCGCTCCCTGCAACGCCAGGAACGACAGGTCATCGCGCGAAAGGTGCTGTCAGCCGCGCGGATCGGGCAGACCGTGTTCCTCGACATGCTGATGTCGGATACCCAGATCAACCGCCACGTCGACGACGGCCCCGACAAGGCCGCCACCGGCAAAGTGTCTACCGCACTGGGAATCTCGGTCGCACAAGCCAAAGCATGGATGATGCTCAGCTTCCTGCTGTCGAAACTACCCACCGTCACCGCCGCCTTCCTCGATGGCGATCACTGCCTGGAACGTATCCGCATCATCGCCGACGAGATCGCCATCCTCGACGACGATGATGTCCGCGCCTTCGCCGAAACCCGCGCCCTGGAGATCGCCGCATACAACCAGGCCGATCCGACCCTGCGGGAGCAGGTCGTCGAGATGGTGATTGCCCTGGATCCCGACGGCGCCGCCGACCGACGCGAAGAAGCCGCCGAACGCGACCAGAGTGTGCGAGTCCGCCGGGATACCAACGGGCACTGCAGCATCTCCGTCTACGCCCCCGGGGAGATGGGAGCCCACCTTGCCGCGCGGATCGCGCAGCTGCTCAGCGAACGTATCTGCGCCCGCGACCCGCGTCGTCGGGGTCAGCAGCAGGTCGCGGCGTTCGCCGATATCCAAGGACTGCCTGGCGGACGCCTATCCTGCCAATGCGGTCGGGACGACTGCCCCAAGGCCATCCCCTTGCCGGAGGAACCCGCCGACCTCGACCCCGCCGTCGGGCTGCCCGACGATGTCGACGCCGAACTCGCCGCACAACTCGAGTTCCCCGAGTCCGACACCACTGATGACACCGACACCGACGATGAGGGTGAGTCGTCAGACGCTGACGTCGATCCGCAACTGGCCCTGGAACTCGTCGTCGACCCCGTCGGCGAGCGCGAAGCCCGGCTGGAACGCTACGGGGTCATTGACGATGCTCACGCTGCCGCGCTCATCAGGTCCGGGCTGGTCACCGTCGTCGAGTTCCCCGGACTCGAGGTACCCCACACCGGCACCACCGCCACCACGTTGCAGCGGCTACCCGCAGCGTGGCGCCGCCCCGACAACCCGATCCCCGCAACCCCGATCGACCCCACCGGGCACGGCGGATACCTCACCCCACCGAAAGGTGCACTCACCTACCGGATACCAGCCTGGTTGCGGGAGAAGATCATCGAGTTGGATGGCACCTGCCGATACCCGCATTGCGGCCGGCCGGCCAGTGAATGCGAGATCGATCACGTGGTCAAGTTCGTGCACCGCGATCCGAAAACCGGTGGCTGGACGGTGGAATTCAACCTGATGCCGCTGTGCACATCGTGCCATCAGCGAAAACACATGGGATTGTTGATCCCCACCATGCTCACCGACCGGGCGGTCATCTGGCGCGACCCCGTCACCGGGGAAACCATCACCACCTATCCGCGGTAGGCACTGCCGCTGGGTGGTGCTGCGCTGCAACCGTTTTCCAGCACCGTGTTGCGTGGTCTCGACACGCCACGGGCTCGCAAGCTCGCACGAGGCGGCTCGACCGGCGGAAGGGTCGCCTCGACCGGCGGGGGTTGGGTTGTGCTGCAGTCGGTTTCCGGCGTCGGGTTGGGTGGTCTCGACACGCCACGGGCTCGCAAGCTCGCACGAGGCGGCTCGACCGGCGGGGGATGGGCGGCTCGACCGGTGGGATGGACGGTAGGCCGGTCCGATCACACGCTGACCGGTGCCAGGCGGATGCCCGCGTGCCGCCAGCGGGACACTGTTGCTCGACGGGATGACGTCGGCGTCGACAGGAGGACGGCGAATGTTGCCGGGGGATCGGAGAAATCACGGTAGTGATCTCGGTAGAAAGGCAGGGATTCGGCGAACCAGTCGAAGTCGGTGTCCGACGCGGTCAGCAGGTGCTGCGCGTGGGTGATCACCGTCAGGTAGCCACGCCGTGGCGGACTTCCGGCGTCGGCGGTCAGGTTGCCCAGGTCGCGCATCGCGTCATCGAAGGCATCCTTGTTCTTGCCGAAAGACGAAGGGAATCCCCATGCCTCGGCGAATGCAGCGTACAGCTGCGGCAGCGAACGGAGGCGGTCGCTCTCGACGACGCGGACCTCGCACGAGTCGGCGACGGAGCCGGGCAGTGATGTCGCCGACAGCGTATCGGTGGTCAATCCGACTGCGGGACCACCTCTTCCGGCATCAGAGAGGAACTCGCCGATAGTGCGTGAGTGCCCGCTCATGACGGCCCCCTGATCAACACGAAACTGCGGTAGTGATTGGCGGTGTACCACGCCGACCCGTCACTGCCGGTGACGATGCGCTCGGCGTCGCGCGAACGGCCGGGCTCCTTCGGGTTGACATCCCACTCCCGGTACGTAATCCGCTTTCCAGTGGAATCGCGAGCCGGTAGCCGACCCTCGCTGTTACGGAAGGTGATCCCGCCTTGCGTGCCGGGCGCGTCGGCGGCTTCGGGCCATTCACCGGCGTCGATGAGCGCCAGGGTGCGGGTCACCCGGGCGGGGACGGTGGCCGTCTGCGGAGACGTCGACCGCCCAGACATTGCATTCGAAGACCGTGCCACCGCCGAGCCTGCCGCCGACGAGCCTGCCACCGACGAGCCCGCCACCGACGACGTCGACGAGCCGGCGTCGTCACCCGCATTGTTGATGAGCCAGGTCGCGATGACGACCACGGCGACGACGACCAGGCCGATTGCGGTGACGGCGGCCTGACGTCGCCGCTGCGCCGGCGTCTGTGCTCGTGATCCTTTGGCCGATGATCGCGGCCGCTTCGGCGTCGCATTCACCTCGATCGCCCTCCGCCGCCGATCGCGAGGTATCGATAGCTGTGATGTAGCGCGAAACCCCGCGACCGGTACCAGGTCCCGGCCACCCGGTTACCTGCCTCGACCTGAACGTATGCCGCTTGCGCACCATGGTCGGCTCCCCACCGCGCCAACCGGGACACGATGGCGTCGCCGAGGTGACGTCGACGATGGTCAGGATCGGTCCACACCGCGGTGACGCCCAACCATCGTCGTGAACCCGGCGCCTCGGTCACCGCACCACGACCGATCGCGATGGGCTCCCCGTCGTACTCGACGGAGGCGAAGACCACCGAACCATTCTCGCCGGCAACGTTGTTGAGCACGCCGGCGCCGACGGTGAGGTCGGCCTCGTCACCAAGGTAGGCGCGTAACCAAGCGCGCGACGGATCAGCCCCGAGCGTGACATCGCCACCGCCGGTCGGCACTCCGCCGTCGGCCGGCACGTCGTCGAGAGTCCGTGTCAACACCTGGATCTCGTCGCTCGCGGGCACCCCGACGATCTGCCGGGGCAGCAGCCGATCGGGAACCGCGATGAGCGTGCGCAATCCCCGCGCCGCATACCAGTCCTCGATCACCGACAGCATCTGAGCATCGACGCGAGCCGAACGATCAACGGCGATGGCCGAATTCGCGCGCCGAGAGATACCGCCACCGGCGCGCAGCAACCATCCGTCGATCTCCTCGTGCTCGATGCCGGGCCACGCCAGCGCCGCGGCATGTTCCAGCGTCCGAATGTCGCTGTTGCGGACCGCGACCGCCGACAGCAGCCGCATCGAGGTGATCGCCGACCGCGGGATGGATTCCACGACCCCGTCGCGCTCGAGGCGGATCGGGTCGCCGTCGTCGAGCAGGAAGCCGGTCACATCCGACAGCGACGGCCGTCCCGGTGCCGGGCGGGGATTGGGGGTATCGCGCCAATCGGCCGGGGTCGCATCGCCGAGTCGGTAACGCACGACCACGCGATCACCGCGGAAAGCCCCGGACGACACGCCGAATCGATCCGGCATCGAACCCGCCGCCCCGGTCATCGTGACATCCGCACGTTCAGTCGTCGTCGTGACCGAACGGATCCGCCTGCTCACCCGGGGTCCAGGTCAGCCCCGGCACACCCCAGCCGTTGCGCTTGATCGCCTTCTTCGCGGCCCGGGCATTCCGGCCGACCAGCACGTCGACGTAGAGGAATCCGTCGAGATGACCGACCTCGTGCTGCAGCATCCGGGCGAAGAAACCGTTGCCCTCGATCGTCACCGCGGCACCGTCGCGGTCGACACCGGTGACCCGGGCCCAGTCGGCGCGGCCGGTGGGGAACTGCTCGCCGGGCACCGACAGGCAGCCCTCGTCGTTGTCGTCCGGGTCCGGCATGGTCTCCGGGATCTCCGAGGTCTCCAGCACCGGATTGATGACCTCGCCGCGGCGTCGGGCCGCCATCCGGGACTCGCCGTCGGGGCAGTCGTAGACGAACATCCGCCGACCGACCCCCACCTGGTTGGCGGCCAGGCCGACGCCGTTCGCGGCGTCCATCGTCGCGTACATGTCGTCGAGCAGGGTCACCGTCTCCGCCGACGGCCGTCCGTCACCGTCGAGTTCGACGAGCTCGGTCGGACGGTGCAGAACCGGCTCACCGACTATGCAGATGGGGAGAATTGCCATGCACGACAGGTTATCGTGCGCGCAGACGGCCACCGGCGCCGATGGTCCCGCGCGACGTGCCGCCCGCGCGTCACGTCAACCCACCCGGTTCTGCGTGGTTAGATGTTCACGAACCACACCGTTGTCATTCGCCGGCCCCGAGCCCGTCATGCGCGACGTCACCAGACGCCCGATGATGGACCGGTGGACCTCGATGACGTGGTGTGAGGGGTCGCAGAGGAGATCTTCGAGGGAGCGAGATGGACGGCGCAGCAGCGCGAAGCCAGAATCAGCCGGGCCAGGGCCCGGAGTCTGAGAAGACCCACGACGTCGACGGCGCGCAGAACATCGATCCGAACGAGGTCGGTCCCGACGGGCTGTCCCGCCGCGAACACGACATCCTCGCCTTCGAACGTCAGTGGTGGAAGTACGCCGGCGCCAAGGAAGAGGCCATCAAGGAGCTCTTCGGACTCTCGGCCACGCGCTACTACCAGATCCTCAACGCGTTGGTGGATCGGCCGGAGGCGCTGGCCGCCGACCCGATGCTGGTGAAGCGCCTGCGACGGTTGCGTGCATCACGCCAGAAGGCGCGTGCCGCACGTCGACTCGGGTTCGACATCACCTGAGCCCGCACGCCCCGGCGCTGGAGAGCAGACGCCATGCGTGTGTGCGTTAAGGTCATCGGTGATGAATGCTGATCGCGAGTCCAACCGCCTGCCCCTGAGGGCCGGAGCCATGCTGCTCTTCGCGGTTGCCATCGTGTTCGTGGGCTTGGGCTGGCACTCCGCGGCCACCGCGAACGACAACCCCGAGGAACAACTGCAGGCCGCGCAGTCGTCGGCGCCGTCGACGAGTGTCAGCGTGCCGGCCAGCACGTCGACGGTGAACCAGGGCAACACCACCATCTGCGTGATCAATGCGGGTGAGGTCACCGGGCTGGCCGGTGAGGTGGACTCCCAGGTCAAGGCCAAGGGCTACACCACCGAGGGCATCAACAGCGAGAGCAACTACTCGCAGGGCGGCTTCTCCGAGAACTCCATCGTCTACTCGACGTCCGCGCAGAAGCCGCTCGCCCAAAAGCTCAACGACGACCTCGGCGGCGAGTTCAGTGTCGACTCGCGCAGCTCCTTGGGCAGCGGGTTCAGCCGCTGCGACGGCGGGATCGCCGTGGTCGTGGTGAGGCAGCCATGATCGGCACATCCGTCCATCGAGACCCCAGCGTCCCAGGCTCCGGCAACCCAGACTCCGGCAACCCAGATTCCGGCGTCCCAGACCTCAGCGTTGCAGCCCCGGGCGCTGACACCGGCTCATCAAGGCAGCCCGGTTTTCCATCACATATCACTCGAGGAGCGAGATGACCGTCAGTTCGAAATCAGGCTCTGCGTCCCTGCGCGCGCTCGCGGTGCTCGCCTCGGCCGGCGCCGTCGGGTTGGCACTGGCGGGATGTACCCCGGACGAGCCGACCACCACCGAGAAGGGCACCACCCCGGCGGTGCAGACCGGAAACCCGGCGCCCGTCGTCGGACTCGTCGACGCCGACGACATCCCCTCCAGCAGCGGTGAGAAGGGCTCGGCCACCATCAAGGACACCTCCGGCAAGGACATCGGTACCGCGACCTTCAGTCCGCAGGGGTCCTCGCTGGCGGTGCTCGTCAAGGTCAACGCCGGCAGCGGTCTGCCGGCCGGTTTCCACGCGATGCACATCCACTCCGGAAGTACCTGCAACACCGCCGACAAGTTCGACTCGGCGGGTGGCCACCTGCAGGTCGGCGGCAACACCGGCCACCCGGCCAGCGGTGACCTGGTGTCGATCAACGTCCTGCCCGACGGTTCGGGGACGACGCTGACCTCCACGGACGCCGTCGACCTGGAGCAGGTGACCGGCAAGACGATCATCATCCACGAGAACGCCGACAACTTCGCCAACATCCCCGATCGCTACCAGGCCAACGGACAGCCCGGGCCCGACGAGACGACGATGAGCACCGGTGACGGTGGCGCGCGCCTGGCGTGCGGCGTCATCGAGACCGCGGGGTAGACCGCCCTGCCGAGCGCCCCGGTCACAATCCCCGTGTGGTGACGTGATGCCCGCCATCGTCCCGATCGAATTCTCGGGCTCGCCGGAGCCGACACTCGGCGTCGAGTGGGAGTTCGCCCTGACCGACAAGGTCAGTGGCGATCTCTCGAACTCCGCGGCAGACCTGTTCGCGGCCTTCGGATCTGCGCATCCGCATCTCGCCGGCAAGGTGCACAAGGAACTGCTGCGCAACACCGTCGAGTTGGTCACCGGCATCTGCCGGACCACCGGTGAGGCGGTCGCCGACCTCGCCGAGACGTTGCACGCCGTCCGCGGCGTCGCCGACGACCTCGGCGTCGATCTCTACGGGGCGGGTACCCACCCCTTCGCGCAATGGTCGACGCAACTGCTCACCGAAGGCCATCGGTACGCCGAACTCATCGAGCGCACCCAGTGGTGGGGCCGGCAGATGCTGATCTGGGGCGTGCACGTGCACGTCGGGATCTCCCACCGCGACAAGGTGCTGCCGATCCTGTCGTCGCTGCTCAACTACTACCCGCACCTGCTGGCGTTGTCGGCGTCGTCGCCGATGTGGTCGGGACAGGACACCTCCTACGCCAGCAACCGCGCGATGATGTTCCAGCAGTTGCCGACGGCGGGCCTGCCCTTCCAGTTCCAGACGTGGCATGAGTTCGAGGCCTTCGTCGCCGACCAGAAGACCACCGGCATCATCGACCACATCAACGAGATCCGCTGGGACATCCGGCCGTCGCCGCACCTTGGCACCATCGAGGTGCGGGTGTGCGACGGGACCACCAACCTGCACGAACTCTCCGCGCTGGTGGCGCTGATCCACTGCCTCGTCGTCGACCTGGACCGGCGGTTCTCCGCCGGCGAGACCCTGCCGCAGATGGCGCCCTGGCTGGTGCAGGAAAACAAGTGGCGCGCAGCGAGATACGGGCTCGAGGCGATCGTCATCCTGGACTCCGACTGCACCGAACGCCTCGTCACCGAGGATCTGGCCGACCTGCTCGTGCGGCTCGCACCGATCGCCGCCGACCTCGGCTGCGTCGACGAACTCGCGCAGATCTCCGAGATCATGGCCCGCGGCGCGAGTTATCAACGGCAGCGGGCGACGTTCGCCGACACCCGGGACATGCGCGCGGTGGTCGCGTCGGTGGTCGACGAACTGGAATGACCCGCGGCGCCGCCGGCCGGCCCGGTGTGTCACGCCACCGCGTCGGGCCCGGGCAACTGCGGGCCGGTGCCCTCGCGCGCGGCGATCCAGCCGTCGTGATCCCACTGTTCGGTGGCGCGTCGACCGGCCTCGTAATCCCAGTGCGATTCGCGTTCCACCTCGATGATCGACCCGCCCGGGCCGACGGTCACCCAGTTGTAGGTGCCGTTGGGGTGAGCGTGCTTGGCCCACCGAACGGTGATGTCGACGTCGTGTCCGTCGGCGGTGCGCCACCGACGGCCCTGCGTGTCGACGCGCAGCGGTGTCAGCAAGCGCGCATAGCGCGGGTCGAGTTCGGTGAACACGTCCATCGCGATCTGCTCGGCCCGTGCCGGCGACGGCAGATCACCGGTGACCTCGCCGATGAACCGGCGGATCGACAGCAGCCGGCCACCACGCGCGGCGACGACCGCGGTGACCGCCTCGACGCCGAGTTCGCGATCGGTGGTGGGTTGCCACCGCAGTACACGCACCGGTTCCCCGGAACGGCGGGCGGCGTGATCCCACACCAGGTGCCAGCCGTCCGGTACGACGGCGCGGCCGCCGATCGATGTCGGAACGGCGGGCAGGGCGGCGGGCGGCGTGCCGGTCGAGATGGGGGTCGAGGTGGTCGGGGTGATTGAGGTGTGGTCGGTCACAGGTAGCTCCCGTCGAGTTCTTCGGTGAGGGTTTCGATGGCACGGCGGATCTCGGCGAGTTCGTCGCGGATCTCCTCCTCGGTTCCGCCGGTGCCGCCGTACCCCTTGTGCATCGCGATGATGATGTCGCCGTCGAGGGTGTCCTCGCGACGACGGAGTCGCATGATCTGGTCCACGAGTTCGTCGTGACGGTCCATTCGTGTGCCTACCTTTCTACTGATACGCCACGGTGAAGGGTGGTTACATCACCGTCGCATGAGCAACGATAGATGAGACATCAAAGTCTCGCAAGGGTGAATCTATGAGACAGTTGTGTGTAGCAGGAGGGTTGTGTCCGAACGGCGGCGGCGCGGGGGCTACCGTCGAATCACGTCGACACCTCTCGGGTGACACGTCACGAGAACGAGGAAGGGAGTCCGGTGCGATGACCGCGGCCGAAGGAACACCGGCGAGGATTCTCGACGCGGCCGCGTCGACACTGCGACGCGACCCGGGCGCCAGTATCGAGGCGATCGCGACGGCGGCGGGCATGTCGCGGGCCACGGTGCATCGGCACTATCCGAACCGGGATGTCCTGGTCTCGGCGCTGCGTGAGCGTGCCGTCGGCGAGATCTCGGCCACCTACGAGCGGTCCCGCGACGGCGCGGTTCCCCTGGTGGTCCGGCTCTATCAGGTGACCGCCGATCTGGTCTCGGCGAAGGCCGACTGGCATTGGGCACTCGGCGAGTCGGAGGCCGCCGGCGCGCCGAATCCGGTCCTCGATCTGACCGTCGCATGGATGGCCGCGCTCGCCCGCGGGGGACTGATCGCCGACTCCGACGATCATCGATGGGCGGCGACCCTGTATCTGACGATCATCCGGTCCGCTGCCACCACCGACGCCTTC
The DNA here is from genome assembly GCF_040049135.1 of Gordonia sp. VNK1. Lineage (NCBI taxonomy): Bacteria > Bacillati > Actinomycetota > Actinomycetes > Mycobacteriales > Gordoniaceae > Gordonia > Gordonia sp. VNK1. The sequence continues at coordinate 55,976 of NZ_JBDZDJ010000004.1, read as the reverse complement.
GACGGCCGCGACATCGCGACACGTGCGTCGCATGCGGCCGATGCGTTTCTGCACGGATTGGGTACCACGTCGGTGCGTTACCGCGACTGAGATCCGGTGAATTCGGCCGCGATCGACGAATGCGCAGCTATTTCATCACCCACCCTGGCAATTCATTTTCCGACATGTGAAGTCGGCGTTTTCCGACCCGATGGAAGTCGGGGCGGATGCCGGTGACCGGCTGTCCGGATTGCCGTACTGACCTCGACACTTCGTCGATATTCACGGGGGTTGCGTCAAGCCCGCGTGTTGGCTTGTGACCTTTGCTAACGGACACTTGAAGGTGCTGCCCGCCCTGCGCAGCATCCCGAAATGAGCGTCCTGCTTTTCTGGCAAAGGAAATGACAACAATGAATTCCGTCGTGACAATCGCGCATTCCGCGCACTATTCTGCACCCGATCTCGCCGGTGCATCGGCATGGGTGGACGACATCTGCGGTAGCGGAGCGACGATGATCTTCGCCGATCCGCACGCGTTGCCGGAACTGTGGCATGAGTACATCGATCGCGCCGTCGTCGAGTACACCGCACGCGGGGTCCGGTCCGCTCTGGAATACGAGCGGATCCGCGACGGCGGGGACACCACCGTGTTCTGCGCCGTGCTCGACCCGTCGGGTGCGGTCATCGGTGGCCTCCGCGTGCAGGGGCCGTATCGCGATGCCCGTCAGTCACATGCGATCGGCGAGTGGGCGGGGCAACCCGGCCAGGACGACCTGATCGCGGCGATCAACCATCGCATCCCCGACGGGATCATCGAGGTCAAGTCGGCCTTCGTCGACCCGTCGTCGCCGCTGGCCAAGGTGGCGGCGGGTGCGCTGGCGCGGTCGGTGAAGATCTCGATGGAGCTGACCGGATGCCGCCACATGCTCGCCACCGCGGCCGACTACGTGCTCGAACGCTGGTCATCCGGTGGGGGACGGGTCAATCCGCTGATCGCCGCGACCCCGTACCCCGACGACCGGTACCGCACCCGGGCGATGTTCTGGGACGCGGAGAACCTGCAGTCCTTCGCCGATCCCGACGTGTGGGAGGTGATGAACGCCGAGTACGCCGCCGCATTCCGGTCGCGGGAGGTGTCGGCGGCGGGGACGGCGACGGTGGCCTGACGGGTGCACGTCGGGGGTCGTCGACCGCGAGAACCCACCTCAGGCGGGTGGCTTCTCGCGGTCCCACGTCCCCGGCCCGTCGGTGTGCCTGCCGGCGACGACGTCGGGATCGAGTTCATTCCATGCCGAACCGCCGTCGCCCGCGTTGAGCATCTGCTCGATGTCGAGGACGTGGCGGCCGGATTCGACGCGGTGGCCGCAGACGATGTTGCGGGCCGCGGCCGCGGCGAAGGCGCCGGCCATCGCGCCGGTCGAACCGAGTTGCGGCCAGGACGCGACACCGCGGCCGATTTGACTGGCGGAGAACGCCATTCGAGGGGTGAGGACATCGCCGACGATCGACGCGGCCATTCGCAGTCGCTGGGCGGGGTCGCCGGGGTCGCCGGCGGTGAACTGCTCGACCCGGCCGTGGAAGATCGGGTAGGTGGGGTCGAGGTCGTAGCGTTCGATGTCGAGAATGACATTGTCGCCCATGTCGGTTGCGCTGATGACCGGAATCCGCAGGGCCTGGGCGCGGCGACGCATGTCGATCTTCGCGGCGACGTCGTCGATCTCCTCGATGACGATGGTCCGGGGCCCGGACTCCGAGGTCGCCAGGAAGCGGTCGGCCGTGGTCGGGGTGTAGCCGTCGGCGAACGATTCGATGACGGTATAGGGGTCGGCCTCGAGGAGTCGACGCACCGTCAGGTCCAACTTGGACGTCCCGACATCGCACACCGACCCGGACATGCGATTGAGGTTCGTGGCGGCCAGGGTGTCGGGGTCGGCGAGGCGGAAATGCCGTGCCCCGGTCAGCGAACACGCCGACACCGCCGACGATCCGACGCTGAGTCCGGCGACGGCGATGATCGTCTCATCCCACCGACGCTGCTCCGCGCCGGTGACGAGGAAGCGGTTGCGTGCCGTCTTCAACCGATAGAACGTCGCGCTGTCGGGCATCCGGACCACCCGGCGGCGCCACGGGAACACGACATACCGGGTGTGTTCGTCCACGACCGCCGGATCGTCGTAGTCGAGCGGGACGGCCGGATGGACACCCGGTTCGACGTGGTCGAGCGCGTCGAGTTGGCGCAGTTCGGCCACCGCGTCGGGCCAGATGTCGACGACCTCGTACACATTCGACGAGGTGAGCTGCCGAATACGGTCGGCGTCCCGGCCCGGATGAAGGATCTCGAACGTCGCCTCGTCGACGTCGACAAAGCGGACGCTGCGTGACTGCGTCGGTGTCCGGCGCTCGCTCTCGGCGCGTGTCGACGCGGCTCTCGGTGCCCGCGTCGTCGCTCCCGCCGATCGCGGTGCGACCGCCGAGACCAGTGCGGAGGTGGCGCGTACCTGCCGGGCCGTCCCGTCGTCCGATGTCGCCGACGTCGCCTCCGGATCGTCGAAGTACCACTCGACGGTCGGGATCTGCGACACCATCGACCGGTTGCGCCCCAACGCCTTGGCGGCGTACAGGCGCTGGTCGGCCGGTCGTGCCAGATCGTCCAGGAGGGTCTGGGCATCGGGGTGCAGCGGCGCATCGAGTCGCCGCAGCGGTGCGCAGACGCCACCGACGCTGACCGTCACCTCGGAGCGGGAACCGACCGCCAGCCGCAACCTCGTCGAGACGGCCTCGAGTTCGGCCGCGTCGGCGACCCCGAACAGAATGGTGAATTCCTCACCGCCGGTGCGTGCCACGATCCCGCGATCCCCCACCTCCTCGTGGAGAACCGAGGTGATGTCGACGAGAACCTCGTCGCCGGCGGAATGTCCGAGTGCGTCGTTGACGCGTTTGAAGTGATCGATGTCGATGACCAGCATGCCGATCATCTGACCCGACTGCTGCGCCTCCTCGAAGACCGTCGGCGCGCCGTCGAACAGGCCGCGCCGGTTGAGGGCCCCGGTGAGCGGATCGATCAGGCTCAGCGTCGCCTGTTCGTGGATCAGATCCGACAGATTGCGCCGCAGCATCGTCACCATCAGCGTCGGTGCGATGACCGCCATGATCACCGCACCCCCGCCGACCAGGAGATCGGTGAGCGATGCCGCACGCACGGCGACGACGGCGAGTCCCAGGGTCACCGCGAACGTCATGAAACCGACGACCGTTCGGCCCGAGGACCCCATCGCGGCGAGTGCAGGGATCGCGGCCAACAGCACCAGCACCGCGTGTGAGGTGCCCTGATCGGCGATCACCGCCGCCGAGCCGGCCACCCCGATCATCCCGCCCGCGCAGAGGATGACGAAGAGTCGGTCGTCGAGACTGCCCTGCCAGGCCGTGAGTGATACCGAGATCGCGGTGAACACCAGGATCGCCACCAGGAGCGGCCGGGTGCCGGCGACGGCGAAGGACGACGAGAACAGGGCGAAGATCAGCAGCGGTACCGCCCCCAGCTCGCTGCACAAGACAGCGAGCGTCCGCTGATCGAATCGATTACCCACCACTCGATTCCTTCCGCGACCCCCTCGTTAGTCCTGTGAACAATCAATCTACCGGTGGTCGTCGGCCACAGGGAAGGGTCGACTTACCCAACTGGCGTGATTGTCGAGATCCTCGTCACACAGCGGCTTGCCAGACAGTCGCGATCCGGCCCTGATCTGCCTTAATCCCGGTCGCCGCTTTCCATCTGGTCGCGGGCCATCAGCCCGTCGCGGGCACGCTGCTCCTGATAGACGAGGCGTCCGATGCGGTGCGCGACCACCGGTGCGGTGATCAACGCGAAGATCCCGGCGAGGATCAGCATGCCGTTGTCGACGTGCCCGCCGCCGACGCTGATCATCGTCCCGATCAGCATCATCAGCAGCCCCAGGGTCTGGGGTTTGGTCGCGGCATGCATCCGCGAGAGTGTGTCGGGGAAACGGAGGATGCCGATCGCCGCGGTGACGGCGAGCAACGCCCCGATGGACAGGAAGACGGCGGTGACGATGTCGGCGATCATGTCTGATCATCCCGGACACGGAAGCGGGCGATGGCCACCGAACCGACGAAGCTGACCAGCGACAACGCGACGATCCCGGGTACCACGGTGGTGTCGCCGCTGTAGGCGGTCCAGGCCGCGAGCCCGCACATGCACAGGGCGATGAGCGCATCGAGTGCGACGAGCCGGTCCAGGGTGGTCGGACCGAGCAGAATCCGCGCCATCACCAGGATGGCGGCGACGAGCAACGCCGTGGCGATGCCGAACCAGACGACGGTCATCGCCGATCCTCCTCGTCGCCGGGGGTCGTGCGGTCGAGGAGAGTGGGGCGATGGCGGGCCGCCCCCGTCGCGACGGCGGCATGCTCACCGTCGGGCACGTGATGGAAGCTGTCGTCGATGCCGTGGAACGGACTGGGATGCCACTCACTGTCGCGTTCGAAGGCCTTGATGAACATCCGCTCGACGAAGGCGACCTGGTTGTAGAAGCTGCGCACCTTCTTGTCCGACCGGACGTCGAAGACGTGGACGTAGAGCAGGCGCCGACGATGATCGATCTCCAGCACCATCGTGCCGGGCACCAGGTTGAGGTAGTCCACGGCCAGGGTCAGCACCATGTCGGATTTGATGGCGACGCGCACCCGCATGACCGCCCCCAGCGGTGGCCGTCCGGGCCGGATCGCCATCCACGCCACCTGCGCACTCGAGACGAAGAAGTCGACGATCAGCCGCAGGATCAGCACGAGCAGGGTGAGGGGATGGATCCGGCCCTCGACGGGCACCCGGGGCAGCGGCAACAGGACGCCGATGGCGATGGCCAGGACCAGCCCGGCGAGCACATTCGCCCACGACACCGTGCCCCACAACAACACCCACACGAAGGTCAGCCACGCCATCGACCACAGCCGGACGGCCACCTCCCGGCCGTCGGTGCCCAACCAGCGGGGGGTGCGGATCCGCTCGCGCAGCCACACCCAGGCACTGACCGTCGTCCACGCGAAACCCAGCACCGAATAGCGGGCGATGTTGATGAGCAGACGCTTCACCGGCCCCTTGCCGACGGGCCTGACGGGTGCGATCCGTTCGTTCCTCCGGTCGGTCATCATCGGCCTCCCAACACCGAGCTGACGTAGATGTCGCGATCGATGATGTCGGTCGCGGCGCGGTCGGTGAATCCGAAGATCGGGCCGGCCCACACCGTCAACGCCAGTCCCGCGGCCACCATCAGCGCGGTCGGGATGACCATCGCGACGGGCATGCGACCCACATCGGCTCGCTCGTCGAAGGCGATGTCGTCGCTCTCGTCGATCAACGCCGACGGGGCACTGTCGGACAGTTCCCCCTCGGGGGCGTCGGCGCGGGGACGCCAGAAGCCCTTGGTCCAGATGCGGGCCACCACATACAGCGTCAGCAGGCTGGTCACCACCGACCCGGCGACCAGGATCCAGGCGAGGACCGAACCGTCCGAGGTGCCCGCCTCGATCAACGCGACCTTGCCCAGGAAGCCCGAAAAGGGCGGAATGCCACCGAGATTCAACGCCGGGATGAGGAACAGTGCGGCCAGGACCGGGCTGGCGATGAGTCCACCGAGCCGCCGCAGCGACGCCGAGCCGGCCTGACGTTCGATCAGCCCGACCACCAGGAACAGCGTCGTCTGCACCAGGATGTGGTGCGCGACGTAGTAGATGGCCGCGCTCATCCCGATCTCCGACGACAACGCGATCCCGAAGATCATGTACCCGATGTGGCTGACCAGGGTGAACGACAACAGTCGCTTGATGTCGGACTGGGCGATCGCACCGAAGATGCCGACGATCATCGTCAGCAGGCCGGCGACCAGCAGGATGGCGTCCATCGAGCCGCCCGGGAACAGCAGGGTGTGCGTCCGCATGATCGCGTACACACCGACCTTGGTGAGCAGGCCGGCGAACACCGCGGTGACCGGTGCCGGTGCCGTCGGATAGGAGTCGGGCAGCCACGTCGACAGCGGGAAGACCGCCGCCTTGATGCCGAACGCCACCAGCAGCACCGCGTACAGGGCGTTGCGGGTGCCGTCGGGCACGTGATCGAGGCGTACCGCCATCTCGGCGAGGTTGAGGGTTCCGGTGGTCGCGTACGCGAAGGCGATGCCCGCCAGGAAGATCAGCGACGACACCATCGACACCATCACGTACGACGCGCCGGCGCGGACACGGTCGGCGCTGGCCCCGAGGGTCAGCAACACGAAGCTCGCGGCCAGCAGCACCTCGAACGAGACGAAGAGGTTGAACAGGTCACCGGCCAGGAACGAATTGCACACGCCCGCACACAGAATCAGGTAGGTGGGCAGGAAGATCGACACCGGCTGATCGGTGGTGCCGTCGCGGATACCCTGCCCGATCGCGTAGATGACGACGCACAGCAACACCAGCGTCGACACCACCAGCATCAGCGCGGCGAGTTGATCGACCACCAGGGTGATGCCGAGTGGTCCGTTCGCGAATCCCTTGTCGTCCCAGCCGCCGATGGCCAGTGCGTAGGTGCCGTGCTCGTTGGTGAGGTAGAGCATCATGCACGACGCGATCAGCGCCACCCCGATCGCCGACACCGTGATGATGCGCTGGAAGATGGCGCCGCGGCCGCGCAGCAGGGTCAACGCCGCGGCGAGCATCGGGACCAGCGTCGGCAGGGTGATCAGGACCGGGAGCCAGGAGGTCTGCGGAATCATCGGCGATCCCCCGGGGTGTGGTCATCCGACCCGGTGGTGTCCGACCCGGTTCTTTCCGAATCGGTGTTGTCCGACCCGGTGTTGTCTGAATCCGGGTTGTCCGAATCCGGATCGTCGACGCCGATCTCGTCGATGACGTCGGCGTCCTCGGGCATCAGGTCGGTCTCGATCACCTCGAGGTGTCGTTTGATGTATTCCTCGGGGGTCAGCGGGTTGCCCTCGTCGTCGAAGAAGTCGCCGGCGGAGGTGTCCGCGCCGGTCAGGGGGTCGTCGCTGCGGTCGCGGTCGGGTGCGGTCCGCAGGGAGCCGGTGGCGACCTTGACGTCCTCGGTGTCGTCCTCGACGTCGTCGTCGTCGCGATTGAGCACGAACAGCCGGTACACCAGCGACAGGATGAACGCGGCCACACCCATGGTGATGACGATGGCGGTGAGCACCATCGCCTGTGCGAGGGCGTCGGCGTCACGGGGGCGGGCCTCCGAGGACCGGCCCATGATCGGTGGATTGCCCATCCCGCCGGCGAGCACCAGGATCAGCAGGTTGATGCCGTTGCCGGCCAGCAGCAGACCCAGCAACATCCGCACCAGGCTGCGTTCCATCAGCAGATACGCACCGGCCGCGATCAGTACCGCGATGACCACCAGCAGGCCGAGGTTGACGCTCATTTCGCCCCACCATCCGCCGGCACCTGCACCGACCGGGTCACCAGACCGCCGGGGCCCTCCACGTCGAGGCGCGCGCCGAGGCTGCGCAGGACGTCGAGGACCAGACCGATGACGATCAGGTAGATGCCGAGGTCGAAGAACAGCGCGGTGACCAGTTTGATGTGCCCGAGGACCGGGACGGTGATCTCGAAGACGGCCGAGCTCAGGGCGGGGGCGCCGAGGAACATCGAGGTGACCGCCGTGCCCGCGGAGATCAGCAGGCCGGCACCGAGGAAGGTGCCCGGTTCCACCGGCAGGGCCTCACCGAGTTCGTAGCGGCCACCGGCCAGGTAACGCAGCACCAGCGCCAGGCCCATCGTGAGGCCACCGGCGAACCCGCCGCCCGGCGAGTTGTGGCCGGCGTAGAAGAAGTACACCGACAGCACCACCATCGTCGGGAAGATCAACCGGGTGGTGGCCTCGAGCACCATCGACCGGTGCCGGGGATCGCGGAACTCGCTGCCCAGCAGGTAGGTGGTGCGGTCGGGCGGGATGATGTCGTCGTCCTCGTCGGTGGACCCGCCGAAGAACTTCGCTGCGTCGGCGACGCGCGGGGCGGCACCGAACCGGCGATTGCGGAAGACCATCGACGCCACCCCGGTCGCGGCGACGATGAGGACCGACACCTCGCCGAGGGTGTCCCAGGCGCGGATGTCGACGAGCAGGACGTTCACCGCGTTGGCACCGTGGCCGAACTTGTAGGCGGCCTCGGGGAGATCGATGCTGACGGGCTGTTCGGAACGGGCCGCCGCCGCGAACAGTCCGATCAGCACGACCGACACTCCGAGTGCGATGCCGATGAGCGCGCGCAGCGGTTTGAACCCGGTGGAGTGGCGGGGCTCGGGTTCGGCGGGCAGTTTGCGCAGTACCAGGACGAAGATCACCAGCGTCAGCGTCTCCACCAGGAACTGGGTCAGCGCCAGGTCGGGGGCGCCGTACAACGCGAAGAGCATGCCGCAGCCGTACCCGGTGACGCCGACGATGAGGGTGGCGGCCAGGCGGTTGCGCAGTATGACGGCGGCGATCGCCGCGGCGATCATGATGCCGCCGACGACGAGTTGGACCGGGGAGTCGAATCCGCGGGGTGTCAGGGTGTTGCGGTTGCCGAGGAAGAGCACCGTCGTCGGCAGGATGATCATCGTCGACAGGATCACGCCCTGGGTGATCGGCAGCGATCCGCGCTGGGTGTTGCGGGTCATCAACAGCGACACGGTGTCCGCGCCACGCAGGGTGGCGTCGTAGATGCGGTCGGCGTTGAGCAGTGGCCGGAACCCGAAGACGCGGTCGCGGATCGGGCGCAGCCCCAGGAACAGGGCGGCACCACCGACGACGACGATGACCGAGAACACCACCGGCAATCCGAAGCCGTGCCACATCGCGAGGTGTTCGAGTTCGTGGCCGTAGAGGGGCAGTTCCTCTGCGTAGGGCTCGAACCAGTGACCGACCCAGCCGCTGGCCAGGCCGGCGACGACGCCGAGGGCGGCGAGCAGGACCGGGGAGAACAGGAACATCGGCGTCGGCGGATGCATCTTGGCGACCGCCCGCGTCGGCAGGGTGCGGAACTTGCGTCCGAACGCTCCCCAGAGGAATCGGCAGGTGTAGGCGAAGGTGATCACCGAACCGAGCAGCAGCACGAGGTCGACGACGTGGCCCTGCCAGGGTTGCAGCGACCCGGTGTCCCACACCGACCCGAACGCGGTCTCCTTGCCGACGAATCCGAAGGTGAACGGCAATCCGGCCATGCTCGCGCCGGCGACCGCGGCGGTGACCGCGAGGACCGGCAGGCGATGCCCGAGCCGGGCGAGTTTGCGGATGTCGCGGGTACCGGTGGCGTGGTCGATGATGCCGACGACCATGAACAGTGACGCCTTGAACAGGGCGTGCGCGACCAGCATGGTGAGGCCGGCCATCGCCACGTTCGCATCGCCCATGCCCATCAGCACCGACATGAAACCGAGCTGGGACACGGTGCCGAAGGCGAGGACGAGCTTCAGGTCGAGTTCCCGCAGGGAGCGCCAGCCGCCGAGCACCATGGTGAACGAGCCGAGCCCGATGACCATCACCTGCCAGCTCGGCAGCGGCGCGAAGGCCGGCGCGAGACGACCGATCAGGTAGATGCCGGCCTTCACCATCGCCGCGGCGTGCAGGTACGCCGAGACCGGCGTGGGTGCGGCCATGGCGCCGGGGAGCCAGAAGTGGAACGGCACAATCGCGGACTTGCTGAGCGCGCCGATCAGCAGCAGCACGACGGCCACCTGGACGTACACGCCGTCCATCGGCGGGTGTGCCAGCAGATCGCTGAGCAGGTAACTGCCGGTGCGTTCGCCCAGCATGATGATGCCGACGAGCATCGCCAGACCGCCCAGGGTGGTGACCAGCAGCGCCTGGGTGGCCGAGCGTCGCGACGTCGCGCGGATGCGATAGAAACCGACCAGCATGAACGACAGGACCGTCGTCAGTTCCCAGAAGATGTAGAGGACCAGCATGTTGTCGCTGGTCACCAGGCCGAACATGGCGGCGGCGAAGGCGATCATCTCGCCGCCGAACACCGCGACCCGCGGGCGGGCGTCGTCGAAGTAGTGCGCGCAGTAGAACAGGACGAGCGTCCCCACGCCGAGGATCAGCACCGACAGGATCGCCGACAGCGTGTCCATCCGCATGACGATGTCCATGTGCAGCGTCGGAACCCAGTGCAGCGTCTCGACCTGCGGGGCGCGGTCGGAATCGGGCCAGTGCGTCAGCACCCAGACGAGTCCGCCGAGTGGTGCCAGGCCGAGGACGTAAAACCCCTTCGTCCCGAGCTTGCCGACGATCGCGGGGGCCACGAGCGCGCAGAGTGCCAATGCAATCAGCACAGTGAGCAAGGGGGCGCACTCCGTCTTCGGTCGTCGGTCGTCGGTCGTCGTTCGGCGGGCGGGGTGGTCATGGCGCGGATGTCGGGTGTGTCTGTCCCGGTGGCCGGGAGTGTCACGACGTGACGTCCGCGGGCTCTACCTTACCGTTGCTCCCATGGCTCGGCTGAATGCAGTGGTGAGGGTGCTCGCCGCGATGCTGGTGATATCGGTGGCAACGGTGCTGATCGCGGCATGCGGCGGCGACGCGCCGACCCGTCCGGGGCTGCCCGCCGATTTCCCGACCGCGCAGGTGCCGCTCGTCGACGGTCAGGTGCTGACCGCCGACGGCAGCAAGGATCACTGGACCGTCACCGTGCAGGCACCGGCGAATCAGGGCAACCCGATCGAGGGTGCGGTGACGAAGCTGACCGACGCCGGTTTCACCGAGGAGGGCCGGGAGAGCGACTCGGGTCAGACCGTGGTGCGGATGTCGGGGACGAAGGACGGCACCACCTACTGGGTGACGCTGGGCATCACACCGGCCGCGGCCGCCGGTGCCACCTCGGTGTTCTATCAGGTCAGCGTCGGCTGAGCGGACCGGTGAGCAGAACGTAGAGCGGATCGGGCCGGGCCGCCGCGGTTGACAGCGGGTTCACAGGTGCTGGGCAGTACCGGCCAAGCGGACGTCGCCACCGTGGAGTCGTTGAAACCGATCCGGGACGCAGGTGTCTGTGACCGGACCAAACCCGAAAGCGAGAGTGACACGATGTCGACTCCCGACACCACGACAGTTTCCGATACGTCGACGGCCCCCGACGCAACCCCCGGCACCACCGCGGCACCGGCGAATGCCGACGCCTACAGCGCCACCGCGCCGACGGTGCCGGTCGGACAGGGCCCGACGGCCGCCACCGCTCCCACCGCCCCGATCGGGTCGGCGCCGGTCGCCGGTTCGCCCGCACCGGCGGCAGCCGTTCCCGCCGCTGCGCAGCCGGGTTCGGGCCTGCCTTCGAAGACCAAGAACGCCGTGATCGCCGGCGGCATCGGCCTCGCCGTCGGCTTCGGGCTGCTCGGCTTCGGTGCCGGCTACGTCGTCGGTGATTCCGGCTCGTCGTCGAACACCCAGCAGTTCCCCGGCGGTGGCATGGGCGGCCAGCAGGGTGGTGGCATGGGCCAGATGCCCGGCGGTGGCATGGGCGGCCAGATGCCCGGCGGCGGTATGGGTGGCCAGCAGGGTGGTGGCATGGGTCAGATGCCCGGCCAGAGCGGCCAGACCCAGAACGGCCAGACCGGCCAGCAGCAGGCTCCCACCCAGGCGCCGACGCAGACCGAGGGCCAGACCCAGACGAGCTGACGAAAGTGGGGGAAGAAGCTTCTTCCCCCAGGAATCGTACGTCCGACGGAAACTGCCGGCGAGCGAAACCCAAAGTGGGGGAAGAACATTCTTCCCCCACTTTTTGTCGGTCGGGGTCAGGTGAGCCGACGCTCCGCGTACGCGCGGAGGTTCTCCACCTGCGCGGCATCCAGGGATGCGCGCACCCGGGTGCGGGCGTCGGCGATGTCGTCGGCGGTGACGGTCGCGGCGTCGATGTTGCGCCGCATCGCGGAGAGTGCCGCCTCGCGCAGGAGCGCCGAGCAGTCGGCGGCCGAGTAGCCGTCGAGATCGGTGGCCAGGTGATCGAGATCGATGTCGTCGGCCAGCGGGACATTGCGTCCGGAGGTCCGCAGGATGTCGGCGCGGGCGGCGGCATCGGGCGGCGGGACGAAGACCAGGCGCTCGAGCCGGCCGGGGCGCAGCAACGCCGGATCGATCAGATCGGGCCGGTTGGTGGCGCCGAGCACGACCACATCGGTCAACGGTTCGACGCCGTCGAGTTCGGTGAGCAGGGCGGCGACGACGCGGTCGGAGACGCCGGAGTCGCTGGACTGCCCGCGCCGCGGGGCCAGCGCGTCGATCTCGTCGAGGAAGATCAGTGAGGGCGCGGATTCCCTTGCGCGAGAGAACAAGTCGCGGACGGCGCGTTCGGACGAGCCGACCCACTTGTCCATCAGCTCGGCACCCTTGACGGTGTGCACCGACAATCTCCCCGACGCGGCGAGGGCCCGCACCACGAAGGTCTTCCCGCAGCCCGGCGGCCCGAACAGCAGCACGCCGCGCGGTGGCTGCACGCCGAGCCGGGTGAAGGTGTCCGGGTGTTCGAGGGGCCAGAGCACCGCCTCGGTGAGCGCCTGTTTGGTCTCGGTCATGTCGCCGACGTCGTCGAGGGTGATCGACCCGAGCGACACCTCCGGCGATTCGCCGCGCGACACCGGGCGGATGACGCCGAGCGCCCCGGCGAGGTCGGCGTCGGTCAGCGCGGGTGCCGACGACGAGGCGTCGGCGGTCACCCGCGCCGCGGCCCGCAGTGCCGCCTCGCGGGTCAGGGCGGCCAGGTCGCCGGCAACGAAACCCGGTGTGCGAGAAGCGATTGCCGAAAGGTCCAGCGCGCCGTCGGTGGGTACGCCGCTCAGGATGGCGGCGAGCAGTTTGGCCCGGGTGGCCGCGTCGGGCAGACCGATCGACAGTTCGCGGTCGCACAATTGCGGATCGCGCAGCCGGATGTCGATGGCGGCCGGTTCGGCACTCGTCGCGATGAGGGCGATCGTGCCCCCGCCACCGGTGCCCCCGCCACCGGTGCCATCGTCGGCCGGATCGAGTGCGGTACGCAACGCGTCGAGGATGAGTGTCGACACCGGTTCGGGTTCGGCCGGCAGCAGCGCGTCGACGTCGGTGACGAGCAGCACTCCGCCGGCCGGACGCAGACCCGCGATGGCGTCGGTGACCGCGCGTAGACGGGCATTCGCCTCGAGCGCGCCGACCGTCGGACCGTCGACGACCGTCATCGGCCGCCCAGAGACGGCGGCCATCGGTCGCTCGGCGACGGCGGTCATCGGTCGCTCGGCGACGGCGGCCATCGGTCGCTCGGCGACCACCGCCCGCACGACCGTCGCCTTGCCGACGCCGGCCGGACCGGTCAGCAAGACCCCGAGCCGAGGGATGGCGCCGAGAGTGCGCAGCACCTCCGGCTCGTCGAGGGTGATCCGTAACCATTCGGTCAGCTTCGCGACCTGGTCATCGACCCCGACCAGTTCGGCGACCGATCGCGCCGGCCGCGCCGCGTTGACAGCGCTCACCCCCACGTTGACAGCGCCCTGCTCCACGTTGACAGCGCTCACCCCCGCGTTGACGGCGCTCACCCCCGCGTTAACGGCGCTCACCCCCACGTTGACGGCGCCCTGCTCCACGTTGACAGCGCTCACCCCCGCGTTGACAGCGCCCGGATTCCCACCGACAGCGCCCCCGGTCCACATCACCGCGGTGTTCGGCTGCACGCTCACCGGCGCGCCGGGCTCGGTGGAGGTGACGGTGAGCAGTTCATTGGTCCAGGTGATACCCACCGACACCGCGAGGGCGCGGACCGCATCGCCTGCGGTCAACTCGGGGCCGAGGTCGCGCGGCAGCAGGGAGACGGTGTCGCCCACGGAGAGCACCTTGCCGAGCAGTGCTCGTCGCAGGGTGGTCGGGTCGACGCCGTGGCTGGCCAGGGCCGATCCGCTGACGACGACCCGCGCGGCGGCCTGCACGACCACCGGGCCGATCACCACCTGAGCGTTCTCGCGGACGCCGGCGTTGGAGAACGAGATGTCGTCGAGCAGGATGGCGCCGGTCGCGGCATCCGGGGCGGTGGCGCCGACGACGGCCGCGGTGACGCGCGCCCCGGTGAGGCTGATGGCATCCCATTCGCGCAGGCCCAGCGCGGTCAGGACCTCCGGATGCACGCGGACGATCCCGCGTCGGGCGTCGGCGGCCGACGGATTGAGTCGCGCGGTGAGGGTCAACCGGCTCATGAGGGGCGACGCTCCGGATCCTCCGGGCGAGTCGGGCGGTGTAGTCCGAGTCGTCCCTCGGACTTCTTCATCGCCTGCCGCCGCCGTGGCATGACGCGGCGTCCGGAACCCTCCCGGGCCAGTGCCCGCCGCTCGGCGCGACGTTCCTTGGGGGCGGCGTCCCAGTGTTCGGGTCGCGACGCGACCCAGCGCCGACTCCGCCAGGCGAACGGGATGTGCACGGCATAGGCGACGATGGCGATCACCATCAGGATGTAGGGAAAGGTCAGCAGCAGGGCCGCCCCGATCGCCACCAGCAACAGCAGGCCCGGCAGCGCCCGGGCCGACACCTTCGACGCCTTCAGCGACGCCGTCGGGATACGGCTCACCGCGAGGAAGGCCACCAGCATCAACCAGATCCCGACCGCGGCCAGTGACGTCCACCACCCCGTCCCGAACTGCTGCAGCAGTCCGACGGGCAGCAACGCACCGATCGCGGCCGCCGGTGCCGGCACCCCGACGAAGAAGTCCCGGGTGTAGGCGGGGGCGTCATCGTCGTCGAGCAGGGTGTTGAACCGGGCGAGACGCAGCACGATCGCGCAGCAGTAGATGAGGGCCAGCAGCCAGCCCAGGTCGGTACCGTCGAGCAGCGTCAGATACACCAGGAATGCGGGCACCACACCGAAGTTGATGACGTCGGCCAGCGAGTCGATCTCCGCGCCGATCTTCGTCGTCGCACCCATCAGCCGCGCGACGCGGCCGTCGATGCCGTCGAGCAAGGCGGCCGCGACGAGCAGGCCCAACGCGGCGTTGATGTTGCCGTTCATCGCGAACCGGACGGACGTCATCCCGGCGCAGATCGCCAGGATCGTCAGCGCCGAAGGCACGAACATGCGTCCGGCGGCGGCCTGACGACGCAGCCGGGACTGCTCAGCCGGCGAGGTCCGACGACCCGCCACCCGCGTGGGCGGGCGTTGGGTGACGGGACGCTCCCGGTGCGGATTCATGCGCGGTCGCCACCCAGGGTGGCCAGCGCGGTCTCGGCGCCGATGGTGCGTTGGCCGAGCCGGACCTGCGGCACCGCTCCGGGTGGCAGGTAGACGTCGACGCGGGACCCGAAACGGATCAGGCCGTACGTCGCGCCGACCGACAGCGAATCACCCGCCGACGGCTCACAGACGATGCGACGGGCGAGCAGCCCCGCGATCTGGACGACGGCGATGTCGTCGCCGGTGGCGTCGGCGCGCAGCGTCATGGTGGTGCGTTCGTTCACCGAACTGGCGTCGGGCAGGTCGGCGGAGACGAACCGTCCCGGCGTATGTGTCACCGACGTGACCGTGCCGGACACCGGGACCCGCTGCACGTGCACGTCGAAGAGTGACAGGAACACCGACACCCGGGGCCGTGGTGTGTCGCCGAGTCCGGCCTCGGCGGGCGGGACCGCCTCGTCGACGAGACTGACCGTGCCGTCGGCGGGTGCGGCCACCACCGCCGGATCGGTGGGTGGCACCCGGGCGGGATGCCGGAAGAACGCGGCACACGCCCCGGCGGTCAGGGTGGCCGGCACCCGGATCCAGCGGTGTCTGCGGCCGACGACGGCCACCGCGGATGCGGCCGCGACGAAGGGCAGACCGGCGGGATGGACCGGGGGAATGGTCTCTTTGGCCAACGTGACCAGATGTGCAGGTGACAGACCGTCTGGTGCGTCCGGCCGCGGGCGCCTCGCCACAGTCAACCTCTCCCCATGTCCGTTGATGATGTCGGGTGATGCGCACTCCGATGGTGCGCCCGTACAGCTTAGAGCCCCCGGCCGCGGGGCGACCGGCGGACCGCCCCGCCCCGACTACCGCAGGCGGATGACGTCGACCTCGTCGCCCGCCGACAGCGCCACGGTGTCTTCGTCGATGTCGACGAGGGCCTCGGCGCGCGCCAGGTTGCTCAGGTGATGCGACGCCGGTGGGCCCGCGGGGGAGATCCACGGGCCGCCGGGGTGGCGGACGAACAGGCCGCGCTGGAACTGGCGTTTGCCCGGCGGCGAGGTGAGATCGGTGGTGAGTTTCGCGTGCAGACGCGGCCGGCGTCGGTGCAGTCCCATCGCCGCACGGAGTGGATCGCGGATGAAGATCTCGAAGGACACCAGCGAACTGACCGGGTTGCCCGGCACGGTGACGATCGGCACCGCCCGCCCGTCGGGTGCGCGAAAGTGGCCGCAGCCCTGCGGCATTCCCGGTTGCATCGCCACCTTCGCGAACTCCACGCCACCGGTGGCGGTGAGGGCCTCCTTGACCACCTCGAACGCACCGGCGCTGACGCCTCCGGAGGTGATGATGAGGTCTGCGTCGGCGGCGATCTCCGCCAGGCGTCCGAGGAACTGTGCGGGGTCGTCGGGCACGAAGTGCACGTGCCGCGCGATGGCCCCGGCCTCGATGGCCGCCGCCGTCAGCATCGCGCCGTTGGATTCGTAGATCTGGCCGGGCAGCAGCGGCTGTCCCGGCGCCACCAGTTCGGAGCCGGTCGAGAGCACCGCCACCCGCTGCCTGCGAAAGACACCGATCTCGGTGATGCCGAGACCACAGAGCAGGCCGATCTGCGCGGCACCGATCTCGGTGCCGGCGGCCAGCGCGGGGCTGCCGACGGTGATGTCGGAACCGGCGAGCCGGATGTGTTTGCCGAGCGGCACGCCGGCGGTGATCGTCACCGTGTCGGGCAGGTCGGCGTCGCCGGTGAAATCGGCCGTCGTCGACTCGACGGGTACCACCGCGTCGGCGCCGGCCGGCATCGGTGCGCCGGTCATGATGCGTGCGGCCGTGCCCGGTGCCAGGGGGGGTGGATCGGTGCGCCCGGCCGGGATGTCGGCGGCCACCGGCAGGGTGACCGGGCGGTCGGCTCCGGCGTCGGCGACCTCGGCGGCGCGCACGGCGAATCCGTCCATCGCGGAATTGTCGAAGCCGGGCAGCGAGATCGGCGCGTCGATCGGCCCGGCCGTGACCAGGCCCAGCGCGTCGGTGACGGCGACGGTGACCGTTTCCGGCGGGGCGAACAGGGCGGCGACGATCTGCTGATGGACATTCACCGGGCGCATCGCCCCAGCATGCCATCGCCCTTGCATGTCATCGCCCTTGCATGTCACCGCCCTTGCATGTCACCGCCCCGGCATGTCACCGCCCCGGCATGTCATCCCGCCCCGCCGGGCCGTCGTCGGTGCACGCCGAGCGGACCGGGGTCGTCGAGCTCTGCAGGCATCGGCGACCGATACTAGATTTGGTCTATGAGTCTCGGGTTGCTGCTGGACATCGACGGCGTGATGGTCACGTCCTGGGAGGCGCTGCCGGGTGCCGTCGATGCGGTGCGCACCCTGGCCGACCGTCAGATCCCACGAATGTTCTTGACCAACACCACGTCTCGTTCGCGTGGGGATATCGCCGACGCCCTCGCGCAGGCGGGATTCGAGGTGGCGCCCGAGGAGATCCTCACCGCCGCCAAGCTCACCGCGGAGTATCTGGCGCAGACCTACCCCGGCAAGAAGGCGTGGGTGCTCAACGAGGGCCCGATCGCCGACGACATGACCGGGGTACCCCTCACCGACGACCCGTCGCAGGCGCAGGTCGTCGTCCTCGGTGGGGCGGGCCCGGTGTTCACCCACGAGGCGTTGTCGACGGTGTTGGAGATGCTGCTCGCCGGGGTTCCGGTGATCGCAATGCATCGGTCGATGATCTGGTCGACGGCCTCGGGCCTGTCCATCGACACCGGCGTCTACCTCGAGGGACTGGAGAAGGCCGCCGGCCGCAAGATCCGCGCGATCGGCAAGCCGTCCCCGCTGGGTTTCCGCGCCGCCGTCGAGGTGATGAATCTGGAACCGACGCAGGTGGTGATGGTCGGCGACGACATGCACAACGACGTGCTCGGCGCGCAGGCGTCGGCGCTGATCGGGGTGCTGGTGCGGACCGGCAAGTTCCGGGAGGAGGCCCTCGCCGCCCTGCAGCGCGACGAGTTCGGGCCGGTGCCCGACTACGTCATCGACTCGATCGCCGACCTACCGGCCCTGATCGACAAGCTCGACGGCTGAGTCGGGTACGCCCTACGCCTTCCTATGCCTCGGCGGCCTTCTTGATCTTGCCGAGGGTCTCGGCCATCCCCAGCTTGAGTTCTTCCTCGAACGACTCGGTGCCACCCATGAGCTTGTCGACGAGCACCGAGGAGACCTTCGTGGTCGTCCCGCCGGGCGCCTCACGGCGTTCGGTCAGCGTGACACCGGCGTCGGTGGGGGTGATGGTGTAGCTCCACACGGTGTGGTTCTCCGCGACCCGGAAACCGATCTCCTGATTCGGGGCGAACCGCACGACCTTCGACGTCGTCGGCCACACCAGTGGCCCGCGACGGTTGATGTTGATGGTCTTGGTGCCGAGTTCCACCGGGCCGCGGATGATCATCTTCACGCACTGCGGGCTCCACTCACCCATGCGCTTGAGATCGGAGATCACCGTCCAGACCGCCTCCGGGGAGGCAGTGATGTCGATGGACTCCTCGATGAGTGGTGCAGCCACGGTTCGGTTCCCCTCGTGTTGATCGGTTCGTGTGAATCGGTCGGATGACGGCGTGATTGGTCGATGACGCCGCCGGGCGACGTCGGATATGGACGACCCTAGGCCACTTATTGAGCAACCGTCAATAAGCGCTCGGGCCGCTCAGGCCAGGAGCGTGGCCGCGATGACCGCGCCGACGCCCACGAACACCGCCGCGGTCACCCAGATCGCCGGGTGATCGCGGGAATCGTCGAGCAGGAGGGTCCCGAGCTTGCCGGGGGTCAGCCAGTCGATGAGGACGAACGACCACATCATCACCGCGATCGCGACCACGGTGTACGCGATGGTGTAGACCAGGCCGCGCCACAACTCCAGGAAGGCCGTGTCGAACACCGACCCCACCAGCACCAGCGACAGGCCGATCACCATCGACACCGTCATGATCACCGCGTTGCGATTGTGCTCCACCCACACCAGCTGCCGGAGCCGGCCCGGCGTCACGAGGTCGAGGGCGGCGTAGCCGAGGATCAGCAGCGCGATGCCGACCAGCGAGAACGACGCGGCGCCGGCCAGATTGTCCCGCAAGATCTCCACACGAACTCCTGTCGTCGCCGAGCGTCGGGGCCCGTCCGTCACCGGGACCGGGTCAGAAGAAACCCTAGCGACAATGGCGTCGGAGGCGTCGGGTTTGGCGCTCACGACATGCGCCCGCCGACGAGGTCGGCGCGATCACGCTGGGCCAAACCCTGGTCACCGCGATCTGTTCGGGGCCTACTGGGCGGGATCGTCGTGCGAATCGAGTGGCGCAGGAGGTGGCCGGGATGGGCTGGTTGACACGACTACTGGAGAACGAGCATCGCCGGCTGCTCGACGGTGTCGCGGGACTGTGCCCCGAAGCGGCGGGTGCCACCGCCCTATGTGCTGATGCTGTGGGTGTGGGTGTGGGTGTGGGTGTGGGTGTGGGTGTGGGTGTGGGTGTGGGTAGGGGTGTGGGTGCCGTGACCCCACCCACCGCGTCGAGTGGGCGCTGATTTCCGTCGAGTGTGCGCCGTTCCCCGTCGAGTGTGCGCCCTTTCCCGTCGAGTGGGCGCTGTTCCGCGTCGAGTGTGCGCTGATTCCCGTCGAGTGTGCGCCGGACAAAGCACCCGCCCCGACCACCCGCCGTGTGTGGCGGTGTGATCGGGGCGGTGGCGTGGTCGCGTTCAGCGAGCCGTCAGAGCAGTCCGACGAGGTCGTAGCTGCCCACGTTCTTCGACAGCGCCGTGAGGTGATCGTTGGCGTCGCCGAGGGTGTGGCTGATCGCGGTCAGCCGGGACAGATAGTGGCCCACCGGGTATTCGGCGGTCATACCGATGCCGCCGTGCATCTGCACCGCTTCCTGCCCGACGTGCCGCAGCGAACGGCAGATCTGCAGCTTCGCGCGGGAGGCGATGATCGGGTCGGCGACACCGTCGGAGAGCGCGGTGGTCGCGTACAGGCTCATGCTGCGGGCGAGTTCCAGTGAGACGTACATGTCGGCGGCCCGGTGGTCGAGGGCCTGGAACGTCGACAGGGTCACGCCGAACTGCTTGCGCGTCTTGAGGTAGTCGACGGTGAGGTCCAGGGCGCGTTCCATCGCGCCGACGGCCTCGGCGCACAGCGCGGTCTGGATGCCCACCTCGACGTCGGACAGCAGGGCGCCGGCATCACCCGAGCCGAGCCGGGTGGCCGGTGCGTCGGTGAAGGTGATCTGCGCACCGCGTCGACGATCGCTCGTGCGGTAGGCGACGCGGTCCACGCCGTCGGCGTCGGCGTCGACGAGGTAGAGGCCGAGTTCGCCGTTCTCGCGTGCCGAGACGATCAGCTTGTCGGCGCAATCGCCGTGGGGGACAAGCGTCTTGGTTCCGGTGAGCTTGCCGTCGGCGACGGTTGAATCCACCGCGGCGGCCGGCCAGCGATCGCCGGACTCCTGGTGGGCGAAGGCCATCAGCAACTCGCCGGACGCCAGCCCGCCGAGCAGTTCGGCGCGCAACTCGCCCTCGGCGGTGGCGACGATCAGCGAGCTGGGGACGAGTACCGAATCCAGGTACGGCTCAGGCGCATTGGCGCGACCGATCTCGCCCATCACGCTGGCGAACTCCACCGGACCGGCGCCCGCGCCGTCGTCCTCCTCGGGGATGGTCAGACCCAGGATGCCGATGTCGGCCAACGACTTCCAGACGTCGCGGCTCCAGCCGAGTTCGGTGTCGGTGACCTTGCGCAGCGTCTCCACGTCGTAGGTCTTGGTCAGGACGTCGCGGACGGTGTCGCGCAACATCGTTTGTTCTTCGGACAGTTCGAAATCCATGAAAGTTCCTCGGGTGTCGAGAGGTGTTCGGGCAGAAGGGGATCGGGCCTACAGGCCGAGCACGGCCTTGTCGATGATCTGCCGCTGAACCTCCGACGAACCGCCGTAGATGGTCACCTTGCGGTAGTTCAGGTACGTCGGCACGGACAGCTGCGCCCACTCCGGTGCGAGGATGTCGGCAGAACCGTTGGCGGAGCCGGATTCGATCGCGGACACCGGCAGCGACTGCGGGCCGGCGATGTCGGCGATGAGCTCCATCGCCTCCTGCTGCAGCTGGCTGCCACGGAGCTTGAGCAGTGACGACGCCGGGTTCGGCTTGCCGTCGGCGGAGGACGCCACCACCCGCAACTGGGTGAGTTCCAGTGCGAGCAGCTCGTTTTCGAGTTCGGCCAGACGTGCGGACAGCAGCGGGTCCGCGAGCAGCGGGGTGCCGTCGGCGGCGGTCACCTCGCGGGCGAGTTCCTTGGCGCGAGCGAGCTTGGTGCGGGTGTAACCGACCCGTGCGATGCCGTTGCGCTCGTTGCCGAGCAGGAACTTGGCCTGTGTCCAGCCCTGATTCTCTTCGCCCACAAGGTTTTCCACCGGAACGCGGACGTCGTTGAAGAACACCTCGTTGACCTCGAAGCCGCCGTCGATCAGCTGGATCGGACGCAGTTCGACGCCGGGGGTGTCCATCGGGAACAGCAGCATCGAGATGCCGGCCTGCTTCTTGACGTCCGGGTCGGTACGCACCAGGCAGAAGATCCAGTCGGCGAACTGGCCCAGCGTCGTCCAGGTCTTCTGACCGTTGACGACGTAGTGGTCGCCGTCGCGTACCGCCCGGGTCTTCAGGGATGCGAGATCGGAGCCCGCTTCCGGTTCGGAGAAGCCCTGGCACCACCAGATGTCGAGGTTGGCGGTCTTGGCCAGGAATCGTTCCTTCATCTCCGGGGAGCCGAACTGCGCGATGACCGGTCCGATCATGCCTGCGTTGAACGGCAGCATGTCCGGCACCGACGCCAGGCTCATCTCCTCGCGGTAGATGTGGTGCTGGATCGGGGTCCAATCCTGGCCGCCCCACTCCACCGGCCAGTGCGGCACCGCGTACCCGGCCTCGTTGAGGATGCGGGTGGTGGTGACGATGTCGTCGGGGTAATTGAGTTTTCCGGCGGCGCTGCGCTCACGAATGTCCTTGGGGACCTGGGTCGTGAAAAACGTCCGGAGCTCCTCGCGGAATGCTTCCTCACTTGAACTGTATTTCAGGTGCATGCCTACCTTCATACTCTTCGAGGTCGCGGGGCAAAACCCGGGATGCCGGATCGGCCGGATCGGACACCGAAGATGAGACGATTCCGGCTCTGCGTCGCGCCCGCCGCGACAGCACCGCCCCGACGACGGCGACCAGCAGGACGTAGACGACGTAGCCGACGACGGTCTCCTGCAGGCCGACGTGACTGACGACGAGTCCCGCGATCACGGCCGGGCCGCTGAAGGCGAGGTAGCTGACGATGAAGACGGCCGAGAACACCTGCCCGCGCTGCGGCGGTGGGGTGGCGGCACTGATCGAATCGAGCGCACCGAGGAAGGTCGCCGCGAAGCCGGTACCGGCGATCAGCGAGCCCGCCACATAGAACGGCAGTGCCGAGGTGAGCACCCCGGCCAGCGAGATCACCGCGCCGGCGGCCAGGGCGGGGTAGCCGTAGGCCAGTTTGGTCGCGGCGTCGCGTCCGATCAGGGCCAGCGAGGTGAGTGCGCCGGCGGCGAAGAAGGTGAACAGCAGGGCGCCCGCCTCGGCGTGATTGTCGATGCCGAAGACCTTCGCGATCACCGACGACCCCAGCGAGAGGTAGAGCCCACCCATCGACCACGTCGCGACGAAGGCCGGCAGGGCGCCCCAGAAGAGATGGCGGATCTCGCCGGGTACCGACGCCTGCGGGGCCAGGGTGGCCAGCATGTGCCGGCGTGAGGTGAATCCGATGCGCGACGACGTCTCGGGCACGATCAGCAACGCGACGAGCAGCACGGCGTAGATGCCCAGGGTGATCTCGTAGACCAGGAATCGCGGCTGCGGCGCGTACTGGACGAGGACACCGGCGATCGCGACCCCGGCGGCCAGACCGATGGTCGGGGCCGCCCCGGTGATCGCGGAGCCGAGGCGCGCACTGGGCTGCAGGTCGACGACGGTGGCGGTCAGCGTGCCGATCGCGGCCCCGGTGGCCAGGCCCTGCAGGGCACGAGCGGCGATCAGGATGCCGACACCGTCGGCGGCCAGGAACAGCACCATGCTGGCGATCAGCAGGACCAGGGCCACGGCCAGTACCGGTCGGCGGCCGATGTGATCGGAGAGCGATCCCACCGACAGCAGGCTGATCAGCATCGTCACCACGTAGATCGCGAACACCCCGGTCAGGGTGAACGACGAGAAGCCCCAAAGCTGCTGGTAGACCGGGTACAAGGGCGACGGGGCGGCCGAGGCGAAGAGGACCATCACCACGGTCGCGGCGATCACCCAGAACGCGCGGTGCGGATGCAGTCGCGACATCGATCCTCCAAAAGCAAAGTGGTTTGCGTTAGGGCCAACCTAGCCCGACGTGGACCCCTAAAGCAACGCGATTTGCAATAATCGATTCCATGAGTGCGGTAACAGCGGACAACACCGAGGTCACGACGGGTCGCCGACCCGGTGGACGCAGTGCCCGGGTGCAACACGCGGTGTACGACGCGGTCGGCCGGCTCGTCGCCCGCGGTGAACGCGAGAGCATGACGATCCCGCAGGTCGCCGAGCTCGCCGGGGTCAACCCGACCAGCATCTATCGACGCTGGGGGTCGATCACCGCCCTGCTCGAGGAGGTCGCGGTGGCCGCGCTCACCCAGGGCGAGGCGCTGCCGGACACCGGCACGCTGGCCGGGGATCTGGCCGAGTGGGCGCGCATCATCGGCGCCGACATCTCCCGGCCGTCGCGTCGCGCCTACCTGCGCGCGATGGTCACCGCGCGCGACGACCTCATCGACGAATGCCCGTGCTGGGAGATCCGCCGCGGTCAGGCGGCCGAGATGGTCGGGCGGGCTTCCGGCCGCGGCGAGGCCACACCGTCGGTGGAACAGATCCTCGACCACATCATCGCGCCGCTCTATCACCATGCGGTCTTCGCCAAACACATCGACGATGAGTTCGCCACCCGCCTGGCCGCCGATGTCATGCGGATGGTCTGATCCTGGCGAATCCGATGCCCGTGACGTACTAGGCTCGGCGCGCATGAGGCATGTGCACGCGTTCGGTGACGACGCGCTGGGGGAATGGGACGCGGTCGGCGTCGCCGAGGCGATCACGCGAGGCGACATCTCGGCCACCGAGGCGGTCGAGGCGGC
Organism: Gordonia sp. VNK1; assembly: GCF_040049135.1. Lineage (NCBI taxonomy): Bacteria > Bacillati > Actinomycetota > Actinomycetes > Mycobacteriales > Gordoniaceae > Gordonia > Gordonia sp. VNK1. Next base: position 31,626 of record NZ_JBDZDJ010000004.1, on the reverse strand, counting down.
CCTCGCTCGGATCGACGCGGTCAACCCGACGCTCAACGCGGTCGCGGTGGATGACCGTGAGCGCGCCCGCAAGCGCGCCGTCGACGGCGGGTACTGCGGCGGCTCGTTCGCCGGGGTGCCCTCGATCATCAAGAACAACACGTTGTTCGCCGGAATCCCGACGACGCACGGTTCGGCCGCGGTACCCGAGCGGGTGGCCACGCAGAACGAACCCTTCACCGATCAGTTGCTGTCCACCGGCGTGAACATCGTCGGCGCGTCGACGCTGCCGGCCTTCGGGCTGACCGCGACCACCGAATTCGTCGACCGCGATCCCACCCGTAATCCCTGGGACACCGACTACTCCTGTGGCGCGTCATCGGGTGGGTCGGCGGCGTTGGTGGCGGCCGGGGCGTTGCCGATCGCGCACGCCAATGACGGTGGCGGGTCCATCCGTATCCCGGCCGCGGCCTGCGGGCTCGTCGGACTCAAACCCTCCCGCGATCGCGTCGTCGCCTCGCCCGAGGGGAAGTCGATGCCGATCGACCTGATCTCCAACGGCATCGTCAGCCGCACCGTCCGGGATACCGCGCGATTCCTCGCCGATGCCGAGACCTTCAGTCCAGCAAAGGGATTGCCGCTGGTGGGTCGCGTCGACGGTCCGTCGGAGCGACGCCTGCGGATCGCGATGCTCACCGAACCGCTGACCGGGCAACTCCTCGACGACGACACCCAGGCCGGACTGACCGCCACCGCTGAACTTCTCGAAAGTCTGGGTCACCGAACGGAATTCGTTCCGGTTCCGGTGGACCGGTCGTATATCAACGAGTTCACCTCGTATTGGGCGATGCTCGCGTTCGGTATCGATCACTTCGGCAAGCGGATGATCGACAAGGGCTTCGACCGTTCGCAACTCGATCCGTTCACTCGTGGGCTCTCGCGGATGTATCTTCGCCGGATGTGGCGCACACCCGGTGTGATCCGTGGCCTCAAACGGTCTACGGTTCAACTGCGCGAGACCTTTTCGCGTTTTGATGCGGTGCTCTCGCCGACGCTGGCGCACACCACGCCGAAGATCGGCTACCTCGATCCGGGTGTGGATTTCGACGAGGCCTTCGATCGGCTGATCCGCTACGTGGCCTTCACGCCGGCCAACAACACGTCGGGTACCCCGGGAATCAGCCTGCCGCTGGCACAGACGTCGGACGGATTACCGTTGGGCATGCATTTCTCGGCCGATCTCGGTGACGAACGGACATTGCTGGAACTCGCCTACGAACTCGAGGCCGCACAGCCGTTCGCGCGCATTCAGGACGCGGGCTGAGACGAGAAACCGTCTCGGCGGTCGTGGGCGACGCCTCGGGACCCAGAGAATTGGGTCGGACCTGAGGATCTGGGTGCTACACCACCCAATTCCGCCAACACGACCCCATCTCGCCGTGGGGGAACCACGACCACTGTCGCCCACTACTGTTGTCGCGCTGTGATTCCCCGTCCGGCGATCCCGCTACGGCCGTGGCCACCACGAGTTCAGCAGCCGGATCACCAAGGGGGCCAGGACGGTGGCGATCATCATGCAGATGGCCATACTCAGCAGGGACAGGGCGGCATTCGTCCCGAGACCGGAGAGTTCGCGATCCTCGGTGATGACTCCGCTGATCGCGACGAAACCCATCGATCCCGGAACCATCAACCAGAACGGCGGCAGATACATCACCAGGGCGCTCGGATGTCCCTTGGCGCGGTCGCTGACGACCCAGGCGACCAGCAGGGTGACGCCCAACGCGATACCGCCGGCGAACGCGGGCAGGATGACCAGCTGTGTCACGTTGTTGAGCCAGAAGGTCCCGAATGTCAACCCGATGGTCCACACCCACAACCGTTGGGGCGTACAGAAATACAGGGTGTTGCCGACCGCGAACACCGGTCCGGCGAGCCACAGCACCCACGACGGCGCCTGCTCACTTGTCAGATCCTGCAGGTGAACTGACGTCAGGCCGGCGACGTCGAGGGCCAACGCGAATCCGAACGCCATCGACAGCAGCACGATCAGCGCGGAGACCAGGCGGGTCGAGCCGGCGATCATGTCGCCGGTGGTGAGCTCGATCAGTGCGGTGGTGAGCGCCGCTCCGGGAATCAGTGTCACCACCGGGATGACGGCGAGTCGCACCGGGTCGTCGAATCCGCCGTGCACCGACCACAGTGCAATCGGCAATGCGGCCAGAAACGTCAACAGGACGGGCATCAGGGCGGTGATCGCCGGTTTGGTGCCACTCCACAACAGCACCGCCGCAATCGGAATCGACAGGACGACGGCAGCGACCGACGCCAACGGGCTCATCCGGAAGCACATGGCGAACCCCAACGCCATGAGCATGTAGCCCGCAATCCGGACCAGGGGATGAATCGGTGGCGGGGCAGCGGCGATGGCGCGCAGCTTGTGGAGCGCATCCGGAACCGGAATCGGTTCCCGCCGGAGCCGGTGCACCAGCGTCTCGGTGTCCGCGATCTGGTCGAATCGGTAGGGCGTAGTGCTGTTCGCCATCGCCGTCCGACCCCGTTGACGATCGAGCGCGATGATGTAGGTCGCGAAGACCTCGGTCGTCGCGTCGTAGTCGTACGTCGTGCAGATCTCGTGAAGAACCTGCTGCGTGAGGGGAACCGGGTACGACGAACTGTTGAGCGCCTCACCGACCTCGGTGATGAGGGTCAGCATGTCGTCCGGATCTGCCGATCCGGGCCGTTTCACCGCGTCATCTGACATGCCTGCACCTCACAGCGGGTCTCGATTGCCATGCGGACCAACCGATGTGGTCGGACTGCCGACACGGCTCGGATCAACCTACATCGGGGTGACCGGCGCTTCGATGCGGAAGCCCCGCGCGCAAGAGCGGATCTGTCCGACGCCACCGGGTGGAATCCATCGTCGCGACATCGCCGACAGCTGACGACGATGTATAGAGGAACCGCGGCCGTCGCGGGTGATTTCTCAGAAACCTTGGCACGGAATCGCTCGGATCGTGTCCCGAATCATCGGTGTCGTCCGCGGTAAACCTATTGCTGCGATGTTCTCTCGCACTGAGATAATGTTCTCGGCAGAATCGTCGACAACGAAAAGAGAATTCTGTTGCACGCGTGTGATGTGGCCGGACGCCAACGGATCTGTCATCGTCGGCCGGAACATGGACTTCCATCAGGATCTCCACACCAACCTCTGGAAACTCCCGCGCGGCGTCAAACGCAATGATCGCGTCGAGGGCAAGCTGAAGTGGACCTCGAAATACGGCAGCGTGATTGCCGGCGTGTACGACATCCTGTCGACCGACGGGGTGAATGAGAAAGGGCTGGCAGGGCACATTCTGTGGCTCGCCGAGTCCGAGTACGGCACCCCGGATCCGAATCGTCCGCAGCTGGCGATGTCGGTGTGGCTGCAGTACTACCTCGACAATTTCGCCACGGTTGCCGAGGCCGTGCGGTGGACCCAGGACAATGATCCGCAGGTGATTCCGATGGCGGATCCGACCGGCGGCAGCCACCCGGCGATCCACCTGGCGCTCGACGATGCCACTGGCGATTCGGCGATCTTCGAATACATCGACGGCAAGCTCGACGTCTACCACAGCCGGGACTACTGGGTGATGACCAATTCGCCCACCTACGACAAGCAGTTGGAGCTCGTCAAGAAGTTCGAGGGTCTGGGCGGCTCGGACGCGCTCCCCGGTACCTGCGACGCGGCCGACCGTTTCGCTCGTGCGTCGTACTACGTGCACCATCAGCCGCAGCCCACCTCGCGGCTACAGGCCACCGCCGCGATGGGCAGCATCATGCGCAACACGGCTCAACCGTTCCGCACCGCGGACCCGGGCAAGCCCGATGCGTCACAGACGTTGTGGCAGGTCGTCATCGATCTGACCAACCCGCGCTACGTCTTCGAGTCCACCACCCGCCCGAACACCGTGTGGGTCGACCTGAAGGATCTCGACTTCAGCGAGGGATCGGGAGACGCGAAGCTCGACCTCGTCAACAATCTCGAGGTCGAGCACGGACTGTCGGGCAACGTCGGCCACAAGTTCAAGCATCACAAGTTCCACATCGTCTCCATCGAGCAGGCCAAGCTGATCGGGGAGCTGGTGGAGAAGGCCAAGCACAGCCTCGACGCGGCGAAGCCCATCGAAGAGCGCGTCAAGGACATTCAGGACAAGGTCGACGCCAAGCTCGTGGAGTTCGTCGACGCGACCTGAGTTCGCGCTCTCGATAACACTCTCTGCGACAACAGAATTGGGTCCTGTCAGAGAACCTGGGTGGTGTGCCACCCAGCTTCTCCAACAGGACCCAATTCTTGTGTCCGGGATTACCGGGACGTCAGTGGGCGACCGCCTCCTCGGCACCGATGCCGGTCAGCGAACGCACCTCCATCTCCGCATTGCGTTCCGGGGTACCGCGATCGTTCGGCGCGGTGAGGGTGCCGATGATGCCGAGCGCGAAGGCGAGCGGGATCGACACGATGCCGGGGTTCTCCAGCGGGAACCAGGCGAAGTCGGCGCCGGGGATCATCGACGTCGCCTTGCCGGAGACCGCGGGGGAGAACACGATCAGCAGCAGCGTCGAGCCGAGGCCACCGTAGATGCTCCACAGGGCGCCGCGGGTGTTGAACCGCTTCCAGTACAGCGAGTACACGATGGTCGGCAGGTTGGCCGCGGCGGCGATCGCGAAGGCCAGCGCCACCAGGAAGGCCACGTTCTGGCCGTTGGCCAGGATGCCCAGGACGATCCCCAGCACGCCGAGAGTGATTGCGGCGTAACGGGACACACGCACCTGATCGTCTTCGCTCACCTTGCCGCGCTTGATGACGCTGGCATAGATGTCGTGGGCGAAGCTCGCCGATGCGGTGATGGTGAGGCCGGCGACCACCGCGAGGATCGTCGCGAAGGCGACCGCCGAGATGATGCCGAGGAGCACGGTGCCGCCGAGTTCGAAGGCCAGCAGTGGTGCCGCCGAGTTCTCCTTGCCGGCCGCGGCGAGGATGCGGTCGGGGCCGACGATGGCCGCGGCGCCGTAGCCGAGGATCAGGGTGAACAGGTAGAACGCGCCGATCAGGGCGATGGCCCAGACGACCGAGCGCCGAGCCTCTTTCGCGGTCGGGACGGTGTAGAAGCGCATCAGCACGTGGGGCAGACCGGCGGTGCCGAGCACCAGGGCGATGGCCAGCGAGATGAAGTTGATCTGCGACTCCAACGACCCGCCGTACTTGGCGCCGGGTGCGAGAACGTCACGGGCGGCGACCTTGTCGCTCGACGACCCCGAGATCGCCTGCTGCGCATTGCCGAGGATGTCGGAGACGTTGAGCCCGAACTTGGCGAGCACCATCACCGTCATGAACGCCGCGCCGGCGATCAGCAGGACGGCCTTGATGATCTGCACCCAGGTGGTGCCCTTCATGCCGCCGACGAGCACGTAGACGATCATCAGGGCGCCGACGACGGCGATCACCAGCGATTGTCCGGCCCGCGACTCGATGTCGAGGAGCAGGGCGACGAGACCGCCGGCACCGGCCATCTGGGCCAGCAGGTAGAACAGCGACACGGCCAGGGTCGAGATGGCCGCGGCCAGGCGCACCGGGCGCTGCTTGAGCCGGAAGCTCAGCACGTCGGCCATGGTGAATTTGCCGGTGTTGCGCAGCAATTCGGCCACCAGCAGCAGGGCGACCAGCCAGGCCACCAGGAAGCCGATGGAGTAGAGGAAGCCGTCGTAGCCGTACACCGCGATGGCGCCGGCGATACCGAGGAAGCTCGCGGCGGACAGGTAGTCGCCGGCGATGGCGACACCGTTCTGCGGACCGGAGAAGGCGCGGCCACCGGTGAAGTAGTCGGCGGCCGAGGAGTTGTTCCGGCTCGCCCGGATGACTACGAACATGGTGATGGCGACGAACGCCACGAAGATCGCGATGTTGGCGACCGGATTGCCGACGGCGGCGGCTGCAGCGGTGGTCATCGTTCGACCTCACTTTCCATCTTGTCGCGCAGTGCGGCGGCCTGCGGATCGAGGTCGCGGTTGGCGAAGCGTACGTAGAGCCCGGTGATGAGGAACGTGGTGACGAACTGCAGCAGACCGAGGATGAGACCGACGTTGATGTTGCCCCACACCGGCGTCGCCATGAAGTCGTGCGCGAAGGCGCCGAGGGCCACGTAGAGCGCGTACCAGATCAGGAAGAACGCGGTCATCGGGAAGACGAAGCGGCGCAGGGTCCGCTTGAGGTTCTGGAACCCGGGGCTGGCCTGCATGGCGATGAACTGCTCGCCGGACGGGTGCAGCTGATGATGTTCGTGCGGTGGATGGCCGGGCGGCTGGGCCGACGCGGGTTGATCGACAGTGGACACGATGTCCCTCCCAACTGTGATGGTCGATGCATCACAGAGTGGGTGAGGCAGACATCACACACAATGGGGTGGTATGGGTCACACGACGAAGCCGGTCATCTGTGCGGTGGGCGGTCGGTGCGTGCCGATGAACGGTCGGGGGATTGCGTGTACTACTGACGCCATGACCCTGCTCTGGGACCAGCATGCCTGCCTGCCGCTGCAGCCCGACGCCGACGTCGACCCCCTGACGCGGTTCGCGCGGCCCGGCCCGACGTATGTGTCGGTCAACGTCGGGTACTCACCGCAGACCTGTGCCGATTCCACGCGTCTGCTGCGCCGTTTCCGCGCCGGGATCGAGGCGCACCCGCAACTTCGCCTGGCCGCCGGGGTCGACGACATCACCACCGGCGATCCCACCCGGATCGCGATCGCCTTCGATCTCGAGGACTCCCACCCGCTCGACGGCAACCTCGACAACGTGGCCGCCTTCACCGCACTCGGCGTACGCACCATGTTGCCCAGCTACAACCACGCCAACCGGGCCGGCTGCGGATGTCTCGACACCGACGACACCGGACTCACCGGCTGGGGGCGGGAGCTGGTCGCCGAGATGAACGCCGCGGGCATGGTGCCCGACGGTTCACACTGCAGCGCCCGCACCGGCCTGGACATGTGCGAGGTGTCCACCAAGCCGGTGATCTACAGCCACTCCTGCATGCGCGCCGTCTGGGAGCATCCGCGCAACATCACCGACGATCAGGCGCGCGCGTGTGCGGCCACCGGCGGGGTCGTCGGGGTCACCGGCGTCGGAATCTTCCTGGGCCCCAATACTCCGTCGATCGAGGCGATGATCCGCCACCTCGAGTACGCCGTCGAACTCGTCGGCATCGATCACGTCGGCGTCAGCACGGATCACTCCTTCGACGCCGCGGACTTCCTCGACGAGATCCGCAGCCATCCGGAGGCCTTCGACGAGTCGTACACGCGCTGGGGTCCCATCGAGTGGATGGCGCCGGAGATCTTCGTGACGCTCGGGGACCATCTGCGTGCGCGCGGCTGGGCCGACGCCGACGTCATCGCGGTGCTCGGCGGCAACTTCGCGCGTGTGGCCGCGGTCAGCTGGTGAGGGTGAGTTGGTGAGGGTCAGCTGGTGACTCCCGCTTACCGCTTCTGGACCAGACCCACGATCCACAGCAGGATCACCGATCCGAGAATGGCGGTGAACAGGGTGAACCACCATCCGCCGCCCGCGGTGTCGAGGAAGAAGCTCAGTAGGAAGCCGCCGATCAGCGCGCCGACGATGCCGATGACGATGTTCATCAGGAGCCCGGAACCGCCGCCCTTGACGATCTTGCCGGCGATCCAGCCGGCGATGGCGCCGATGAAGATGTAGCTGATCCACCCCACGTTGGTCAGGGTGGTCGATCGGGCGAGGATCTCGGTGGCGGCCAAGGTGATCATGGTGAACTCCCGTCGTTGGGCGGTCGATCGAACCTCTCGACCGTAGCCCGTCGACACCGATCACTCGAGGTGTATCCGCGATGACGCATTCCTGGTTCACGACGGAAAGGGTTGCCGTGCCCCGGGTTCAGCGTTCGCCGGGTACGCGTTCGACGCCCATGCCGAGCCTTTCGGGCACGTGCATGCGGGCGAAGATGCGCGACAGGTCGCCGGGTACGCGGCGTCGTGTGCCGAGGCTGACCAGCACCATCGTGGCGAAGGCCAGCGGCACGGTGACCGCGGCCGGATAGCCGATGATCACCGCGGGCCACCCGCCGAGGGCCTCGTCGTCGATGACCCCGGCGATCGCCAAAGATGTTGCGGTGCCCGAGGACACGCCGCCGATCACCATGCCGCAGATCGCGCCCATCGGGGTCAGTCCACGCCACCAGATACCCAGGATGAGCAGCGGACAGAGGGTGGAGGCGGCCACCGCGAACACCAGGCCCACGGTCCGCGACAGCTCCAATGACGCGGTCGCCAGGGAGAACACGATCGGCAGCGTCCCGCCGATCACCGCCGCGATCCGGAAGTCGCGGATGCGCCCGGACAGCACGTCGGTCGACACCGCGCCGGCGACGCTGACGAGCAGACCCGACGAGGTCGCCAGGAAGGCCGCGATCGCACCCGCGGCCACGAGGGCGGCGAGGAGTTGCCCGGCGAGCCCACCGACCGCCGCCGACGGCAACAGCAGCACCGCCGCGTCGGCGGTCCCGGTGATCAGCAGCTGCGGCACGTAGAGGCGTGCGAACACACCCAGCAGGAGGGGAAACAGGTAGAACAATCCGAGCAGCGCGATCACGGTGAGTGCGGTGCGACGGGCCGAGCGGCCGTCGGGATTGGTGTAGAAGCGCACCAGCACGTGCGGCAATCCCATGGTGCCCAGGAAGGTCGCGATGATGATCGAATACACCTGGAACAGTGGATGTTCACCGCCCAGACCACCGCCGGTGGACAGCCACGCCGCCCCCGTCGTCGGCGCCCCGGCGATCACCGGGGTGGCGGCACCGGCGTCGAGGTGAATGGTGGTACCCGACCGCAGGGTGTACTCACCGGGGGCGGGGAATCGGCCGTCGCGCATCTCGTGGCCGTCGACGACGCCGGTGACCCGCACGCCCGCGACCGCGGGCACCGCGACGACGGTGTCGGTGGTGACGTCCACGGTGGTCGCGACGTCGACCCGCGGTGGTGCGGGTTCGCCGACGGCGTGGCGATCACCGAGGAACACGATCACCAGGGCGAGTGCGGGAACGCCGATCGCGGTGAGTTTCAGCCAGTACTGGAAGGCCTGCACGAAGGTGATCGACCGCATCCCGCCGCCGACCACGTTGACGATGACGATCACCCCGACGGCCACCGCACCCACCCACACCGGCACGCCGAGCAGGATGTTCAATGTCAGTCCCGCGCCCTGGAATTGGGGGATCAGGTACAACACGCAGATCACCACCACGACGATCATCGCGGTCTGGCGGGCCGGGCGGGACGCGAGCCGGAACTCGGCGAAGTCCGGCACGGTGTAGGCGCCGGACCGGCGCAGCGGCGCGGCGACGAACAACAGCACGCCGAGGTAGCCGGCGGTGAAGCCCACCGGATACCACAGGGCGTCGGCGCCGTACTTGGCGACGAGTCCCGCGACACCGAGAAAGGATGCCGCCGAGAGGTATTCGCCGGAGATCGCGGCCGCGTTCCAGCGTGATCCGACACTGCGGGAGGCCACCAGGAAATCGGAGGTGGTGCGGGCGAAGCGGCCGCCGTAGGCGCCGATGACGATGGTGGCCAGCGCCGCGACCACCAGGGCGGTCGCGGTCAGCACCGACTCACTCATCGTCGGCCATCGGTGGCCTCGGAGGTGCGCGCGTCGTCGTCGACGACCCCCATGAAGTCGCTTTCGGCCTGCTCGGCCAGCCGCACGTAGAGGCGTCCGAATCCGTAGAAGACCGGATACAGTGCGACACCGAGCACCAGCCAGGACAGTCTGATGCCGAACACGTCGAAATCGGCGAGGCTGGGAAAAATGATGCCCAGCAACGGAATCAGTGCGATCAATGCGACGATGCTGACGCCGAGTCGCAGGGCCAGTCCCAGTTGTGCGCGCATCAGCCCGCGGACGAGGGCGTCGCCGACCTCGGTCTGCTCATGCACCTCGACGCGGGTGCGGACGATCCGGGCGCCGCGGCGTTGGGCGAGCACCACCCGTTCGCGTTGCGGTGGGCTGTTCACTGCTCGTCCCCGGATCGGTAGGCGCGCATGGGGTCCCGGATCAGTCGGTCCTTGAGTTCACGAACCTGCCTGCGGCTCACCGGGAGTTCGACGGCGTCGGCGGAACCGTTGGCGCGCACACACACCACGGTCGTCGAGCCGGCCGACCGCAGGCCGGTCACCATCGGCAACGCCACCAGATACGAGCGGTGGATGCGTGCGAAACCCTTGTCCTGCCAGCGCGATTCCAGCGTGCTCAGCGGGATGCGGACCAGGTGTGCGCCGGTGGCCGAATGCAGTCGTGCGTAGTCGCCGACCGCCTCCACCCAGGAGATCGAGTCGCGACGCACCAGGGAGGTCACCCCACCGAGTTCGACGGGGATGACGTCGTCGTCGCGACCGGACTCCGGTTCCGCGTCGCGGTGTCCGGCGACGGCGGCCTCCACCCGTTCGATGGCCTGCCGTAATCGCTCATCCCGCAAGGGTTTCAGCAGGTAGTCGAGGGCGCCGACGTCGAAGGCGTCGACGGCGCGATCGTCGTGGGCGGTGACGAACACGATCGCCGGCGGATCGCTGAGTTTGCCCAGGACGGTGGCCAGTTCGATGCCGGACAGTCCGGGCATGTTGATGTCGAGGAAGACGGCGTCGATGGTGTGGTCGTTGAGGGTGCGCAACGCCTGGGTGGCATCGGAGGCCGAACGCACCTCGCCGATGCCCGGTTCCCGGGAGAGCAGGAACACCAGTTCGTCGAGGGCGGGCCGCTCGTCGTCGACGGCCAGAACGCTCAGGGGCACGGCGAATCCCATCTCATTGCTGCTTCATCACACCTGCACGCCGGCACGGAACTTCGGGACGCGCATACCGACCTTGGTTCCGGCGCCGATGCCGGTATCGACCACTAGACCGTAGTCGTTGCCGAACGCCGCCCGCAGCCGATGATCGACATTGGTGAGCCCCACGTGGGCGCCCGCGGATTCGCCGCGTTCCCGAGCGGACGGTCCGGGCGGATCGAGCGCGTCGATCTCACCCGACCGCAACAGCTCCGGGTCCATGCCGACGCCGTCGTCCTCGACGGTGATCACACAGTCGGCGCCCTCGTCGCGGGCGATGATCGTGATGGTGCCGCCGCCTTTGCCGGCCAGTCCGTGCCGGACCGCGTTCTCCACGAGTGGCTGCAGGGCCAGGAACGGTACGACGACGCCGAGGACCTCCGGTGCCACCTGTAACCGCACGTCGAGGGCGGTGCCGAAGCGGGCCCGCTCCAACGTCAGGTAGCGGTCGATGTTGCGCAGTTCGTCCGACAGCAGGGTGTACTCACCGGCGGCACGGAACGAGTAGCGGGTGAAGTCGGCGAACTCGATGATGAGTTCGCGGGCGCGGTCCGGGTCGGTCCGCACGAACGACGCGATCGTGTTGAGCGCGTTGTAGATGAAGTGCGGACTGATCTGCGCGCGCAAGGCCAGGACCTCGGCGCGGTCCAGGCGGGTGCGTGACGCGTCGAGTTCGGCCAGTTCCACCTGATCGGCGACGTAGCGGGCGACCTCGGCGATGGCGCCGAGCTTGCCGGGGGTGGGGTGGTCGACGGTGACGACGACCAGCGCACCGGCACCCACGTCGTCGGCGATCAGCGGTTGGGCGATGAGCGTTCGCACCGGCGACTCGGGGCCGGACGGGTCGTTCACCAGGACACGTCGCTGGTCGGTCAGAGCGGACGTGGCCGCCGTGTCCGCCGCCGCGATCAGCAGCTCATCCCACGTGACGATGTCGGTGGCGTCGTGGGCGAGCAGCGACGGTTCGGCGTCGTAGAGCGCGATGCCGTCGGCGGCGGTCAGGGAACGCAGCGGCGGGAGGGCGTCCCGCGCGGCGTCGGCGGTGAGGCCGCCACGCAGCGACCGAGCCGCCAGCGACGCGGTGTGCAATGCCGTGTGCACGGCACGTTCGGTGGGGGTGGCGACGACGCGGCGGGTGCGGACCAGCACGATCAGCCCGGCAACGACGGCCACCGCGACGATCGCGAGCGCGATCGCCAGACCGCTAGACATGACAACTCCCGGATGTCGACCTCACGTGTGTCATTGTCGCGCGTTCGAATGGTCCGGTATGAGGCGAATGGGGGATGTGTCGTAGCGTACCGAGGACATGTCGGGGGCTGTGGGAAGTGGCCCATGGATGCGGAGGTGTGGGACGTGCGCAGGATTTCGGCGCGAGTCATCGGTGGAATCGGGGCAGGGTTGCTGGCTGCGGCGACCCTGACCGGGTGTGGAGCACTGCCGTTCGGCAGCTCGTCGACCGTGTCGTCGGTGACGGAGAGTCAGGACGGTGGCGGTGACGTCGCCTTCGACGCGAACATCGGCGACTGCGTCTACCTGTCCGGCACGACCTTCGACGCCGAGATCGATCACGCGACCTGCGGGCAGGATCCGGCGAACTACGTCGTGGTGGCCAAGGCTCCGAACAAGGAGGCCTGCCCGTCCGACGTCGACCAGACCTACTACGTCACCCGCGGCTCGACGCAGACCGGTGCCCTGTGCCTCGACACCGACTGGGCCGTCGGCGAGTGCATGACCGTGCCGAGTTATGGCGACCCCACGCACGTCGAATGCACGTCCTCCGACTCGGACGCGCTGCGCGTCCTCGAGATCATCCCCGGTACCACCGACGACAGCCGGTGCCCGGATGCGACGACAAACTACTACACCTACGACGAGCGACAGAAGGTTGTCTGCGTGGAGAAGTTGCAGGGCTGACGGGCTCCGACGACTCGACCAGCGGTAGGTGACCTCCCGCTGGTCGAGTGCCGACGAGCTTGCGAGTCGGTGTATCCGTCGGGCCGAGCTTGTCGAGGTCGAGACCACTTCCGCAATTCGACAGCGCAATACCTCCCCCGCTGGTCGAGTGCGCCGCGCGAGCGAAGCGAGCTCGTCGCGTATCGAGACCACCCTCGCAAGGTGAAAGTATCACGTAAGCAACCGGTTCAACCCCCGCTGGTCGAGCGCGCCTGGTCCCCGCTGGCCGAGTGCGCCGCGCGAGCGTAGCGAGCTCGTCGCGTATCGAGACCCACTTGCGTAAGTTGAAAGCTCCACCCAAGCAACAGCTCCCACTCACCAGGGTGGCCACGACCTCGACAGGCTCGGCCCGGCGGATACGGGGCTCCGCAAGCTCCGCCCCACTCGGCCAGCGGTGGGCAACCCCCGCTGGCCGAGTGCCGACGAGCTTGCGAGGCGGTGTATCGAGGCCACTTCTGCAACCCCCGCTGGCCGAGTGCGCCGCGCGAGCGAAGCGAGCTCGTCGCGTATCCGCCGGGCCGAGCTCGTCGAGGTCGAGACCACTTCCGCAGTTCGACAGCGCAATACCTCCCCCGCTGGTCGAGTGCGCCGCGTGAGCGAAGCGAGCTCGTCGCGTATCGAGGCCACCTTCGTAAGGTGAAAGCCTCACGCAAACAGGCGGTTCAGTAACCCCCGCTGGCCGAGCCGACCTTCCGTTAGCCGACCCGCCCCTCCCGTTGGTCGAGCCGGTCCGGAGCGATAGCGGAGGACCGAGTCGAGACCTCCGCAACCCGACGACGAAACCGAGTCACCGCCAACCGAACACGGCTCTGCCGACACTGACAGCGCTCACCCCCAACCGATTCCGCGGCGGAAAGACTTGTCGGTGGCCGTCGCTACACTTGACTCAGTTCAGTTGAATCGAACGAGCAAAGGGGGTGAACATCATGGCCACCAACACAATTACCGGCAGCAAGGCGCCGGAACTGTCGATGACCGCCGACGACGCCGCCATGATCGATCACCTCCCTGTCGAGGCGGCCACCGCCCTGGCCCGATCCCTGCAACGCCAGGAACGGCAAGTGATCGCGCGGAAAGTGCTGTCCGCGGCGCGGATCGGGCACACCGTATACGACGAGATGCTGCTCTCGGGCCATCAAACCAACGTGCACACCACCGGCGCCGTCGACAAGTCCGCGACCGGCAAGGTATCCACCACCCTGGGAGTATCGGTGCCGCAAGCAACGGCGTGGATGACGTTGAGCTTTCTGCTGTCAACGCTCCCGACCGTGACCGCCGCATTCCTCGACGGTGACCACTCCCTGGAACGCATCCGCATCATCGCCGACGAGATCGTCGTCCTGTCCGACGATGACGTCCGTGCCTTCGCCGAAACCCGTGCACTGCAACTCGCCGAACGCAATCAGGCCGATACGACCCTGCGGGATCAGGTCATCGAGATGGTGATCGCCCTGGATCCCGACGGTGCCGCCGACCGTCGCGAGGAGCCGCCGCACGGGATCAGAACGTGCGGGTGCGCCGGGACACCAACGGGCACTGCAGCATCTCGGTCTACGCACCAGGCGAGATGGGTGCCCACCTGGCGGCGCGGATCGCGAAGATGATCAGTGAGCGGATCTGCCCGCGTGATCCGCGTCGTCAGGGTCAGGTGCAGGTCGCGGCGTTCGCCGAAATCCAAGGACTGCCCGGCGCGCAGCTGTCGTGTGAGTGCGGTCGGGGCGACTGCTCGCGGGCGATCCCCTTGCCGGACGAGCCCAGTGGCCTGACCGACCTCGACATCGACCCCGACGACGCGACTGATCTATCTGGCGATGTCGAGGTCGATGCGGACGCCGATCATGGTGAGCCTGATGAGATCACCGACGACGCCGACGGTGCGGCAACGGATACCGTCGAGGCGCAACCCGACACCGACACCGACACCGAGACCGATTCGCAGTTGTCGCTGTCGTTGATCACCGACCCGTCCGGGCAGCGGGAAGCCCGGCTGGAGTACTTCGGCGTGATTGACAACTCCCACGCCCGATCGCTGATCAGCTCGGGGCAACTGGTGACCGTCAGCGAGTTTCCCACCCTGGACATCCCCAGCATCAACACCGCCACCTCACTCGATCGGATACCCGCGGCGTGGCGTCGCCTCGACGATCCGTTCCCCGCGGCACCGATCGACCCCACCGGACACGGCGGACATCTGCTCCCACCGCCGGGTGCGTTGACGTATCGGATACCGGCATGGTTGCGGGAGAAGATCATCGAGTTGGATGGCACCTGCCGGTACCCGCATTGCGGCCGCCCGGCCAGTGAATGCCAGATCGATCACCTGGTGAAATTCGTGCACCAGGATCCGATCACCGGTGGCTGGACCGTGGAATTCAACCTGATGCCGTTGTGCACCCCGGACCATCAGAGAAAACACATGGGGTTGTTGATCCCCACCATGCTGTCGGATCGGGCTGTCATCTGGCGCGACCCGGTCACCGGGGAGACCATTACCACCTATCCGCGGTAGGTCACTACCGTCGGGTGGTGCTGCGCTGCAATTGTTTTCCAGCATCGGGTTGCGTGGTCTCGACACGCCACGGGCTCGCAAGCTCGCACGAGGCGGCTCGACCGGCGAGACGGTGACGGCTCGACCGGCGGGAGTTTTGGTGCGCTGCAGTCGGTTTCCAGCACCGGGTTGCGTGGTCTCGACCGGAGGGGATGGTCGGCTCGACCGACGAAACGGGGCGGCTCGACCGGCGGAAGTCGCCCGCCGGCCGAGCCGCATGTCGGTCCTCAGCCGTTGTCCCGCAACTCCCTTCGCAGGATCTTGCCGGTGACGGTCTTCGGTAGTTCGCCGACGATCTCCACCGCGCGCGGATACTTGTAGGCTGCCATCTGTTCCTTGCAGAAGGCGATCAGGTCGTCGGGTTCGACGGACTCACCTTCGCGAAGGGAGACATAGGCTTTCACGGTTTCGCCGCGGTAGTCGTCGGGTACCCCGACGACCGCGGCCTCCCGGACGGCCGGATGGGTGTAGAGGACGTCCTCGACCTCCCGTGGCCACACCTTGTACCCGGACGCGTTGATCATGTCCTTCTTGCGGTCGACGAGATAGAACCAGCCGTCGGCGTCCATGAAACCGACGTCACCGGTGTGCAGGGCACCGCCGGGGATCGAACTCGCCGTCGCCTCCGGCTTGTTCCAGTACCCCGCCACCACCTGTGGACCGGACGTGACGAACTCGCCGACCTCGCCGGGCGCGACGTCGTTGCCGGCCTCGTCGACGACACGCACCACGGTGTTGAACACCGGCACGCCCACCGACAACGCTCCCGACGCCGGATCGACCGGAGCCCGGACACCTAGTGGCACACCATGAGACGGGGAATTGGTCTCGGTGAGCCCGTAGATGTTGTGAATGTAGGCGCCGAAGACCTCCTCGAGGCGGTCGGCGACCGCCGGTGCGATCGGAGCGCCACCGGAGTACAGGATGCGCAGACTCTCGAAATCGTCGCGGGTGGCTCCCGGTGCCGACGCCAGCGCGTTGAACGCGGTGATCGCGGCGACCGTGAACACCGGACGATGCTCCCGGATGGCGTCGAGCATGACCGACGGTTCGAAACGATGCGCAAGCACCAGCGGCGATCCGGCGATCATCGCGAACATGACATGCCCGACCAGCCCGGTGATGTGGAACAGCGGTGCCACGCCCAGCACACCCTCGCCCGGCTTGAGGCCGGTCCAATCCCGATACGTCTGCGCATTGAACGCCAGGTTCCCATGAGTGTTCATGGCGCCCTTGGGATTACCGGTGGTACCCGAGGTGTAGGCGAGCACCGCGACGTCGTCGGGGCTCAACGTCACCGGCGGCAGCTCCGCGCCGATGTCATCGTCGATGATGGTGAGCAGGTCCAGCGTTCCCTCCGGCTTCGTCCGGGTGAGTCCGGCGAAGAGACGCTCGTCGTTGCGACCCTGGAAGTCCAACGGCGAGCAGGTGATCACCGTGTGCACCGACGTGGTGCCGGCCGCGATGACCTCCTTGGCGACGGTCTCGTACAGGTCGTCGAGGGTGAGCAGAGCGACCGCGCCGGAGTCGGTGAGCAGATAGGTCAACTCCCGGGCCTTGTTCATCGGGTTGATCGCCACGGCGGCACCACCGGCCCGCCAGGCGGCGATCAGACCGATGACGAACGCCGGATTGTTCTGCACATACAGGGCGAGTCGGTCGCCTGCGTTGAATCCCTTCTCGCGCAACGTGACCGCCACGGCACGTGACGCCTTGTCGACGTCACCGAAGCTCAGTGAGCCGTCGAAGTAGAGCAGGAACGGATCATCGGGATGATCGGCGACCGCGGCGTCGAAGATGTCGAGTCCGGTGCGGTACTCGACGTCGATGTCGGGTGGCGACCCCGGCGGGTACAGCGCCAGCCAGGGCCGGTCGGTGTAGGTGGGGCCGCTCACTTGAGCACCACCGGGTTGACCGGGGAGCCGGTCGCATTGTGGATCTTCAGCGGCGCTGCGACATAGAAGAATTCGTACACGCCGTCGGCGGCGCAGTCGGCGGCGAGCTTCTCCATGTCGCAGATCTCGGTGAAGGTGACGCCGAGGTTGCGCATCAGGGCGTTGTGCAGCACCAGCGCGACGCCGTTGTGCGGGTCGGTGGTGATCTCGTTGGCGATCGTGTCGGTGACGAGGTTGGGGATCTCGTTGTTCTGGAACCACTCCACGAGTTCGGGGGAGTACACCAGGCCGGGCTCGCAGAAGTCGTCGTAGAACTTGTCGCCCTGGCGGAAGAACAATTCCAGATGGTTGGTGCGGATCAACAGGATGTCGCGCGGCTTGATCTCGATACCCTGTGCGGCGGCGCACTTCTCGAGGTCGGTGTGGTCGAAGGTCTCGCGGGGTCCGAGGCAGTCGACACCGCGGAAGCGGGCCATGTCCAGCAGCACCGCGCGCCCGGCGACGCCTCGTTCGGCGATGGGTTCGACGCTGGCCTTGTCGAGTCCGCCGACGGTGGTGCGGGCGTCGTAGCCGTTCCAGATCTTGCCGCCGTACCAGACGTGCCCGAGTGCGTCGTACTGGGTGGAGCCCTGCAGGAAGGCGTTGATCTTGTCGTCGGCGTAATGCAGTCCGCCGGGGAAGGCCGGCCCGTCACCGCCCTCGTCCCAGTGCGACTCATCGAGGATCATCTCCCGGGTCGCCGGGCTGCGTCCGGGCCACACCGGGTCACCGTCGGGGTCACCGATCAGTCGTTGCAGCGTGAACAGGGCGCCCTTGCGGATCAGCGCGGCACCGGCGAGCACCTGCTCGGCGGTCAGGTAGTTGAGACTGCCCACCTCGTCGTCGGGACCCCACTTCCCCCAATTGCTGGGTGCGCCGTCGAGGAGCTCGGTGAGGTCGGGAGCCTGTGGTGCGGATGTCATGGTGTGGTCGCCTCCATCGATTCGTCAGGTCTGAACAGTCCGAGCGATCGTTCGGACCGGGTTCAGTGAGATGAGGATCACAGATGGACCGGGCGTGCGTCAACCCCCGCCGCCGCAGGCCCATCGGCGGCGATCGGAGCTCGCAGATGTTCAGTCGGGCTGAACCCGATGGCCCATCATGGTCAGCGCCAACCGGGCGTACTCGGCGGCCACCTCGTCGGGGGACTGCGGCCCGCGAGGCGAGAACCAGTAGGGCAGCGCCATGCACATGGTGGCGATGGCGCGGCCGGTGTTGTGGGGTGTGTCGGTGGTGAACTCGCCGGTCGCGACGGCGCGGGCGGCCGCGTGGTCGAGGCGTTGCTGGATGCGACGGCGATTGTCGGCGATCCGCGACCGGTCGGGCTCCTCGAGGCTGCGCATCTCGGTGGCCACGATGAAGGCCAGGTCACGCCGATGGGTGTGGCACAGTGCCAGTGCCTCCACCATTCTCGCGAAACTCTCGACTGGAGAATCGGTTTCATCGGATGCGGCGGCCATGCGCCAGGTGATGTCGGCGATCGTGAGATCGCAGAGAGCGACGAGCATCTGCTGCTTACTGCGGTGATGGTGATAGATCCCGGCGACGCTGATGCCCGCGGCGTTGGCCACCAGCCGCATCGTGGCGCCGTGATAGCCGGTCTCGGTGAACACCTCCACCGCGGCCGAGAGCACCGGGTCCAGATCGAGGTCGGCGAAGTGGCGCCAGTCGCCGGAGGCGGGATGTGCGGCGTCGGCCACCGGTGCCCCGGCGTCGAAATCGAGGAGCGTGGAACTCGGCACGTCGAGTGCGGCGGCGATCGCGTTCAGCCGGTCGATCGTGACGGCGACCTTGTCGTTCTCGATCGCACTCATGGTGCCGACGCTGACGCCGAGCGCGCTCGCCAGCGCACGCAGGGTGATCCCCGCGTGTTCACGGGTGCGTCGAACCGCCGATCCGACCGCACTTCGTTCAGCCATGCTGAACACGGTAGGGCATCGGTGCGCTACCTGTCCGCGCGTTCGCCGGACACAGGAGGTCACGCGTTCGTACACTCGCGGACGCGATGAACACACCCGCAGCACCGGACTCCGATTACCGCCTCGACGTCTACGACCGACGTCCGTGGTTGGCCCACTATGCACCGGGTCTGGGAGCGCACCTGCGGATCGGTGTCGCCACCGCGCTCGACATGTTCGACGCGACGGTCGCCGCGCACCCCGACGACATCGCGATCGCCTACTTCGACCGCGTGCTGACGTGGTCCGAACTCGACCATGCGGCCGGCGCCGTCGCCGCGTTGCTCATCGCCCGGGGATTCGCGCCGGGCGACCGGATGGCCCTGATCCTGCAGAATGACCCGGCCTTTGTCATCGGGTTGATCGCGGCGTGGCGCGCCGGGGGAGTGGCCGCGACCCTCAGCCCGATGTCGACCGCCGACGAACTAGCCGCACGGCTCGGTGAGTACACCCCGACGGCACTGCTGGCCCTCGACGACATCTACGAGGATCGACTCCGGAACCTGTTGGGCGACGGGAACTCCGGGATACGGGTGGTGCTCACCGCGTCGCCGATCAGTGGTGTGAGTAGTCCGGATGCGAGGTTGTTCTCCGATGCCGACTTCGGACGACGCGCGCCCGCCGACACCATCGATCTCGACGCGCTGATCGCCGGGTGGCCGACGGATGGGACGGTGCCGGCACGACCGGTCGGCCCGCTCGACACCGCGGTGCTGATGGCGACGTCGGGAACCACCGGACCACCCAAGGGAGCGCGCCTGACCCATGCGAACCTCGTGTTCAGTGCCCACGTGTACCGGGACTGGACCGGTGCGACGCGCGACCCGGTCCTCGGTGCGTCGCCGGTCTTCCACGTGACGGGGCTGATCGGTGGCGTCATGCTCGCCACCCTGCTCGGCGCAACCCTGGTGCTCACCCACCGCTTCCACCCCGAGGTGATGGCCGACGCCATCCGGCGTCACCGTCCCGGTTTCATGGTCGCGGTGATCACCGCCTACATCGCACTCGCCGACGAATCATCGATCACCGCAACCGAACTGGAGCCGCTTCGACTGCGGCTGTCGGGCGGCGCACCGATCGATCCGGAGACCGCCCAGCGCATCGCCGACCGGCTCGGCGGCTACATCCACAACGTCTACGGACTCACCGAGACCACCTCACCCACCCACATGGTGCCCCTCGGCAGGGATGCCCCGGTCGACCCGGAAACCGGTGTGCTGTCGGTCGGGGTGCCGGTGTTCGACACGTCGGTACGGGTCGTCGACGAGTCCGGTGCCGATCTGCCCGCCGGTGAGATCGGTGAGCTCGTGGTGGCCGGACCGCAGGTGGTCGACGGCTACTGGCAGAACCCACGGGCGAGTGCGGACACCTTCGTCGGCGGCGAATTACGCACCGGCGACCTGGGATTCATGGACGCCGACGGCTGGTTCTACATCATCGACCGCAAGAGTGAACTCATCAACGCGTCCGGGTACAAGGTGTGGCCCACCGAGGTCGAACGTATCGTGCGCACCCATCCGGCGGTCGTCGACGTCGCCGTGGTCGGCATCCCCGACGAGTACCGGGGTGAGTCGGTCAAGGCGTTCGTCGTTCTCGCCGAACCGGATTCGGTGTCCGAGGCCGGGCTGATCGACTACTGCCGCGACCGTCTCGCCGCCTTCAAGTACCCGCGGGAGATCGAGATCGTCGGCGAACTCCCCCGATCGGCGACGGGAAAACTGCTGCGCCGCAAGCTGCGGTGACCCGAACGGCGCTCGCCTCACGCCCGGGTGCCCGAATCCACCTTCTGATCGTCGCGGACCACGGCCTGCCCGGCGACCCGCGCATTGCCGGATATCACCGCGTCGTCCCCGATCTGGGCCGCCCCGGCGACCTCGGCGTGGCCGTGGATACGGGCCCGCCCATCGACGACGGCCGATCCGGAGACGATCGCGGAGTCGCCCACCCGGGCGTGGCCGCGAACGGTTGCCCGATCGCCGATGCGGCACCGGTCACTCACGATCGCGAACTCGTCGACGCGGGCGTGGCCGCCGATCTTGGCTCGACCACAGATCCGCGAGTTTCCGTCGATGCTCGACGCGTCCCCGATCGCGGCCTCCTCGTACACCCAGGCCGAACCGGACACCGATGCGGTGCCGCTGATTTCGGCGTCACCGGAGATGCGAGCCGTGCCCGACACCGTCGCATCGCCGAACACCGAGGCGTTGCCGTCGACGCGTGCGGTACCGGAGATGTCGGTGCGGTCGCCCACGAAGGCGTTGTCACGCACGCTCGCGTTCTCGCGGACCCGCGCGTCGCCGACCACCCAGGCGTCCTCGCCCACCCATGCCTGATCGCCGATATCACGACGATTGGAATGCACGATCTGCACCGACCGTCGCCCCCGACTTGGTCTTCACCTTCCGCACAAACGCCACCCCAGCAGCCCAAAACCCCCACCGCTAGTGTCCACACCGACACCCATCAACCCAGGTCACAGCCCCGCCATCCGCGAGTTCACGAAATTGAGCCAAGTCAGGCCTCGAGTTGGAAGTCGACGCCGCGTCATGACTATCGGATGGTGTCGGCGTCATCGGTGTCGAGGCGCGTCCCGTCGATGTCGTCGATGAAAGACAAGATTTCTACGCACGCCATGGGCTGCATGGCAGCGGATGCTGGATGGTAGGGGAGTCCGTGAGATTCCCGCCGCGATGTGCCCACTTTGGGGGAAGATTCCGGTTCCGGAGAACCTGCCAGGCATGTCGAGCTGTGAGGTCACGCACAAACCTAGAGTTGATCATATGCATCACGTGATTTGATGTGGCGTACTTCTGCACGCAGCTGATTCACGGTTCTGACGCAGCGGTTTGCTGGCGCCGGGGGTGTGTGGGTTTGCGATTACATATTCATCAGGGTCTGGGGGATCAGAATGAAGCAAGTTGTTCACGCACACCTACCGCAGGTGCTAGCGAACCGGTCCGGTCGTGTACGCCGACACGCGCACGGGTTGTTCGGGGTGCCCGCCGCGCTGGCTGTCGTGCTCGCCTCAGTGATAGCCGCATTGTTGGCTGGAGGTGGGGTTGCTTCGGCGACAGCGCATCCGACGCGGGATGGGCACACGATCTATCTCAATGCATATTCGGTGAGGGCGACCCCGATCGGTTCGGTGGATGCGTTCTCGCGGGAAGCGTTGCTCTCGGCTGATGTGCATGCCGCGGTGCGCGGCATCACCGGTGGTGAGGCGGTCCAGGCGACTCTCGAGGTTGGCTATCAGATCGGGTATCCCGTGTCGTTTGCCCCGACCGGGGTGAAAGTGACTGCGCATACGCCGGAGTTGAAGCTCAATGCTGGGGTGAACGCGAAGATCGCACCCACAGTCAACATCTCCTCTGGCGGTGGTGGTGGGTCGATTGGCGAGATCGGTGCCGAGGCTGGTGCGGAGGCGACAGTGATCCCGTCGGCGGATCTGGAGTTCGAGGTGGGTGCGGGCAAGGTTACTACGGTTACGTTGGCCGAGATCGCATTGACGCGGCCGACGGCCGACATTGTGCTCTCCGGTATCCAATTGTCGATGTCGAATGCGTTGGGGGCGGTACAGGTTCGGCCGTACGCCAAGATTTCGGTCATTACCGAGACAGGCGTTTACGTATTCACCGAGTACGGCGTCCAGAAAGCTATCTGACCACCGTTCGGCACGAACTCTCGCAGAGCCGGGCTGGTAACGGCACCGCAGGGACACTGTGTGCAACCTGACGTCGGTTCTTGCTGGCGCTCGAGGTAGTGCGGTGATCGCGCTAACACATTGGCGCCCCCACCAGGGGAGGTCACGACGGCCGGCGCCAGTCGCCAACAGTCCGCGCGTGTGGCGGTGGCCTCCCCGTCACACGCGAGCCTTCTTGCTCAAATTCTTCGATCTGACAGGAGATCTGTTTCGCATGAACGCGCTACATCACGACAGTAGGGGGCGGAGCGGTCGTCACCGCGCTGCCACACCATCCGGCCTGTGCCGGTGGGTGACACGGGTTGGGCCCGATCCATGGTGAGCGGTGGCTTGTGGTCGGTTGCGTCTCAAGCCTCCTTGGTCGCCGATGCGTCCTCGGTGCCCCAGCCTGTGCCAGCCCATGTCGAGGTGGATAACCCGGATTGCCTGGCCTACCAGCGGGTGTGGTTTCAAGGCTCGGTGTTGACCCATCCCGCAGATGATCCACGTATGACGTCACGGGCACCGATCCTGCCTGGCTGTCTCACTTCGCCGGGAGTTCCCGACACGACCGTTCTTGCCGCCAATCTGAAGGGAGAGTGACCCAGCTATGGGACAGCACACCCACACCCCGGCGGCTTTGGGCCGGGCGGCGAAGGCGGCGCTTCTTGCGTTGGGCTGCATCGTTGCGGTGACCGTGGTCGCGATCACGCTGATCAGCGCACCAACGAGCAGCGCGGAAACTCCCGCCGAGCGGTGCAAACGCGAAACTACCGCCTACAACACCGCGTGGAAACAGGCATGGGTGCTGGCGCATCCCGGCAGTACCGTCGATGACGCGCCCACCCCAAATCCGCCGTACAAGTGTGGTCAGAACAACGAGACCACCCCGACCATTACGACACCAAGTACCACCGAGGAAGCCCCGACCACCACCGAAGCCTCGACTGAGACGAGCAGTTCCTCCCCGGCGAGCGGACCGAACCTGAACCCGCCCACATCGACAAGCAGCCCGGCAGCGAATATCACGTCCGGGCAGGCTCCAATTCGAAGTGGTCAACGTGACGGAACTAAAGCTAGCCTTTGCAGCGATGCTGCCGGACACATTCTGAAATCTGTAAGCCTCTCGAATGCCTATATGTTGTGTCAAAATGGCGGTGTGGTCAGCGTTTACGAGGAAAATGGTAATCGGTCGTTTGTTGGTAATATTTTCTCGGGTAGTTTTCAGGAGACAACAGGAAAGACCGCTGCTGACGTGACCCGGTTAACCAACGGGTACAGGGAATCGGCCTCGTCGCGGTCTGAGGTGGATACGAATCCCGACCCGTGTAACCCGAATGGCAATCCGTCGAAGGAGATTCTTCTCGTAGACCCCTGGCACGCAAGAGCGAATGCCGATATCTGTTACGGAAAGATTGAGAATACCACACTGTTGAGGACGCGTGTGGTGTGGTCCGAATGGCTCCGTTATCAAATGAATCAGGAGCTGACGAATCGAAGTAATCAGGTAGTTCGTTGGACGAATTTGATATCTACGGATCAGCCTGATGTGCGACTGGGGTGGAACTTGCGCGAAGATGTTCCTGGTGAAGATCCGTTCTTTGGTCCTGAGGAATATGAAAATATACCCTATTGGCGCAATAGTCAGGAATCGCGGGCGCAATACGGTGTTCCATATGAAGAGGAGATCTATCTCCATCTGACGAATGATCGTACGTACATTAGCGGTGGTAGGCACTACTTCCCTGAGAGGGAGAGTAACATCAACATTAGGATGCCTACGTTCTACTGCTCTCCGGGCACTCGTCGCAACCCGACGCCATGCAACTTTCCTGGCGCGCCTACATCGTGATGGGAACTATCTGATGTCTAGTAATCTGATCGGCGAGTTCGCCAAGGAACTTGGCCGAGTCATTGAGATTCAACGAACTGGTGAAATCAAGGCGCGATGTCTATCCTGGAATTCGAAACGAGATGCCCCGTTGGTGTGGCGATTTCGAACCAATACGATCGATCGCTCGTTTATTGTGGAGAATGAATTTGGAATCCATTTCTTCTATGATCCGAATCATGGTTACGGGTACGGAGAGAACGTGGATTTCTCGACAGCTGACCCTTTGGTTAAATGGTCCCGAGCGCCGAAGATATTCAGATTGTGTTTTCCTGTCGATCTCGACATATGGGGCGGCAGCGATGACCGCTGGAAGTTTGTAGATTTTGACCCAACGGCAACTAGCGAAACGACCGAGTTCTATCTCGCGAGCACGTCTGTACCTGAACTCCGTCGCACCCTGGTGTACAACCATATCGACCGACTTCTTACGAGGCAGCTGACATTCAAAGGCGGCGAGATCGTCGCGGAACGACGTATCTATGACATTGACCGGCCGCGTCGTAGGCCGTTGGTGGGTCACGAGGACGGAGAGTACGTGATTGCTGGTCAAAGGGACGTAGAACATGGTTGAGTTTCAACATATCCTCGCCGCGGCGTCGGCGTCACTGGTCTTCTGCGGACTGCTGTTCACCCTGGCTCGGTGGTACCAGCGTCAGCCCGGGCTCAGTGCACGTAAATCGGACTCGCCTTCATTCCGATGACGTTGCCGATGTGCGCGATGTCCTTACTGCACCGGCAAGATCGTCTCCAAATTCGTTGGCACGCACATCATCACGTTCGGTCTGTGCCTGGTTGCCGCCGGACAAGCGAGCGGGACTTGGGCGACTGCATGGGTGATCGCCTGTGAATTGTGCCTTGTCGCTGCGTGCGCCACATCCATCCCTGCTGCCACTGAGGTGATCTCCGTCAACGCGCCCGCCGAGTACGTGGCTTTCGGCACATGGCGCTCTCAACGCAGGTCGACAGGCAGCGTCGGCGCACACCTTCTCGTAGACATCCGACGATGTGCGGGTGTTCGAGACCGGCCGAGAGGTGGGCCTCGCGTTGGAAGCGCCGCCGGAAGGCCGGGTCGGCCGACACCGACGCGTTGGGCACCTTCAACGCGACCATCCGTGGCAGACGCGGATGGTGTGCGGCGTAGACCGTCCCCATCCCGCCCTGGCCGACGATCTCGGCCAGTCGGTGTCCGGCGATCTGCGCATCCGGCGACCCGCGCATGATTCACCCTTCCCGCACCCCGACGGTGTGCCGACGGCACACACATATCGTGGCGAAAGTAGCACCATGAGGTCACGATCGCGTATGTAGCGCGGGGAACGGGTCATTCGCGCGACTGTGCGGCCTCCGCACTGACCAACGGGACGCATCCGCAAGCATGTCGGCGTCCGTGTGCGGCGATGGCGATGCCCGATGCCGATATAACCGGGACGAGCCGATATAACCGGGATGAGCCAGCGCCCTCGCGTCAATTATTGACGCGAGCCGGCGTATTCATCCCGGTTATATCGGCATCCGGGCCGGGGACCGCGGGAGCTGCGGCACACGAGCGGGCCGTAAACACCACGATGCCGCCCCACGACATGCGTGGGACGGCATCATGCGCAATCTCCGACCGAACGAAACCGAGAGGTTCAGCCCTCGGTGGCCTCACTCTCGGTGGCCCCGGACAGCGGGGTCTCGGGAGCGTCGGCCGATGCGGTCTCCGCCTGCACGGCGGACGACTCATCGGAGATGGTGATCTGGCGGGCGCCGGCCGGTACCGCCTTGGCGAGTTCGAGTGTCAGTACGCCGTCGGTGAGGGTTGCCGTCACGGCGTCGGCATTGACCTCCTGGGGGAGGCGGAGCCGGTAGTCGAACTTCCCGGTGCGACGTGTCTGGTGGCGGACCTTGCCGGTCCGCTCGGTCTCGGCGGTCTCACCGTGGATGTGCAGGATCTTCTCGTCGAGTTCGACGGTGACATCCTCACGCTTGATGCCGGGCAGTTCGGCCTCGACGCGGTAGGCGCCGTCGGTTTCCTCGACGGTGACCGCGGGTGTCCAGGCGTCGGCGAAGCGGGGGGAGTCGAGGCCGGCAAAGGCGGCGTCGACGACGTCGAGCAGGCCGCGCGGGTCGTCGAAGGGGCGGAACGGTGTGAACAGCGGCGCGGCGGCACGACGACGGGCGGGAACGAGGCGGGTGGTTGCCATGACGAGTCCTATCACTTGCGGGTGAGTACTTATGTCAAGTTGAGCGCATGACGATCAACTTTTATTCCGTTGGTATTCGCGGGCTCGGAGTGGACCGGAAGGCCGACGCGTCGCCGTCTGTGCGGCACAATGCGGAGCTATGGATCGCGCCCCGTCGGTACAGCCCACACCGGCAGACGCCGTGATGGAGGAACTCCCGCCGGCCGACTGGGGAGCCCATCCCCGAACGCTCGCCGACGTGCTGCCGTGGATCGGCACGACGCTGCTCGACCCTGGTACCGCGACGGAAGGGATGCCCGACCTCGCCGCGTCGACGGTGGTGCTGCTGATGGTCGACGGCCTCGGTGACCGACTGCTGCAGCGGCACGCCGACGACGCGCCCACCCTCGCCCGACTGCGCGCGGCCGGACTGCGCGCCGGGTTCCCGTCGACCACCGCCACCTCGATCACCAGCCTCACCACCGGCGCGCCCTGCGGGGTGCACGGCATCATCGGCTACGCCTTTCGGCCCGACGACGATTCCCGCACCCGCGGTACCCCGCGGCTGCTCAACGCCCTGCGCTGGACGATGGATCGTTCCGACGGCCCGTCGGCGCTGGTGACCTATCCGCCGAACCTGGTGGCGCCGTTGGCCGGAGCGCTGGCCGGCCTCGCCGACGCGGGCGTGGAGATCTCCTACGTGATGCCCGGTGAGTTCCGCGGCACCGGCCTGACCCAGGTGGCGTTCCGCGCGACCGGACGCTACTGGCCGGCCAACTCGTCGGACACCGTTCTGGAGGGGGTCGTCAACACCCTCGTCCGCCGCAGCAAACGGCCCCGGTTCGTCTACGCCTACCTGTCCGACCTCGACGCCGCCGGGCATCGGTACGGCCCGGGATCACCCGAGTGGCTCGGGGCGCTGCGCACGGTGGATCGCCTCGTCGCCGACATCGCCTCGAGCCTCCCCGCCGACGCCTCCCTGGCGGTGACCGGCGATCACGGCATGCTGGCGGCGGGCCGTCGCATCGACCTCGACATCGAGGACGCGCTGACCGCCGGGGTCGCGATGATCGCCGGCGAGCCGCGGGTGCGGCATCTGTACACCGAGGACGGTGCGCGCGACGACGTGCTCGCGGCGTGGGCGCAGGTGGTCGGCGACGACGATGCGCGTACGGCGACCCGCGAGCAGGTGCTCGACGAGGGCTGGTTCGGCCACGCCGTGCCACCCCGGATCGCGGCCCGCATCGGTGACATCGTCGCCGTCGGACAGGGGACGACGGTGCTGGTCCGAGGCGAGGCCGAGCCGTCGGAGGCGACGATGATCGGCCATCACGGCGCCTGGACCGCCGACGAGCAACTGGTGCCGCTGCTGGTGGCCTCCGGCTGAACACGGGGCCGGTGTATCCGGACGGCGGTCACACCTTGCACTCACCAGGGTCGAGTGCTAAAACGGACGTTGGCACTCACGTACTGCGAGTGCCAGGTCGGGACGGTGAGATCGGCACCTGACACGCCGGTCGTCCGTCGCGGGCACCGAGTTCCGGCCATACGAAACCTAGTGTCACCCCCTATCGGAGGATCACTTACCCATGGCCAAGCAAATCGCGTTCGACGAAGAGGCCCGTCGCGGCCTCGAGCGGGGTCTCAACAGCCTCGCCGACGCAGTCAAGGTGACGTTGGGACCCAAGGGCCGCAACGTCGTTCTGGAGAAGAAGTGGGGCGCCCCCACCATCACCAACGACGGTGTCTCCATCGCCAAGGAAATCGAGCTCGAGGACCCGTACGAGAAGATCGGCGCGGAGCTCGTCAAGGAAGTTGCCAAGAAGACCGACGACGTCGCGGGCGACGGCACCACCACCGCCACCGTGCTTGCCCAGGCTCTCGTGCGTGAGGGTCTGCGCAACGTCGCTGCCGGCGCGAACCCGCTGGGTCTCAAGCGCGGCATCGAGAAGGCCGTCGAGGCCGTCACCGAGTCGCTGCTGAAGAGCGCCAAGGAGGTCGAGACCAAGGAGCAGATCGCTGCCACCGCGGGCATCTCGGCCGGCGACCCCTCGATCGGCGAGCTCATCGCCGAGGCGATGGACAAGGTCGGCAAGGAAGGCGTCATCACCGTCGAGGAGTCCAACACCTTCGGGCTGCAGCTGGAGCTCACCGAGGGCATGCGCTTCGACAAGGGCTACATCTCGGGCTACTTCGTGACCGACGCCGACCGCCAGGAAGCCGTCCTCGAAGATCCCTACATCCTGCTCGTGTCGGGCAAGGTCTCGACCGTCAAGGACCTGCTGCCGCTGCTGGAGAAGGTCATCCAGGCCGGCAAGCCGCTGCTGATCATCGCCGAGGACGTCGAGGGCGAAGCCCTCTCGACCCTGGTCGTCAACAAGATCCGTGGCACCTTCAAGTCCGTCGCCGTCAAGGCCCCGGGCTTCGGTGACCGTCGCAAGGCCATGCTGGCCGACATCGCCATCCTCACCGGTGGCGAGGTCATCAGCGAAGAGGTCGGCCTGTCCCTCGAGGGCGCCGGCGTCGAGCTGCTCGGCACCGCCCGCAAGGTCGTCGTGACCAAGGACGAGACCACCATCGTCGACGGCGCCGGTGATGCCGACGCGATCGCCGGTCGCGTGGCGCAGATCCGCAGCGAGATCGAGAACAGCGACTCCGACTACGACCGTGAGAAGCTGCAGGAGCGTCTGGCCAAGCTGGCCGGCGGTGTTGCGGTCATCAAGGCCGGCGCGGCCACCGAGGTCGAGCTCAAGGAGCGCAAGCACCGCATCGAGGACGCCGTCCGCAACGCGAAGGCTGCCGTCGAAGAGGGCATCGTCGCCGGCGGTGGCGTGGCCCTGCTGCAGTCCGAGCCGGTCATCGACGGACTCTCGCTGGAAGGCGACGAGGCCACCGGTGCCAACATCGTCAAGGTTGCGCTGTCGGCTCCGGCCAAGCAGATCGCCTTCAACGCCGGCCTCGAGCCCGGCGTCGTCGCCGACAAGATCCTCAACTCGCCGAAGGGCACCGGCCTCAACGCCGGCACCGGCAACTACGAGGACCTGCTGGCCGCCGGCATCAACGACCCGGTGAAGGTCACCCGCTCGGCGCTGCAGAACGCAGCCTCGATCGCGGCCCTGTTCCTCACCACCGAGGCCGTCGTCGCCGACAAGCCGGAGAAGAACCCGGCCCCGGCAATGCCGGGTGGCGACGAGATGGGCGGCATGGGATTCTGATCCCGCCGCTCGCTGGTTGAGGTTCTCGAAACCCTGAGTTCTCGAAACCCCAACGCTCACAGCGTTACTCGACCGAAGGCCGGTCACCCCGAGTGGGTGGCCGGCCTTCGGCGTCTCCGTCGAGTGGGCGTCCTTTCCCGTCGAGTGGGCGCTCAACCAAGGACCCATACCGCGGCTGAATCGGGACTTGGCGGGGGACCCCCAACGAAATCTTGGGCGTGCCCAATACGGCTTAGCCGTGGACCAGTGTTACGCGTCGTCGGTGTGTTGACGTGTCGTTTGCCGACGCGTTCAACGGCTCAGCGTGCGTCGGTTGTCCATCGTCCGGGGGAATATTGAGCCGCACGGCGACGGCCTCCCCTGTGCTCAGAGTTGAATGTCATCACTGTGGGTTCAGACTGAGGAGGACGGCGGTAGCTTGTTTCCTGCGAACGTGATTCACGCCCAGTCGTCACTTGGTCCAAAGCGTGAAGCGACACGGGAGTGCTCGTTCTCGATCGAGAATCGGAGGGACGCTCCATATTTGGTGTTCGGGTGTCAGGCTGTCGACAGCTGCGTCCTGACGCCGCCGCTCCTCGCCGCTTCCTGGCCGCTCCTTATGAGCCGCGATGCGGTGGGCCAGTGTCCCGACTTCTGAGAAATGTCAGACCCGTCGACTTGGCTGATGGACGGATTGCGCCGGTAGAGACCAAAGGATGTGTAGTGCTCAGTCGTCAGGTGCAGTCTGCATGGGCGAAGTCGCGGCGGCAGACCGGGGAGTGGATGTCGCTGATCCGGCATTCTGAGGATTCGGCCGAGGTTGCCGGATATCTCTGGCATTGCTGGCTCGCGGACTCGACAAAACGATTCTTGAGTGAAGGTTTCACCGACGACGAGGCGTGCACCCTCGGGAGATTCTTGGCTGCGACTCACGATGTCGGAAAGCTCAGCCCGACGTTCGCGATCCAGGTTGAGTCGCTGTCGAACACTCCAGGAGGAATCGATCTCGTCGGTCCTATGCGGGACGCAGGATTTCACTTTCCGGCGGGCTGCAGCAAGCGTCCCGGAGTTCCTCATTCGGTGATCAGCTATCACGCAATCCATACCTTCCTGCGCAAGGAATATGGTTTCCGGCCTGGTGCGGCAGAGCGGGTTGCCGTTGTGGCCGGTGGGCACCATGGAGTGCCGCCGTCCACTGGTGCAGCCGGTCCCCGGAGTGTCAGCAGCACATACTTCGGCGGACCAGAGTGGGCTTCCGCCCGTACCGAGTTGATCACTCATCTCGCGGCAGAACTTGGGCTCTTGTGACGTAGTTGTGGGTGGGTTCGGCGTGGCGTGAGGGCGCAACGCCGTTGTCCTGCTTAAGGTTTGGTTTGCGAAGACTAAACCTGAGGAGTTCCGGCGTTGCGCATGTCCAGTGTAGTGCAG